>NZ_CP162143.1 GCF_040833965.1 Leptospira sp. WS39.C2
ATGATCACCATTGCAGTTGCTAATCAGAAAGGCGGAGAGGGAAAAACGACTACTTCTTTGAATCTTGCCATGGGATTGGCTCGCCGAAATCTCAAAACTTTACTCATCGATATGGACCCTCAAGCAAATTCTACAGGAATTTTTTTGAATCCCGAAACCGTTGAAAAAGACCTAGCCCATCTTTTCCAGAACTCCGCCAATATCAAAGACATCATCACTCCAGCGTATAACGAGCATTTGTGGATTGCGCCATCTAGCATGCGTTTGGCGGAAATGGAAACAGTTTCGGTGAACTCGGTGGAAGCTCCTTATATCCTGAGAGACTCACTTGCTGGCTTAAAAGATTTTGACTTTGTCATCATCGACTGCCCTCCTTCTCTTTCGATTTTTACAGTCAATAGCCTAGTAGCGGCAAACTTTGTTCTCATCCCCCTCCAAGCAGAAAAATTTTCAATGGATGGGATCATGGGTTTGCAACAAACCATTTCTTCGATCAAAAAAAGGATCAACCCTGATCTGGAAATCTTAGGGGCTCTCATTACCCAATTAAAACCCCAAACCCTACTTACGAAAACTATCCTTCCCGTACTGACAAAATACTTCAGAATCTTTGAGCATACAATTTCCGATGGTGTTGCCATCGGAGAAAGCCACCTCGCAAAAAAATCAGTTTTTGATTACAACCGGTCCTCCAGGCAATCGCAAGAATATGAAGGTTTTATTGAGGAGGTTTTAAATGAGCTTAAAAAGTAAACGTTTAGGGACTCTAGCCGACATCTACCAAGCGGAAAATTTGGATGGTACCATCCGGACCATCCGAATGGATAGAATCCAACCTTCCGAACACCAGCCCCGCCAGGAACGAAAAAAAGGCATTGAAGAATTGGCACAATCCTTAAAGGCAGATGGTTTACTCCAACCCATCATTGTCTCCAAAGGGGAAAAAGAAGGAAGTTATAAAATCATAGCTGGCGAGAGACGTTTTCATGCAGCAAAATCCCTCGGCTGGGCTGAAATTGAATGTAAGATCCTCAACAGGCCCGACAAAGAAATTTATAAACTAGCAGTGATTGAAAACCTACAAAGGGAAAATTTATCCCCCTATGAGGAAGTGGATGCCCTACTCTTTTTAAAAAATTCATACCAATATACCGACCAAGAATTGGGTGACCTTTTTGGGAAAAGCAGAAGTTATATGACTGAAGTGCTTTCCATCACCTCTATGTCAAAGGTTGATTTAGAAAAATGCAAAAAGAACGAAATCTATAATAAAAACTTACTCGTACAAGCTGCCCAAGCCGCGAAAAAAGGTAGTCTTGATGAGTTTCTAACCCTTTACCACAAAGGAGCATTAAAAACCGTCAAAGATGCCAAAGACTTCAACAAACAGACAAAAACGGGAGTTCCAACAAACATCAAATCTTCACCACTCTCAGGTTATAAGATCCGACGTACAAACAATGGAATCCAAATCCAATCAGAAGATGAAATCCTACTTGGCGACATTTACAAATTCATACGCAAGGAACTTTCCAAAAAATACGGAGATTCCGCCTAACCCAAACAAGTACTTAGCAGTCAAGTACTTAGGAAAAAAATTTTCAGCCCGAATAGGGAAAAATACTGTACGAACTTGACAGTTACCAGAATCCGACAATAATGTGACATAATAAAAGTTTTGATTGGTTTGAGCAATTGCCTTTTCGTAACTGAAAAGGTATGGGGGGTAGTTTTGCCCCAACCCGATTTATAAAAAAATCCCCTGGTAGACCAGGGGGTCGGGGTTTCCCGAAGGAATGTTGTTGGATGAGACATAATTAACATTATGTCAGATAATGTCAACTCCTTCGAAGTTTTTGCTTAAATTTAGTTTCATTTTTGCAGAAAAAACGGAGGAGCTTCGTGAGCGACCAGCGTCATCCCTATATCCGTCTGATGACCGACATCATTGATTCTGGTGTATGGGCAGGGTTATCCCATGCCGCTAAGACCCTATACCCAGTGCTTTTGAAATTCAGTGATTATAACTTCAAACCAGTTTGGCCGAATACAGAAACTCTAATGAGGCTCACTGGTTTCAAAACTAAAAAATCCATTGTTTCCGCGAAAAAAGAATTAACCCGTGCAGGGCTTTTGTACCAAGTCCCAGGGAGTGGCCGAACCTCAACAAGGTATCACTTTTCCTTCCACTATGAGGGTTCCAGGATTACCCCTCTGGGGGATACACAAATACACCCCAAGGGTATCGAAACCGAATCCTCTGGGGGTTCAGGAATGCCGGCGAAGGGGGGTCTGGACGTAACCCCTAACCATATTAATATAACTATATCAAATACAAACAATGTACCAACACCCAAAGGATCGAATGAGGGAATTGGACAAACAAAAGAAGAGAAGAAAGATTTTGAAAAATTGGTCAATTTGTTTGGTCCTGAAATTGCGCTAGAAGCCTACCGCAAGGCAGTCAATTTACACATGGAATCAAATGTAAATTACGTCCAGACCCTTTGCCGGGAATTGGTTGCCTTACAGCAAAAGGAAGTGCTTAATTCTGGGCATAACCAAAACCATGAATTCATCCTCCCCCACCCAGCCTCTTGGTCAGGTTTTTTAAAATGGGCGTCCAAAGAACTAACGGAATCTTCGTTCCGGCAATTGGAAGGGATACGTGCGGAAATGGACGGGAATGTGATCATCGTGACCTCGCCGATTCTTGGCCATTTGCGCCAGATCATTCAGATGTATTTTACGGAAAAAGTCAAACCACAAGCCCTCGTCGTTTTTACAGAAAAGGAAGAAGGATCTCGTGTCGGTGAAATTCGATAGACTGAATAGAAAAACGGTATTTTTTGGAAGGAATCATAACTGAAAAAGCGCATGAAAGATCATTTAATTCGCACAAGCCACCCCTACTCTTTGCCCATCCAGTCCGTATCAACTACGGGAACCTACGAAATCAAAAATAATGAGTTTTTGTCATTTTTTGAAGAGAAAGAACAATCTTCCCTCTCTTCGATCATATTCCAATTTGATGATGTTGTTTTTTTTAATGGGATCGAGTTACTTCCCGGTAAAGATGGTTTGGATTTTTTTCCAGACTCCTTCCGATTTGAATTGTCACATGACGGAAAGTATTGGGAACCCATTTTACAAGAGTCATCTTTCCGAAAATCATTCAAAACCTCAGCTAAATGGTTATTTTCTTTAACTAGCGCTCGTTATGTGAAATTCATTTCTAAGATTTCAAGAAAAGCAAGTAATGGGAAAAATCGTATTAGTTTTGGGCCACTGAAGATTTTAGTCAGTGGGGTCCAGTCCATGCAAGTAAGCTCGGAATTAGATCGGCTTTTTGTAAAAGAAAACTTATTTGATACTAGGCCTGATTATGGTTGGTCTTCTAAAAAAAAGGAAGAACCAGCAGACGAATACGTGATATTAGATATGGGATCCGTAAACCGCATCGAAGAATTTCGGATGTTAACTAAAAACGATCCTATCACCAATTTCCCTGAAAGATTCATCGTGTATTATAGCGAAGATGATCTTACTTGGCACCAATTACATGAAGAGAATTATTTTTTATCAGAGCCAGGCACTTGGTATAAATGGCGATTTCCTCCAGTTAATTTGAGATTTTTGAAAATTGTATTCATCGATGAGAAACAACCAAATAAAAAAGAATACATCACCGAAGTCATAGAGATCGAACTTTATTCTAGTGCTGATAAAAAAGAATCGGGTGGCCCAACAAGAGAACCACTTCCCTATGCATCTGTGCTCAGATCTGGTATCATTCGTCTAGCTGTAGATGGTGAAGTGAAGGAAGGTGTTGTTGTTCAGTCCAATGACAGAAGGTTACGAGATGCAACCACAGAATATCGTGGGATTGTGGAACTTGCTTCGGATGGAGAAGAAAAAGCAGGAGTTGCTGTCCAAGGGAATGATAAACGCCTAAAAATCGCTACTGAACTTACTCACGGTCTTGTGCGACTTGCACGTACTGGAGAAGCAAGGCCTGGTCTCGTGGTTCAGTCAGATGATGAACGTTTACGGAATGCTTCGACTGAGCACCCAGGGATCGTGGAACTCGCATTAGATGGAGAAACCAGGCCAGGTGTAGTCGTTCAAGGAAATGACTCTAGATTAAAAGTTGCGACAAAAAAATCCGTTGGTCTTGTCCAACTTGCAGAATCTGGTGAGACCACAGTTGATAAAGTGGTAACTGGTGATGACCCCAGGTTAAAAGATGCAACCACTACAGCAAAAGGGATTGTCCAACTTGCTCCAAACGGTGGTGAAGAAGTTAATACAGTTGTCCAAGGGAATGATAAACGCCTTAAACTGGCAAATACAGAATCACATGGAATTGTCCAATTAGCTCATTCTGGAGAAAACAAAGCTGGTGTTGTTGTCCAAGGGAATGATAAACGCCTTGCAAGAGCGGGGTTTGACGAGGCGGGCATTGTAATACTTGCCAATCACGGAGAATCGGTTCCAGGCAAAATTGTATTATCTGATGATCCAAGATTATCAGATAAAAGAGAACCAAAACCGCATACCCATCCCTATGCGGAAAAAGAACATGATTTTAATACCCACACTGGTTTATTAAAAATTACAGGAGAAGCAGAATCTAGTTCCAAAGGGTTTGTGCCTCCCCAAGCCAATGATGCGATCATTTATGGTAAAAACAGTAAAAATGGTTCTGGGCTTGTCGGAGTCTCTTCTGGATTAGGTGTTATCGGTTTTGGAGATTCTGTTGGTGTGTATGGAATAACAAAAGGAAAAGAATCTTCCCGATCTGCAGGAATCTTAGGTGCCGGTACAACGTCACCTGGTGGGCGATTTGTATCTCAATCTGATTTTGCCGTTATCGTTGATGGGAAAGGAATTCCTGAATATGATTTAACAGGTTCTGGGAAGGCAATTTATGCCAATGGAGAATCCGTTTTTGAAGGTAACCTTCGTGTAACAAAAGAAGGTGGAGAAGAATGTATTGCTCGATATTTTAGGCTCGATGGAAAAGACGTGATTACTTCTGGTGACATACTAGTCGCAACGGAAGAAACAGGTGTTCTTGGAAGGTCAAAACATCCCTACTCTACCAATGTAATTGGTGTCGCTGTTACAAACGCAAATCTTGTGTTTGGTAAAAAAGAAAAGGGTGTGGAATATGTACTTGTGGCATTACTTGGAATGACCAAGATCCATGTGGATGCAACACAGGTTCCCATTTATCCTGGTGATCTTTTGGTTTCGGGGCTTTCCTCTGGTCATGCTGTTAAAGCTGACCCTTCCAAATTAAAACCAGGTATGTTAGTGGCTAAAGCAATGGAAGCTTGTAAACGAGACAAAGGTCATATCCTTTGTATGTTAACTTTCTCCTAAGAATATTTCTAATTGTTTGGCGGGTTTTTGAATGAAACCTGCCTCAATTGCCCTTTGGAAAAGATAAGTCACTGCTTCATGCCCTTCCTTCCCTAAATTCTTTGTGAACTCGTTCACATATAAATTGATGTGTGAACGAATTACAGAATCCTCTTTGTTTTGTGAATTTTTGCGGATATATTCCATCATTTCTTTTGGTTCATTATAAGCATCTCTTAGGCTTTTTTGTAATTCTTTTTGGAATTGGAGCGCTTCTTCTCTAGGCATATCCCGCCTGATCGCAATGGCTCCAAGTGGAATTGGATAACCAGTAGACTTTTCCCACCATTCCCCTAAATCAACGACTTTCTCAAGTCCCCTTTCTTCGTATGTAAACCTTTCTTCGTGTATGATCACACCTAAACTATTCTCTTCTTTGAGTAGTTTTGGGATGATTTCATCGTAACGAAGTGCAGTTGGTTTGTGGTTTCCATCTGTGTATAATGACAAAAGTAAGTTTGCAGTTGTTAATTGACCTGGTATATAAAGTGCTGTGTAGTTCTCTAAATTGGTATTTGTGTTTTTTTTCCTAACAAGGATTGGACCACAACCTCTTCCCAAAGCAGAACCAGTTTCCAATAAAATATATTTGTCGATGATATGAAAAAACGCCGCAAACGAAAGTTTTGTCACGGGAAACTTACCTTCAAAAGCAAATTCATTAAGATTCTCTACATCATACAATTCTTCTTTGACAGGATAATTTGTGTTACGAATCAAATGATAAAAAAGGAAGGTGTCGTTTGGGCATGGTGAATAGGCTAATGAGATCATAAGGCTAAAAAGTATTCCTTTGTTTGGGTAATGAATAAAATTCGAATGATAAGAAAAATAAATAACAACAATGAAGTTCCAAGAAAAATCCAAAAACTTTTTCTCTTTGTTACATCAGTGAGTAAAAATGAAAACGGTAATATTAAAGTAAACATGCGACTGAGGTTATCAAAAGACCTCCAATACCCTTCTTCTGCAATTAAGATCACGAGTAAACTTCCAATTATTGGGAAAAGTAGATTTATATCCTTTAAAACTGAGTTACGGATAGATGTATAACAGACGAAACCCATTGATAAAAAAGAAATCATAAAGAGTAACTTCGGAATTTCTTTTAGTTTAAATTGAAAAGTATTTTGGTCGAAAAAACTTTTCACAAAGCCAAATAAAGGAAAATCAGTCATATCACGAAACCCAAGAGGGTTTGTCCCTAAATGGTTTGGAGTTTGTAACCAGCCATAAAACAAAAAGGCTAAAAATAATATCCCAGGTGTTGAAAAAAGAAAAACTTGTTTCCAGTCTTTTTTATAGAAGGCAACCAATACAATTGGAGCTAAAAATAAAACGCCAAGTTCCCGAGTGAATACCGTGGCTAAGAAAAAGAGAATTGAGATCATGAATTTTTTTTCTTTGTAAAAGTAAAATCCGATGATTGCCAAGCTAACAAATAACGAATCAGCTACGAGCAATAGGTTGGAGTTTAAGGAATAAGGAGATAAGATGTAAAACAAAACAATCCACTTGGAATCATTTGGTAATAATTGATACAAACAATAAATGGATCCAATGAAAGTGAAAAATAAAATAACAAGCGTAATGAGAGGGTAATGTTCGCTACCAATAAAATGGGAGACAAGCCCTGTGATAAACGATAATCCGATTCTATGATATCGGAAATAAAAACTATCTACGATCAAACTCCATTCATTCTCATAAAACAAATCTTTTGCGAGGAAATAAAAAAATTGTCCGTCATATCCCCCCGACTTATAAATCACAAAACTGGAATTTACTAAGTTTGGATTAATTTCATAAAACCCTTCCCATATCCCGATTAAGGACGATAAAGAATGCTGATAGGGTGCCGTTTTGAAATAAACGATCCCAAAAACTCCTAAAATGAAAAAAAAGATTACAATCCAAAGCTCGCGCAGTTTCACACTCCCATTTTGTAAAATTTAATAGATTTTGAAAGGAATTTCTCTGGAATTTTAACAAGATTCTGACAGTTTGTATCCAAAGTTGGGGCAAATGAAAGAAGTTCTCGTAACCATTCAAACGGTGTATCAGTATTTAGAAAAACTAGGGCCAAAAAAATCTTTCCAAATATTGAAAAATTTAGGATACGAAAAACTCCTTTCTTTGACTGGGAAAGTGCCAAAAGAACGGCTCATCGTCCTCACTCAAAAATTAAGTGAAGAAACCGTTGTTGAATTAGTGAATCAAATTCCAGAAAAAATCTTAGTGGAGATGATTCGTGAAAATGATGATGATGATTTAGTTTATTTCATTCATTCTCTTTCGATAGTTGATTTGGCAATTGTTTCGAAAAGTATCCCTCCTCATGATGTAGGTCTTTTGGCGAAAACATTAGGACCAGAAGCAAGTGTTGAAGTTTTAAAATCCCTTGGCATCCCAAAGTCCATTGCCTTATTAAAAGAAATCCCAATGCGGGATTTTTTATGGTTGGTTGATAAAATCCAATTACAACCAATCATCCAACTAGTAAATGAACTGTCGGTTCCCGATTGTAAAAAGTGGATCAAACAACGAGGGTTAGAAGAATTACCAATCCTATTGAAGTTTTTTGGAGTTACAAATGTCTTAGAAATTTTTAAGAAATTGGGTATGGACCAAGCATTGGCTATGATGCATTTACTGGGAACTCGAGAGATGATGGAATTGTCAGTTTTGTTATCAAAAATGAATTTGGATATTCAGAATATACCAGTTACTCTAAATGCAAAACATGCTAAACAATCGAAACAAAAATCGAAAATTCCAGATAAGAAAAAACCGGCACCTAAAAAAAAGAAGGTAATTAAACGTTCGCATTAACGATAGGAAAGTGGATCGTAAATTTACTACCTTCTCCCATCGTACTTTCAACAAAGATTTCACCTGACATTTTTTCCACTAAAGATTTTACGATGGATAAACCAAGACCTGTCCCACCAATTTTTCTATTATCTGTGGAAGGGATTCTAAAAAAACGATCAAAGATTTGGTTTTTATAATTGGGATCGATCCCAATGCCAGTATCCTCAACAATGATTTCCATTTTTCCATTGGACTCACGTAATGAAATTCCAATTTTACCTTTGAATGTGTACTTTAATGCATTCACATAGAGGTTAGTAATGATTTGGGAAAATTCAAATTTGATCCCTCGAATGAGAAGTCCTTTTTTTAAAGAAAGTTCCCACTCGATAGGTTTTCCTTTTGCAAGGTGAGAGTTCATGTGTATAACATCTTCTATGACTGGGACAGGGTCGAAAAATTCAATGACTTCTGCTTCTTTGTCTTTTTCGCGAGATGTTGTGAGTTTTAGTAGGTTTTCGATTAAAAAACTAAGCCTTTTTGCATTTTTATCAATTACTTCTAACATATTGATATGTTCTTCGTTAAAAGGTAACGATGAATCTGATTTAAAAAATTCTAAATAACCTCGAATGTTTGTCATGGGGCTACGAAGTTCATGGCTGACATTGGAAATAAATTCGTGTTGCAGGCGTTCTTGTTCTTTCCTTTCTGAATTTGGTCGGAATTGGACTTGGTATCTTTTTTTCGGAGATAGAAGAATTGATGTGAAGCTGATGTCTACTTCAAGCTTAGATCCATCTTTTGCTAATATTTCTACATCAGGTAGTGACAACATCGTGTCTGAGGACAAATCTGTTCCAAATCTTAGTTGGTTCGATACTTGGTTACCCAAAATAATATCTTCAATATTCATTTTAGTAATGTCACCTCTGGTATATCCAGTTAGAGATCTAAATTGATTATTTGCTTCGAGTATACTACCTGTATCTGCATCGACGAGAGCAATTGCTTCTCTTGAAAATTCAAATAAATAACGATACTTTTCTTCTGAATATTGTAAATCGACAGCTGATCGGTCTAGTTTGATTTCTAAAATTGAAATTAAGTTTTCTAATTCGGTAATTTCTTCTCTTTGTAATTCAATCTTTGCATTAAAAGAATCTAACATTGAGTTTACTAAAACTTTAACTCTATTGTCTAGTTGTAATGTTTCGTCGGTATTGAGCCTCGAGTTATAATTTCCTTGAAGCATATCTAACACTAGTGAGTTTACATCAACGATTAAATGCCTTACAGCATTGAGTTTTCTATAATTGATTTGAGAGGGTGCATGCAATTTAACATTTAATGGTTCTTGAAAACTTGATAATTTTCTCACATCAAAAACTTTTTTTGGCTCTAGTGCAGATAAAATTTCATCAAAATCCAATGCAGATTGAACAGCTTCCGGTTGTATTACTCGTCGAATCAATCGAAAATATACATCTTTAAGTAAAGGAAAAAGTGAGGATTCATCTCCGTGGTAAGAGAATACTCCCTTTTTGATCAATGGATGATCTGTTAATAGGTTTTTTGTCTCCCCTACTCTTAAATGTGGATAAAAATGAGAAAGTTGTAAATCTTCCCATAAATTTCCATGATAATCCTTGTTGGAATTCTGTAAAAAATCAATTGCCTTTTTGACTGCGAGTAAAACACCAGAAACTTCCCTACCAGTTTTTAGAATGGCATCGCCACTAAACGCAAGTAAGGTGGATGGATATAAAATCTCTTTTTGTAAGATAGGAAGTTCTAATGTGTTTGCAAAGTCTTGAAAGTTTCGTAGAAACGGACTAGAAAAAGGATCTGATACAAGGCCCAGGCAGTTTGGTTTTAAAAACTCTTTTTCTTCTAAAAAACCAGGCGTATCTATATAACGAACTTTGACAGGATTTTTTGGAGCATAGTCTTCAAGAAATTTTTCTGCAAATAATCTTTCTACAGAATTGATATGAGGTACAGGTAGAATATAAGCTTTATTTCTAGTAAGATCTTCAGGTTTGAATTGGAATCTGGAATAAAAGGATAACGGTGAATGGTAAAGGTAAATTCCCTTATAAATTCGTTTGAGTTTTGATTTTTTTAAAAGACTTTCTTGGAGATAAGCGATGGTTGGGACTTCTCCAGCTTCTACTCGACCGGCGTCTAATAATGGAAGGATTGCTTTGTGGTGAGTGTTGACGTGGAGTGTAACTTTAACTCCAAATTCTTCAAAGTAACCTTTTTTGTAGGCTACCACAACCGGTAACGAGCTTAGTCGACTTGTTATACAAATCTGGATCACATGGCAACAATTCCACTTATGGGAATCGTTGCCAAATCATTATGATAGGAATTTACCTTACGAAGAAAAAATCTCCTGAAGGAATTCTGTAGTTCTTTTAGTATACTCCGAGACTTCTTTTTCGTCCATTACCTTGGCAGAAAGTAATGATAGATCGTATATGACTCTCGCTAGTTTTTTACCTTTATCTGGATTTATTCCCTCAAACGCTTGTAAGGCGGATTTCACAAGTGGCGATTTTGAGTTTACCATCAGGGTATGGGATCTTAACATAGATTTTGTATCTTCCCGATTGAACATAGAATTCATTTCAGTCATTCTACGCATAAATTCCGGTAATAAAATTACCCCTGGGACATCTACTGATTTTAATGCTTCTACTTTGACTTGAACGCCTTCTTTTGGGAGAGCTGATTCAAAGAGTTTGGAAATTCTGCTAACTTCCGTTTCGTTTGCTTCGTTTACTAAATCGTTTTTTGAGTCTTTATCCAATACTTGGTCTGCAATTTCAGAATCAACTCTTTGGAATTTCCAATCTGGATTTTTTGTTTCCAAATGTTGTATGAGATGAGAATCAATTTTGGAATCAACAAGTAGGGCTTCTAATCCTTGAGACTTAAGTAACTCCATATAAACAGATCCCATTTCTGTTTCATTTGCATAAAATATTTTGTTTTGGTTCTTCTCTTTATTTTTTTCCCAATATTCAGATACGGTAGAATAACCATTTTCAGAATTTTTAAAAATTAAATGGTCTTTCATGGCATCGTAAAATTTTTCGTCAGTTAGTGCGCCATATTTCACAAAAATGGCAATATCGTTCCAATTTTCTTCGTATTTATTTCGGTTTTTCTTAAAATCATCTATCAATCGGTCTGCAACCTTTTTGATGATATGATTAGAGATTTTTTTGACCAAGGGATCATTTTGTAAGTAGGAGCGAGAGACATTCAAAGGTAAGTCTGGAATGTCTATCGTTCCTTTTAAAATCGTTAGAAATTGAGGGATCAATTCGCTTGCATTGTCACTTACGAAAACATGGTTACAAAAAAGTTTAATCCCGTTCTTTGAGGCTTCAAGTTCATGTGTAAGTTTGGGAAAATAAAGAATTCCCTGCAAACGAAATGGATAATCTACATTTAGATGGATGTGAAATAATGATTCACCAGAGAACGGAAATAGATAAGAATAAAAATCTGCATATTCTTCTTGCGAAATTTTGGATGGTTCACCTGACCAAAGTGGTTTTTCTCTGTTTGCCTTTTCTCCTTGAACGAAAATGGAAACAGGTAGAAAATCACAATATTTTTTGATTAGCTCTTTTAGTTTCCATTTATCAAGGTATTCGCCTGATTCATTGTCTAAATATAGGGAAATTTTAGTCCCTCTTGTGATTTTATCAATGGGTGTGATAGAAAATTCTGTTCCCGATTCACTTGACCACATAACTGCTGCTTGGTCAGACTTATATGACTTAGTTTCAATAGTGACTTGTTTTGAAACCATAAAACTTGAGTAAAAACCTAGTCCAAAATGACCTATGATCTCTGCTTTGTTTTCAGCGTTTTGGTATTGTTTTGCAAAGTCTGTCGCGCCGGAAAATGCAATTTGATTGATGTATTTTTTAACTTCATCAATTGTCATTCCAATTCCATTGTCTTCTATTGTTAAAATACGGTTATCAACATCAAAATCTAAGTTGATTTTGTAATCATCGCCGCCTTCGAATGATTCGCTCAAAGCTATTTTTTTCAGTTTGGTGATAGCATCACTTGCATTCGATACAAGTTCTCTAAGGAAGATATCCTTCTCCGAATAGAGCCATTTTTTAATGATAGGGAAAATATTTTCTGTTTCGACACTTATTTTGCCTTTTTCTTCAGCTGACATTTGTTACTCCTTGATTTTTAATTGTTTTATTATTTTTAATACTTTCGTTTTGTCTTTTTTGGATAAACTTTTATAAAATCCAATATAATCTTTGGTATCGGTATTTAGTAAATTTGTAAGCCAGGTGGATTCGTTAGAAGAGATGCCCTTTTTTTCTAAGAATTCATTTAGAAAAAAGTTCTTTTTTTTTCCAAAACTTTCTATCATACGAACAAATGATTGTGTCTCCGAAACCAGTTTGTATTTTTTAATTCCTAGATAACAAAATACTCCTAAAACTGCAAGTAAAACTAAATAGAAAATTGGGAGTTGTAAGCTGGTATTCTGTCTTTTGGAAATAGGTTCTGCACTTGATTTTCTCTTAGGCAAAATTTGAAAATCGGGTAGAGCCACAGAAACGGTATTGTATTTTTTTTCAGTTAAAGAGAAAAAACTAAATTTAAAAGGTTCAATCATTTCTTTTTCTAATTTAGAAACTTGGTACCCGTACAAAAATTTTACCTTTGAATAAAATCCATATTCACCAGATGGAAGTTGTTGGAAATTTTTAGTCTTTGATTGGGATATGAATTTAATATTTGGATTCAAAATTTCAATTGGGTAAATTCCTTCATGACCACCCTCCCCTTCTATCACAATTTCAAAATAAGCTGTTTCTCCAATATGTACTTGTTTAGGGGGATTGCTGATATAAATTTTGAAATTTCCAATAGCACCTTTAAAGTGGGAAGGAGCATTATTGGGTAAATCTAAGACAATTACCTTCGATGGTTTTGTTTCTATCGTTTCTTGTAATGAGTTAAACCTTAAACTATCACCGGTTATGAATTTTGTTTTCCCGAGTAAGAATGTCCCAGATTTAAGGGCTGTGAGGCCATAAATTTCTTTTGCAAAAACTAATGTTTTTTTAGGTACATTATTTTTTATTACCTCTCTTTCGATTTGGACTGTTACTTGTCTCAATGTTTCCGAGAGAAAGAAAGGAAACGAAATAGATTGATTTGGGTCTCTTTCTAAAAACGGCTGTCGGTAATGGTTATAATACAATACAAAATACCCTACGATTGGTTCTCCCTTATAAAAAATAGATTTGTTTGTGTGAAAAGATACTTCTGGGTTTTCTTCTGAAATTGAATCTTCGAAATCAAAGGGAAACGATTTTAAAAATCCATTTTGTGAATTTTTGGTTTTTTTGCTTACTTTAAACGATATTGGAGGTGAAGTGTATTTTTTTTTGTCATATTCAACTGTAATTTCTGGTAAATAAAAATTCCCTTCTCTTTCAGTATCAACATAAAAATTAATGATTTGTGATTTAGAAACTTTGAAATTTATGATTTGAGTTTCGGTTCCACTCCCCACATAACGAACTCGTACGCCATTTTGGTTTACATTTGTTTTTAATGTACGGAAGGTTTTGTCGCCGTAAGCTTTCACTTCTAATTTTGCGATTTCACCAAGTGAAAATTCATTTGGGTGGAAAAAGAATTCCACCTCTGTTGATTGTAATTGGGTAGTGAAAGATAGAAAAAGGAAAAAGTTGATAAAAAGGAGGTTACCAAAATTTTTCGTTATCATTAGAACCTCCTTTTTTGTTTTTTAGAATGGAATCATGTGAAAAAGGATCAAAAATCCTGTCCATGTCAGACTGGTTCTGTTTCGAGTTTTGTTTTTCCTTTTTTTCGTTTTTGGAATTTTCTGAGTTTGGTGGTTGGGTTTTGCCTTGTCCTTGGTTTTGTGATGGATTTTGGTTTGATTGATTTCTTTTTGTTAGATGTTCAATATTCTTTTTGGCAGCCAATTGGTTTGGATTGTGCTTAAGGCTTTCGATATAAGAATTCAGTGCATTCTCTGTTTGGCCCATTTTTGAATAGATATTCCCAAGTGTTAAACTTGCTTTTGATTTTAAATCTGCATTCGATTTAGGATGTGAAAGTATTTTTTCGGATAATTCTTTCGATTCTTTGAATTTTCCAAGTTGATAAGCATTAGCTGATTCATTAAACAACAACCTTGGGTCGTCTTGGATGTGCTGTTTTGCTTCCGAAAATTCTTTTTGGCTTTCAATATATTTTTTTTCTTGGTAGGCTTTTATACCTCTTTCGATTGCATTCCCACCTGGATCAAGTTCCCAGGCTTGTAATTGACCTTGGTTGGCAAATAAAACAATACAAACCAATAAATATTTTAATGGAGATTTTTTTTGTATCAGAATGGATATAATTCTTTCGATGAAAAAAAATAAAAGAGCTAATAGGAGATATGGGTGTGCTCCATCTTCATTTTTGAATTTTTCAAACCGTTGGATTTTGTTTTTTTTCATGGTTTTGATTTTTTCAATTAATTGGTAAGCACCGTCTGTATAAAAGGATACATTATAAAACTCTCCATTGTATTTTTCAGCGATTGATTCCAAAAGTGTAAGATTCAATTTAGATTGTATAACATTGTCGTTGTAAGGAGAATCTACTAAGTTTGAATCATACGTCACAAATCCACCATTTCCTGTACTTGGATCTCTGAATTCTATGGGACCACCTTCTTCAGTACCAATTCCCCAAACAATCACCTCACCTTCTAAATTAGGCAACGTTTGGTTTTCATGGTCTTCTCCATCAGATACAATGACAGTAATCGTGGATTGTATCCCTTTGTTTTTTTTACGAACCTTCTCCACTCTTTCTAGCGCTACCGCTAAGTTGGTTCCTTTTGAACCTACCATTTCGACACCTAAAGATTGTATGTAATCGGAGACTGCGGAAAGGTCGGATGTCATAGGACAGAAGGAGAAGGATTGTCCAGCAAAAACAATGATTCCGACTCGATTGCCTTTTAAGTCAGGAATTAATCTCATTGTTAAATCTTGAAATCGTTTGAGTCGAGTAGGTCTTACATCAATGGAATTCATTGACAGGCTTACATCAACCACAAAAAGAATATCAGTGGATTCGAATTCTTTTGTTGTTTCGACATCTATTGATTTAACTTTATATAGGGAAAGGATACTAAAAATCAAAACGATGAATAGTGATATATATTTAATGGAAAGTAATATTTGATTGGATGTAAAGATACGTTCTTGAAACTCATTTTTTTCTTTTTTTAATTGAATCGCTTTAAAATTTACGAACGACTTTATACTAAAAACAAGGATGGTTATGAAAACAACAATTGTTCCAAATGAATTTATTGTATTAATATCCATTAGATTTTCTCTTTTAAAGGATATACCTTTAGTGTTAAGTTTAAAAACAGAAATAAGAAGACGAAGTATAAATAGGTTGGGAATTTTGTTTCTTGGATTTCTAAAGGTTTGGATGGAAGTTCAGTAACTTCTAGGCGATTAATTTCATTTAATACATCACTTAACACCTCAGGAGATTCTGCTCTGAAAAACTTTCCGTTTGTGTCGGCAGAAATTTTTTGTAGGGATTCATAATTGACTTCATATTGACCTTCTTCTTTCCCAATCCCAATACAATACACTTTTACCCCTAACGTTTTTGTTGTATATGCGGCGGTATCTGGATCCAGTTTCCCTGTATTGGAAACTCCATCGGTTAATAGTATGATCAATTTTGACTTGGCTTCTGAATTTTTCAATCGGTATGTAGATAAAACTAAGGCATCGCCAATTGCAGTTCCTTGTTCTTCAATATCTTCGCTAGAAGTATCCGTAATCAATTCATCTAAGGCAAATCTATCACTTGATAAAGGTGATTGTAAATATGCAGCGCCAGCAAAAACAACTATTCCAATTCGATCGTAGATTCTTTTTTTGATGAATTCTCTCAGTAATTCTTTTGATACTGATAGCCTATTTTTAGGAAGAAAATCATAAGAATTTACCATGGAGCCAGATATATCTAAAGCAATCATGATATCAATTCCATTTGTGCTATCAGGTGTTAGATTGTATTTTGACCCGGGACCTGCAGAAGCAATAGTAATTAAAATTAAAGATAAATATACAAAAAGTTCCGAAACAAGATATGAGTATATCCGTAGTTTGTTCCAAAAAGTTATTTTTTGTTTTTCAAATCTATCTGATTTAATAAAGAATATTGGACCAAAAGGATTTGTTTTCCATTGATAAAAGAATAAAATTAAGATTGGGAAAATTAAAAATAATAGGGATGGCCTTTGGAAATAATCCATGTTAGATTATAAAATCCTTTTTGATTTGGGTCCAGATTTTATCAGCATCTGCTTTTGATACGGTTTGTTGGTTTTGATTGTATTTGAGGTCACGAAAATAGAGTCGCAACTGGCGGATTGACGAATCAGGTATATGTGTTTTATCATGTAGAATTGTTAGAAATTCAGTGTCAGTACATCCTAGAAGATTTTCTTGGAATTTCTCAGAGAATACTTCTTTAAGATATTCACTAATCTTAAATGTAAGTTCTTTTTCTGTGATTGTCTCGGATTGAAGATACTGCTCTAATTGGTAAAGTCTTTTCGCCGATTCTAAAAGTTTGGGATTTTTTTCCCAAACTGCATCTACAATTTTTGGTTTCGATTTCCAATATAAATAGAGTGCGTACAGCAAGTATACATTAACCAAAGTAAAGGCAATTAAGCCTATGAGTCTAAGGGCAAATGGCCCTGAAAACAGTATGGGTGGGTTTATATCTTCAATTTCTGTTTCTTGCCCAGAGAGTTGGCTTTTTACGTTTATTTTAAATTTTGAATTGGTTTCAATGCCATTTTCTTTCCAGGAAACGGGTAGATAAAAATCACCTGCGACAAAAAATAAAATCAATGCGATTGTTTTGTTTTTGTCTTTTGAAATAGTTTGGATTTCATAAGTTGGCCGGGAATTGTCTTCGTAAAATCTCCCCTCTTCTAAGATAACATCGGTTATTTCTCCTTCTTGCCATTCGATTGAATATTGAATTGAATCACCTACGTATATTTCTCCTTCCGTTATTTTTTCAATTGGAGTCGAAAGGAGTGGTAAAGATATTCCAAAGAATAAAATAATAGAATATAATTTATCCATGATAATTTACTTTAAAAAACGGTAAAATTTGATTTCGTAGTTTCTGATTTGGATCTATTTTGATATATTTGTTTCCAAAATGGAGTTTCACTGCAGATAAATCTTTTTTGTATAATAAATTAGGTTTTCTAATTTCTGTTATTTCTTGAGAGATAGGTAAAAAAGATTTTAACCAAAATGGAAAATTGATTTCATCAATTGGATCTGATATCCAAATTCCGAATTCGTCCCAAACTTTTGGAAGTGAAGAGGATTCTTTCCATTCTCCAAGGTTATTGAAGTCACTCAGCCAATAAGTAACTGCATACTTGGGATGAATTTTAAATACATATTGGTATGCATCGGAATAATTGGTGAGTGTTCCGGGTGTTTGTCTAATTACTGATTCGAAATAGGTAAAAACTTCGGTTTCTGTTTTTAGCCATTTTTTGGATGAAAAGTTTTGATCGGAAAAACTTAATATGAAAATACGATTCCCATTTTTGATATGAAATAATGCTAAAAATAAAGCGAGTTGAAAAGATGTTGTGGCCTTATTCCCTTCCATTGATAAACTTATATCTAAAAAAATAATAATTGTAGCATCTTTTTCTTCATAAAATTCTTTTGTATGCAATTCTCCAGTGCGAGAAGTCACGTTCCAATCAATATAACGAATATCATCTCCGTATTGGTAGTTTCTTACTTCTTTAAAATCAAGCCCTCTTCCTCGTTCTGTTGAGAATAATAGGCCACGTCTGTTGGAAATAAATTTCTTTTTTGATTCCCACTTTAAAACTTGCAGTAACCTTTTTAACTCAGGGTCCAGCATCTCAAGGAACTTCCGTTATTGTTAAAATCCTTTTGATGATTGAATTCGGGCTAACATCTTCGCTGATTGCATCAATTGTTAGGTGGAGTCTGTGTTTGACAATTTCAGGGAAGTATCTTTGGATGTCTTCAGGCATTACAAATGTCCTACCTTCTAACAGAGCATTAATTCTACTTACTTTTAGTAAGGCAATACTTGCTCTTGGGCTTACACCGTGTGATAGATAATTTTGCAAATCCTTGTCTGCTGTTGATTCTGGTCGAGTGTTCCGAGTTAAGTTAACTATATAGGCGTAGAGCTTTGGATCTACAAATACATGGTTTGATATTTCCGAAATTTTTTGAATCTCTTTCGGATTCATTATTTTTTTAGGAGATCTTTTTTCGAAATTTACATTTCCATGTTGGTGTAAAATTGCTACTTCATCTTCGAATTTCGGATAACTAACGTTTACCTTAAACAAAAATCGATCCAACTGTGCTTCTGGAAGTGGGTACGTTCCTTCTTGGTCAATTGGGTTTTGTGTAGCAATTACGAAGAATGGAGGGGGAAGGTCAAATGTTTGGTCAGCAATTGATACCTGCCTTTCTTCCATACATTGTAATAAGGCAGATTGAACTTTAGCAGGGGCCCTGTTAATTTCATCAGCTAATAATACATTCGTAAATATTGGACCTTTTCTAATTTCAAATGATGAAGTTTTTGGATTAAATATATTGGTCCCAATTAAATCTGCTGGTAATAGGTCTGGAGTAAATTGTACTCTTGAAAATTTAGCATCAATGATTGATGCTAAATTTTTCGCTACTAATGTTTTTGCAAGTCCAGGCATACCTTCCAATAGGATATGTCCGTTTGTGATGAGTCCGACAAACAATGATTGTATGACATCATCCATACCAGAAATGGATTCTGCTAATTCTGATCGAATGAGTTTTATTTGATCAGAGATTTCTTTTATTTGTTCTTTATCTATTTGCATTGAGAAGCAGTCATTTTAGGCATTGGTTTATCAATCATATAGTATTCAGTTTTTCCACTGATTGTCCAACAACCCATTTTTCGTCCTTGTGGTTCTACGGGTCCTTTTCCTAATTCTTTTCCATCTTCAGAATATTCGGTGGCATCATCTGTTGATCGAATGACCATCCGTTTTTTTCCAGATGGATAAAAGTATGTAAAGGGAATACTTGGTTTATAATTGAGTTTGAGATCCTGAAGTTCTTCATCAATTTTCACCAGAGAAAAAAACAATTTTCCTTCCCCTAGAATTTTCCCTGTTTGGTCATATACTTTTGCTGATTCCAACATACTTTCGTTTGCCATGTTTCCATGGTATGCGACCTGACCATTTTTATAATAAAACTTCCACTCGCCTGTTCTTGTATGTTTACGGGGACCAGATCCAAAAAGTTTTCCATCTGCGTAATATTCTTTCCAAATACCAGTTCTTTCATACTTAATATCTAAATTTTCAGAATTTTCCTTTTTCGAATAAGAACCTTCCGCAAGTATGTTACCTTTATTTCCAAACATTTTCCAAGGTCCCGTCCTTACATCTGAAGAATAATTCCCTTGTGATTCGATGGCGCCATCTTTGTAGTAGTTGATTTCTAAGCCATTTTTTAATCCGTTTGAAAACGATACTTTTGTTTTGATTCCATTGCCATCTGCACCTACAAAATGATAAGTCCACTCACCATCCTCTTCATTTTCTTTGAAGGCACCTTTTTCAACCCACTCACCTTTGTTATTCTTTCGGTAGTAAGGGCCATTTTTTTTGTCATCGACATAGGTAGTCTCAGAAGTCACATTCCCCATTTTATCAAAAGTTTTGGAGATCCCTTCTTTTTTGCCATCTACCCAAGGTGTTTCGGCTATGAATTTTTGTGGAGCTTCAGGGTCTGGTTTTTTCCAAATTCCTGTTTTTTTACCATCTATGTATTCGCCAACTTGGTCAAGTGTGGATTTGTATTTTGGATTTTCAGCAGTGGATCCTGGTTGTTCAAATTGAATGTATTCTTCCCAAATCCCATGTTTAGGTAATGATTTAATTTTTGCGGGAGCAAATTTTGTAACTTGGTCTTCCGTGCATTTGGCTCCGCCACATTCTGCCTTCACTTCACCTATTGCTCGGATTCCACCAGAATTTTTGAATCGTTCCGTTCGGATCCATTTACCTTTTGTAAATTTAAGTTCAAATTCTTGGTCGCCTGACCCATCTTTTACTGATGCACCAGAACATTGTACCAACAATATGGTGATCATTACTAAGTAAAATTTTCGATTCATGTTTCTATCCTGTCAAAGAGATGTGCTCGTTTCAATTTATTAACAGATAATAATTCATTCGCAATCGCTATTTTGCCGCCTGTCAATTTTTCTCCGAAAAATCTAGGAGGTAGGATATGGAATGCACCCTCCCCTTTCACATATAAGATTTCACCATTTAAAGAAGTTAATTCACACTCTAATAAGACTTTTCTTTTGGCCTTTTTGATTGGCCATGCTCGTATTAGTAGTTCTGTTTCTACGGGTGTAGCCTTGTGAAATTTGAAACTCATTGTATCGGTCATAACTATGTAACCTAAATGAAAACAAAGTCCACCCATAGCTTCGTCTAACATTGTTGATAAAATTCCACCATGGACGAAACCAGGTGCTCCGTTGTATAGTTTCTTAAAGTTGTAAGTGAAGTTTACTTCGCCAGTTTCATCATGGAACGTAAAATCGGCAACTAAACCTAGCGGATTCTCTTTTCCACATCCAAAACATGTATCATGATGGATTTCATATCCATGCCTAGATGGATTTTCAATAGGTGAATTCATTTTGTATCCTTTGACGTTTCTTCGTTTAGAAATTGGTGTATAACATGTGCCACTTTTTCCGGGTGATCCATATGCAAATGGTGTCCTCCGCTTAGTATGACTTCCATTAGGTTTTTTACAGCAGATTTTCTGTTAGGGAAAGAGCTTACGATAGGAAAATTGGATTTATCACCTAATATGAGTAATGTTGGACATTCAATTCGTTCACAAAAAGATACAACTTGTTCTTCAGTGTATCTAAAAAACGAATTAAAGTGAAGTCTGATATCCCTCCTCGGTTTTAATCCACGTGGTGTTTTTTCGATTCCCCTTTCCATGAGTAAAGAAGCAGAGTTTTGATTCATATCACCTGCTCTAAGGCGGATTGTTATTGCTGATTCCATATTCGGAAAGTAAGTTTCCTTTTTCCCTCTTGGATGGAGGATTTGTTTGATGGCTTCAGACATAATATCTGGAGCAGACTGAGAAACATTTGTTAGAGGACCTAATGCTTCGATTAGAATTAGTTTTTTGATTTTTAGAAGATTTGTACCTGCAACTAACGTAGAAATGGCGGCACCCATAGAATGTGCCATCAAAATAAAATCCTCCAGTCCTAAGGTTTGGGCGATGGAAACAATTTCTAATGCATATTCCGCGAAATAATAGACAGTATTTTCTGGTTTGTGGCTAGATTTACCATGACCTGGGAAATCGATCGAAATGAATCGGTACTCAGGAAAGTATTTTGAGAGTGGTAAGAAGCTATTCGCATTGTCAAGCCACCCGTGAAAACATAAGATAGGAATTCCTTGAGGGTTACCCCATTCCAGACCTTCAATGGTGTGGAATTTTGTGCGAATCGAAATCGGCAACATAAGAGAAAGGTTTTCCGAATGCATTTGATTGTAAACATTTATCTTTTTGAATTAGGCTTGATTCTATTTTTTGATCTGATTTTATATTTCGTATGAAATTAATGAGATTGGGATTTGTTTTTTTTCTATCCGTATTTTCTTTGTTTGCGCAATCCAAAACAAATCAAATTTGTAACTCATTTGTTGATTGCGAAAAAAAATCCGATTCAACTTCCATCCATCGAAAGAAAATTATGTTTTTATCGAATGCAATCAGTGCATATTCGAAAGATTCATCAGTAGAGGCTTTACTTTCTGTTTATTTAAAGAGGACCAGATCAATTTTACTTGAGGCAAATGGAGATACAGGTTATAGCGGAGAAATTGTATTAAAGGTAAGTCATAAACCTGAATACAAACAAGCTCAATTATTAAAAGCGGAAGAAGACCTCAAATTTATTGAAGATAATATGTCCAAATGTTCCACTGATCAAATTAAAGAATTTAATGAACTAAAGGATTTACTTCAAAATTCTAAATGAACCGATTTTTAATATTTGTATTCATTTTATTTTACGAATGTAGTCAATTTTCTAGAGAAGACCAACTTCGCGAAGAGTGTGAAACCGCAAGAAAAAATGGTTATTTATACATGGTGCCAATTTTGCAAAGGCATACTACAAACGGGACTTCCGAAACCAATTCTCTAGTTTGGGTTGGGAACACAGAAATTAGTTATCGAAAGTGTATTTCGGAAGCAGAAAAGAATCAATTCAACTTAAGATCCAATTGATAAATCATTTACTTCTTCTTGGATTAATCTAGATCCTGCTCGGAAAGTTAGATAACTCCAAACCCAACTAATCAGCGTACTCATTTTGTTTTTAAATCCAACTTGATAAACTAAATGAACAAATAACCATCCAAACCAACCTAAAATACCTTTCAAGCGTATGACACCAAATTCCGCAACTGCATCGGTCCTGCCAATAGTTGCCATGTTCCCTTTGTCAAAATATTCAAATGGAGTTAGGTTTTTGTTTTTTTCAATGGATAAAATAGTTTTAGCAACATACCTTCCTTGTTGCATGGCCACAGGGGATACACCAGGTAAAGGTTTAGGTAGTCCTTTACTAAAATTGGCGGCATCACCAATTACAAACACATCACTGTAATTAGTCGATCTGCAGAATTCATCAACAAAGATTCTATTCGCCTTATCTTTGTTAATCGACAATTTTTTTGCCAATTCGGAGCCTTCCACGCCAGCCGCCCAAATGATTGTTTTAGATTCAATGGTTCTATCTTTTAAAACTACACCTGTATCAGTTATATCTAAAACTGGTGAATTCGTTAAAACTTCAACTCCCCTACTTTCCAGTTTTTGCTTTGTGAATGAACTTGAAGATTCGCTAAAAGCATTCAGTATTCTAGGTCCTGCTTCTATCAAAGTTACTTTTGTCATTCCTGAATCAATATTTCGAAAATCTTTTCTGATTATATTATGGGATAACTCTGCAATCGATCCTGCCAATTCGACTCCAGTTGGTCCACCACCGATGATGGCATAGTGCATTAAACTTTTTGAATTTTGATAGTTACCAATTAATTCCGCTTGTTCAAAGGATAATAATATTTGTTTGCGAATTGCTAATGCATCTTTCAGATTTTTTAATCCCAAAGTTTTAGATTGCCAATTTGAATTTCCAAAGTAACTTGTTTTAGCGCCTGTCGCAATTACCAAATAATCGTATTTTTCCGTATTGTTTTGAAATTTAACCTCTTTATTATCAAAGTCGATGTTTGTAACTTCACCGTACAAAATTGTAACATTTTTATAATTGGAAGTAATTGATCTAGTTGGAATAGCAATGTCTGCAGGAGATAGGACAGCTGTTGCAACTTGGTAAAGTAATGGTTGAAACAAATGATGGTTTTTCTTGTCTATAACAAGTATCTCGAAATTTTTGTGATTGGCTAATGATTTGATTACTTGTAGGCCACCGAATCCGGCACCTATGACGATGATTCTTTTTTGTTTTTCCGACACAATTATACTCCTAGGTATTTTAAAAAACCAACGGAACAGTCTTCTACTAAATCTTGCACATATTGGAATTCAGTTTCATTTCCAAAATATGGGTCTGGGACTATTTCAGAACCTTGGTTGGTCCGAAACTTGGCAAATTTGAAAACTTTTTTTCTAATTGATTCATCACTAGTTAGACTGATTACTTCTTTAAAGTTGTTATCATCCATCACTAGTAAGTAATCAAAATAAACTAAATCTTCCGATTTTAGTTTTCGAGATCTGTGAGTTAGTTGTATATTTCTTTGTAAAGCAACCTTTCTTGTGCGAGGGTCTGGTAATTCGCCGTCATGAAAACCAGATGTTCCACAGGAGTCGATTTCAAACAAATGTTGTTTGTTACTTTTATTAACTAAATCTTCGAATGCACCTTGTGCGGCAGGTGATCTACAAATGTTGCCTAAACAGATAAACAATACTTTGATTTTATTTTCCATTTAATTTAAATAATATATATAAGTTTTTCCAGTGTCTTTTAACCATTTTTCTGCGACTTTATAATTTGGATTCTGAGATTTTACTATATTCCAGAATTTCTGGGAATGGTTATGTTGGATGGTATGAGCAATTTCGTGTAAAACGATATATTCAATGATAAAATCTGGACAATGTATCAAACTTAGATTGATTGAAATATAGTTTTTTGAATTACAACTCCCCCATAAGGATCTCATCGTACGAATTGTTAATTTCTTAACTTTTGTATTCAAATTTGATTCATATTTGTGAACCAAAGGATTTATTTTTTCTAACAAAATTGATTTCAGATAACTTTTCGCTTTTTTAAGCCTAATTAAATCGTTTTTTTCGTGTCTTACATAGAACCCACGATCAGGTAATAAAATTGTATTTTTTTCATTTAAAAAAATAGGAAGAATTTCACCAAAAATTGGCAAAGACTCACCTTCCATAAATTTTAATGATTTAGGAATATTTTTAGGGAGTTTGTTAAGTTTATTGAGTATCCAGTTGTGTTTCTCAGCAAGAAAACTATCCAACTGTATTTTCGAAATTCTAGCAGGATGTTTTAAAATTACTTTACCGTTTTGGTATACTGTTAACGTAATATTTTTTCCTTTGGAAATTTTTCTTTCGATTTTTAAATCAATTTGATTCATTCGATTCTGTTTTTTCTTTCGCTGGTATATCTTGTTGTTGGGGTTTTATGTCTGATGGCACATTCCACTCTATTTTATTTAGTACACCTATTTCAATTGAAAAATCTTTAATATTGATATGGGATTTAAAGCCTGAAACTAGGTTGGATGTTAGATCTGATACTGTTAATCCACCTTGAGAAGTAAATCTACCTTCTGAAAAAAAACGTCGGTGGTTAATTCTAAAATAACTCAACCAAGACGGGTGAAATTGGTAACCCATTTCAATTTTGGAAGCCCAACCGAAACCATAATTTTCAGAGAAAAAGTTAATAGATCTTTGAACGTGAAAATCTCTGGTTTTAATTCTACCAATAGACGGCATAAAACTAAAGTCGAAATATAAATTGTTTTTAGAATATCGATAACCACCACCATAAAATACTTCCCATAAGTCATTCGAGTAACTCAATCCCAAACCAATTGGAGCGTAAAAAACAGGTGTTGTTTCGATGAATTGATTCACGTCGTAAAATAGATATTTAAAGTATGAATAACGAGCTCCCGTGGATATGAAAAATCCCGAACCTTCCTTCCAATAATCAGGATTTGCATCCTGAAAATAGTACCTTCCAAAAAATTCGATTCTATTCTCAACTATGGTAGATTTTCCTTTGCCATCAGCGAAATTCCGACTCCCCGAATATACAGTGGCTGCGTCTCTATAACTCCATTCTCTGGTAGCAATATTTGTGGTTTTTTCCGTTGAGATGGTGCCTAATAAAAAGTCTTCATCTCTGGCTTCGCCTGATTTTTGATTCCAACCAGTTGTTTTTATTTTTCCATTTATCTCCCATCTATTTTTAGTGTAAGTAGCTTGGACACCGAATAGAGTAAATGTTCTCGGAAAAGATATTCTAGATCCTCCTCTGATGCCCGATAAATTGGGGAATTTATTCCCAGTTTCAAAAATGTATTCACCTCCAGATTTCTCAATCGAAGGTCCCCAGATAATTTCGGCTTGTGATTCTTTCGGGAGAAAAAGTAAGAGGATAAAAAATACGAAAATTTTAATAAAATTTTGCACCAACATACAATGCAAATGACCTAAATGTTGTAAATTCGTAATTAAGAGAGCTCAAGTCATTTTGTTAGAATCTAAAATTTCTGCCTTTTCTAAACTCCTAGGGGTGAAATCATTTCACCCCTAGGAGACATAATTAAATTGACAATAGGCACGAAACGACAATGGTTAGGGTAGGTGATGGGTAACGTGGATACAATGTTTGATTTGGAAGAAGCTGCCAAATTTGTAGGTTTAAATCCAGATGATTTTCAAGTGAAAGTTTCGGATCTAAAAGTACCAGGTTGGAAAACCGGCGAATTCAAAAAATCTGTATTATCAAAGTATTTTGAGACAGAAAATACAGATGGTTTTGATAGTAGTGTTATTGCTATTTCTAACCAGAAGGGAGGAGAGGGGAAAACAACTATTAGTCTATATTTGGCGGAAGCCCTTTCCGAAAACCATAAAGTACTTTTAATCGATTGGGACCCACAGGCTAATGCAACACAGTTATTTCTTAACGATGATGTTCCATCCATAATGGATTATCTCGGATATCGGGGTAAAAAATCTAAGCATATTGAACCCGCAATCCGTACTGTTTCTACAAATTTTGATCTTTTGCCATCAACTTTGGAACTTGCCAATCTCACAACTCCTTATGAAAGAGATGACTTTGAACTTTTAAAGGAAGCAATTTTACCACTTAGATCAAGTTATGAGTTTATTATAATTGATTGCCCACCGTCATTAGGTTTAATTTTAGAGAACGCATTGATTTGCGCTGATTATATATTAGTGCCGATTCAAACTAGAGCATTCAGTTTACAAGGGATTCGTGACTTATACGAAACAATTCAAAAAATCCAAAGAAAAGCAAACCAACGATTAAAACTTCTTGGAGCTGTTTTGAACCAATATGAGGGCCAGAAAGCTTTAGCTGGACTAGCGGAAGGGGTCAAAAAGTATTTCCCAGTTTTTGAAACCGTGATTCAGAGGCGTGAATCCATCCCACAAGCACAAGCGAAGATGAGTTTTTTATCTAAAATTGATATTACTACAATGAAAAATTTTCGAGAATTAGCAGCCGAGGTGAAGGAGAAAATAAATGTCCAAAAAAACTGAATTCCAAGCCTTAGATTTAATTTCAGCTTATTCTGAGAAAAAGAAATCTCCTTCTCATTTGGAATTAAATCAAATTTTTCCAAACCCCACACAACCTCGACTTATTGGCCGAGAAGATACTTCAGATTTACTTCCTTCGATGGAAAGATTAGGTTTAATTGAACCAATTTTAGTAAGAAAAGACAAGGGGAAATATTTGATTGTTGCTGGCGAAAGGCGGTACCGCGCTGCTTTAAAACTTGGTTGGAAGGAAATTCCTGCTATTGTAACAGAAGCAAATGAAGATGTGTGTTATGAAATGTCTTTGGCTGAAAATGAAAAAAGGAAAAATTTAAATCCTTGGGAAGTGGGAAAGGCGATTCAATACCTTCGTAAAGAAAAGAAAAAATCTGCGGATGAAGTATCTATTCTTTTAGGTTACAGTGAAAGATATGTAAAACAACTTAGTAGTATAGCCAGATTAGATCAAAAATCGGTAATGGAATTGATGATAAGTGGTAAACCCCTATCCGTAAAAAATTTAGAAGATTTATTGAAACGGAAGGAAAATAGGGGGGGTGAAATCATTTCACCCCGTGTCACATCATCCCAAAATAAAGTTAGCATCAATTTAGGCAAATTAAATGGTAAATTAAGAGATAGTTTTTTAAAAGAGTTAAACTCTTTAAAGAAAAAATACGGTATCAACGAATAGAGGAAAAATGAAATCAATTTTAAAGTTAAAAACCATAGATGATATCGAAAAGGAACTATCGATAATTATAAGCTGCGAGAAAAAACAAAAAGCTGATATAACCTTGTCTCAAATTTTTGATTTTTTGGCAGAATCTATTGAATTATCAATTCAAGGAGTTGGTTTCAAAACCAAACGATCTGCAGTTAATAAACTTCTCGGAAAATACAAGTTTGCGAAATTAATCTCCAAAGGTCATTATACAAAAACTAATCAAATTCCAGGGTTTCCACCCAAGGATTTAGGTGATCCAGATTCGGCTCAATTGCGATTAAAAACTTCATTAACAGCTTTCAAATTACATTCAGGTCCATTTGCAGATCATCCCGTTTTTGGAGATCTCGATAAAAAACAATGGGAAAAAATACACGGCATTCTTGCTTCATTTTTGTTTAGTTACATACAACTGTTTGGTGATGAAAAATTACGGTTTATCAAAGATAGAGAAAACAAAAAAGATAGAAATTTCTCGGACAAAAGACAAAATCAAAACCATAACCAAAAGAAAAAAGAAGAACGTGGTGATTCTAAACCAAGTGGTCACAATAGCAGAAAATGGAAAAACAAAAAAAAATCACATTATAAAGGCAACAAAAATCAAGGTGGTGGTCTAAAGTGAAGATAACACTAGTTTGTGGAAGTCATAGAAAAAATTCCCAATCATTAAAGGTTTCGAAATATTTATCAAAAATTTTAGATCAAAAAGGTATAGAATCGAATATACTAGATTTAGGAAATTCGCCTTTACCAATCTGGGATCCTTCGATGTGGGAAAAAAGTTCTGAATTAAAAAAGTTTTGGACTGAATACAGTATAGGTTTGGCCGATTCTGAAGCATTTATATTTGTTTCGCCAGAATATGCTGGAATGGCAAGTCCCGCTTTAAAAAACTTTTTTTTATACCTGTCAGGTGGGGATATTTCTCATAAACCTGGGCTCATCATAACCGTATCAAGTGGTATGGGTGGAAGTTACCCGAACGCAGAATTGCGAATGTCTAGTTACAAAAATACTCGAATCGTTTATACTCCAGACCATGTAATAGTAAGGCATGTTGAATCAGTTTTAAACGCTGAAACTTCTGAATCCAAAGAAGATGAATATATCCGTGGCAGACTAAATTATGTATTAGCAGTCTTAGTAGAATATGGAAAAGCCTTTAATTCTATTAGGTCAAGTGGCGTGATTGATATAAAAACATACCCTTTTGGATTATAAAAGCTACAAATATTGGTATAACGACATTCAAAATTAGAGTTACAATGTATCCCAAAAACGGACCCCCAAAAGTATATGGGTCTATGCTATGCATGAAATGAATAATGAAAGGATGAAGTAAAAAGATAAATAGGCTTTGGTTGCCTATATAACTTAGGATATTTGATAAGCTAGGATTGATATTATCGAGAAAATTCCACACAAAAATTAAGAAGAAAATCGGATAAATTGTGTGGTGATTTTTAAGATCCATATCATAAGAGTGACTAAAAACTATTAGTAATCCTAGAAAAACTGAAAAATAAACAAATAAAGTGAATGAAGAGTTTCCTTTATTTTGTGACTGGGCGAATTTCAAATTCCCGATTTGAACTCCCAATATAAAAAAGAATATATAATTAAAGATTGAGATGGAATGATACTGAATTGGCAAAATTGTATCAAAAATTCCTAAATTCGAAAGGATATTAATGATAAATGAAATTGCAAGTATGAGTGAATTCCACTTTTCATTTATCAAAATTGAATTCAATATATAGAATACGAGATAAAATTGTAGTAGGAGAGGAACAAAATAAAATGGAGTAAATACTTTTCCTAAGATATAAAATAGGAAAAATTCATTCAGTGTATGATCTTCATATTTAATCCAATATCCTAAGATTGAAAAGAGAGTATATGGTAATACAAGGTGTTTCACTTTCGAATTCCAATACCCATCCTTTTTTCGTAAAAAAATGGCAGAAGTTAATATAAAAATGGGCACGGAAAAACGTGCTAAATTTGATAATAAAAGTGTATTTTTAATGATGAACGAATCTGCCGGATGAAAGAACTGAAAGTAAGAATGGATATGTATCATCACAATTCCAATCATCGCTAAGCCACGTAAGATATCAAAACGTGTTTCCCTTCCTTGGTTTGAATGCATTGGTGATGGTAAAACCAGCGGATTTTTGAAAAATTTGCATGTGAATGTTACCATTCCAGCTAGTATGATCCCTAATAATTCCCATTCCATGTGGCAGTTGTCCTTTTGGAACATTTTCATTTTATATTTCTAGGAGAAAAGGAAAATGAATTCAGATTTTAGACAAAATAGCCAAAAATAGATATAGGAGTCACCAGTTTATGAGCAAAATCAGCATTCCGCCGAACCAAAGGATCTTCAAAGAAGGGGAGTTGAATAATGCTATGTACATCATTTTACAGGGGAACGTAGAAATCTTTTTTACAGTGAACAACAGCCAAACTCGATTGGCTCTCATGAAACCTGGAGACTTCTTTGGAGAGATGGCCCTTTTTAGTTCCAACCCTAGAAGTGCCACTGCAAGAACCATTACAAATTGTGAAGTGGCAGTCATTGAAAGCAAACAACAGTTAGAAAATTTTCTAGTAAAAAATCCTAAGTTTGCAGCAAAGATGGTTTCGATTATGGCAGATCGATTAGCTAAAACAAATGAATTATTAATCAGCAGTATGGAAAAATCAGCGGTAGCTAAGAAAATCGAATTTAGTACTGAATTAGGAAAAGATTTAAGAGCAGATATAGGGAGTATTTGATTAGTATCAATCAACCATATATAGACGGTAAGTTTTTTTTGACCAACGTGATTTCTAAAATAGGAGCATAACTTAATAAATTCTTCAAATTTACTTTGTGACCCTCTGCTTGGACAAATTCAGTTAAAATTTCTAAAGTTTCTTCTGGCGGCAAATTAGATATAAAAGGATATTCTGGATGGCCAACTAAATTAAGCTCAGTTGCCAAATTTGGATCATCTAATTCTTTCTCATCTAGTGTTAGTAATTGTTTCCAATCCATTGTTAAATAAAGAGATTTTGGTATTCTTCTCTATGTTCCTCAAAATTGATTTTAAACCTATCTTGCATTTCGCGAAAATCTTTTTCTGAGTGGATTTCAAAATAATCTAAAACTTCTGGTTCCACTGTGAAATAATTTCCTTTCCCTTTCCCGATATTTGCCAATATGTCAGCTAAATAAATGATTTGGCACAGAATGTTATTTCTAGTTTTACATTGCCAAGGTTTGTGATGGTATCGGATTACATCTAAAATTTCCTCTGGGAAACGCCACTTTTCAGAAATCAAATATCCGATTTCTGAATGGGTAGTTCCAACTGTATATTCTTCCACCCATTCCGAAATTTCTGTATTATCATCACTTCTTAAAACTCGAATTTGGTTTACTTGGCTAAGATCTAGAGAAAGTAAAACCATCCTTCCTAAATCATGTAATAATGCAGCGATAGTTGCTGATTCTAATAGTTGTATGTGTTTTCTTTTTTCTTCTAAAAGAAATTTTACATACATGGAAGTTTTAAAGGAATGAGTCCAAACTAGAACTTGTTTCGCATAACGAGAGTTAAGTATTTTTTTTGCCCCCAATGCTAAAAAAATTGATTCTAAATTTTTTAAACCAATCCTTTTTACACCTTCGAAAACGGATACAATTGACTTATGGACACCAAAAAGAGGGGAGTTCGCTATTTTTATGATTTCTGCAGCGATTGCTGGATCCTTCTCCGCCTCGGTAGCAATTTCATGAAAAGTGACATCTTTCTTTTTTGCAATGATGATCAATTTGTTGATTTGGGCTGGTAGGGGAGGTAGTGAATTGACTTCGCGTATTAAAATCTCTTTAATTCGAGTTTGATTTTCCTTTGGGATCAACTGTTTAGGAATTCGAATGATCACTTCAGTAAAATCATCACCTGTAACCAACTCGAAAAATTGATTTGGAATGCCAGAATTACGGAGTAGGATATGAATTAATACAATTCCTAAACCGGAACTTTCCTCGTTGTCGACAGACTCTCGGTATGCATCATTTATATTTTTATATTTTACGGAAGCTTGAACACGTTTTAAAATTCTGTTTTTTTCTTCAGGTAAAATCTTTGCATTATTCCGAACTCGAAACTCAATAAAATCTTCTTTATAAACAGTACTTAAAATAATGGAATAGTTCGTTTTCTCTAAAGATAAAAATACACGTTTTCGATTATGACCAAATTCATCTTTGTATAAGATGATCCCTCTGGCATAATCTTTTTCATTCCATAAGTCTAACCCCTGTTCTTGGAAGAAAATTCGCTTTCCATTTGCTTTACATCCATTGACCAAAAGTTCACTCAGAATGGTAAAAAGGATTTCGTGCAAAAATTCTAGTGAAATGCTCCTGACCACTCTACCGATCCAAACATCCAATTCCGGGCAGTCCACTTCCGAAAAGTGGACATATTCTTTGGTGATCAATTTTCCCGAAAGGAAGTCCTCCTGGAATGTGATGAGTGGGGGAATCGACATGATAAAACTGTTTTGAACCTTGTTTCTCTTTTTGAAAACCGAAAATTTTATTTTGAAATTTACCTAAAAAAACCGATAATAGTAACTATGGAACTCTCGAAAAAAAACCTTATCTTAACCATTATGTTCAGTTTAGCAGTTGTTTCAATATCTGCTCAGGACACTAAACCACAAACAACACCAACTGACGTGAACCAAGAGAATCACGATGCCAAAGAAGGCCAAGATAAAGAGTTGTTCGAGTACTACTATAAAACAAGACCCGAAAATTTACCACCTAATAAAGCAAAACTTGAGTATAACTTGATTAAGACTCTTAAAAAGGAAATCATGAGTCGTGATTATTCAAAAGAGTCAGCAGAATCAATCAAAAAAATTGATGCAACTAACATTCAATATGAGCGAGTTTATCGGGAAAGTAAATGGTTACGTGGTTTTATGACTCAAAATACTCATTTGAATTATGCGGAATTTATGTATGTTGTGAAATACGATAAATATATGTGTTTTGTTACTTTTGATGTAAATCCTGAGAATTATTTACAACAGTCACGTCAGTCTCATTTGGTTTTTTCTGGGAAGGATAAATTCGAAATAACAATTCCGAAGCCTTAATCAGTAAAAAAACAACTGTTAATGCAAGGAAATAATAAAAACTATACTTAAAGTATTTTTCTAAGTTCTCAAGTAAGGGGAGTGGTTCTTCATTCCCCATAATTCTAGAAATTGCCGTTGATTTCCCCAAAATTCTGATTTCTTTTTTGTAAATTTCGATTGAATCACCTAACCGAAGTCTTTTGTAGATTGAGTAAGGGATTTTTTCTGTAGCTTCAAATAGGGATCCATTAGACAAACCAAAGTTATAATGGCATTGGTAAGCAATTGGGTATTGGTTTTTGATCCGAGACAGTTCCTGTACTCTTGCAAAACTTCTATTTTTTTCATTGATGAGGGTGGACGACTCGACCCTAAGTGAAGTATTTTCAATATAAATTAGGGAATATAATATAGAAAGGACGACAAAAGATAAGAAAACCGAATTGGAGATCCAAACGGAAATTCGTGGAGACATCTAGGACTTAGATGGCTCCTCGAAAGACTTCAAAGCTTCTTCGCGATCAGGGTAAAAATGGAACGCATTTGACAGACCTAAAAGATGGAACACTTGTAAAATAGAACTTGTAACACCAACAAGTGCCATTTCCTTATTTCTTTTTTGAAGGTTCATTTTAACATCTAAAATCATTCTAATTCCTAAACTAGATATGTATCTAAGTTCAGAAAAATCTAAAATCAAATGTTTACGATCAGCTCCAACCATTTCATCAAGTATGGTTTGTGTGATGCGGTCTAGCGGACCTGATTCCATCCGTCCTTTGATTTGAACGATAACAGTTCCATTGATGCGCTTTTGTTCTATTTCGTATGGTAAGTCCTGCATGGATTCCCCTCTCTTTAGTGGAACAACTACAAATAATTTCTCAGGCGATAACCTAACTATCGCCTTGGCATATGGTGGGAAAGGGTAGTGCCTCTCTGTTAGAGAATCGACTGCCAAACCACCATGCATTTCTGAAATAACTTCCACTTGATCTAAAGCCCTGAAATCTGCCAAGGAAAACTCTGTTTCTTGCGATTTCACTCGTATTTCTCTGGAATAAACATGGAAAAAGGGCTCGTGTTTTGAAAATGGAGGAAATTTTTTTGGAAAACACGAGCTGATCCAACCTGTTGAGCCTGCACCCGTATAAACGAGTAACCCAGAACATTTTTGTTCTTCTTTTTTGTCCAAATAAGAAATCCAAAACCGTGAAGTTAGGTCTGGACTATTATTTCGAATGGAGAGTTCACAAACAGCTGGAACCGTTTTGAGTTTGGTACCATTTGGATAAATGATTTCAGTCTCGAGTAATGACCAAGACTCAAGTTTTGTTTGTTTGAAGTTTTCTTTGACAGCTTCTCCTAAACTTTCCGCAGTAAAACCAAGTAAAGCACCAACCGATGAGTCTGGATCAGAATTACAACCTATAAGATGTGTATTACCGACCAAGTGGGCAACATAGGTAAAATGATTGTCTCCCCCATGGGCAACTACCAAATCATATTCCGATCCAACTTCGGCGTCAAAATGTTCGCGGTATACAAAGTCAGCTTTAGGGAAAACTTGATTTTTGAGGAACTCTCTTGATCGTATTTGCCTTTGATGCGACTCAAATGTTCGTTGGAAGACATCAGGATTTTGTTTTGTGACTTCCTTATATGCTTGGATGGAGCCATACGTTTCCAAATCCAACTCGTATTTGGTACGTTTGAATACGACAACAACCTTCTTGTATTTGATGGAAGCCATGAGTTTTGGAAGAAATTCCCATTTTCCTTAGGAAAATAAAGGTTTTTTTAAAAAAACTTCGTTTTTCTTAGGAAATTTTAAGAAAAATTGTATCCAAAATCAATTTAATCTTGTACCAAATCAGGTAGTTTTGTAAATAATGTGTAACCGTTAAATGGTTTAGAGGAAAATCAAAGTATGGCAACAACTCCTACCCCAATGAAAAAGTCCGAAATGCTCAGCGAACTCGCTGAAACAACTGGTATGACCAAAAAAAATGTAGCAGCATTCTTGGACTCTTTCGTTGAACTCGCTTACAAAGAAACAAAGAAAAATGGTGCATTTGTCATTCCTGGTTTAGGTAAACTTGTTAAACGAAATCGTCCTAAAAGAAAAGGTAGAAACCCTGCAACTGGTGAAGCGATTGTTATCCCTGCAAAAACCGTTGTGAAATTTACACTTTCTAAAACTTGCAAAGACGCGGTTGTCCCACCTAAAAAATAAAGTCATCAATTCTCCCAGGAGGGAAACCACCTGGGAATTTTATGGATAAAAAACCGTATCCGTTCTCACCTTTTGAAGATTCTCTAGTTGGAGAAAAAATACTTTTGGTATGGCAAGATAGCCATCACTCAGAAAAAAATCTCAAAGACCATCTTTTGTTGGCATTAAATTTAAAAGAAGATCAACTTTTATTCACACCCAACGGCATTAAACAACAGTTAATGGTTTCGTATCCAACGGAAATCCGAAAATTGATTTCAGAGAATAAAACTTCTGAGATACCCAAATTGTTATTTGAAATTGCAAAAGGAACTACAACTGCATACTCACAACCTGCAATCGACATTTGTTTTGAGCTCATCGAATGGTTGTTAACTGGATTTGATTTGGATGAAATATTAAGAGAAACGATTTCATTATTATTTGGAACAACTTTATCAATAGAGTTTTTAATATCAGTTCGAGCGGAATATTTCAAAGAGTTACGTGGTTAAATAAAAAGATCAAAATATTTTTTTGGTTGTCAATTTTTGAATTTGGTTCAAAAATTGGAGCAAATAAGGAATTTTGGTTATCATTATGCAAACTCGAAACATTTACAAATGGGGATCTCCTGAAGTAGAAGAAAAACTCCCCTCACATACTTTAGATTTTTTAAATAAACAATTCCCAATTTCAAATGAATTCAAATCTTCTTTGCCTAAAGGGGAACTTGAATTAAAACCACTTAAAAAATCTAAGTTATCTTCAGCTAACATCGCTAAGCTTAAAAAAATTGTCGGAAATTCAAATGTTTCATTTGATGATGTGAGTCGTGCTAAACATTCAATTGGTAAATTTTATACTGAAATTTATAAAGCTAGATTCGGTGAAGTTTCGGATGTTGTTGATGTTGTCGTCACTCCTAAAAATGAAAAAGAAATCGAAGAGATTCTTTCACTTGCTAATTCCAATAAAATTCCAGTAATCCCGTTTGGTGCAGGTTCAACCGTTACCAAAGCATTACAAGCACCGAAAGGAGGAATTTCTCTCGATTTATCACGACTCAATCGTATTATAGAATTCAATGCAATTGATTCTACTGTGACTGTGGAAGCGGGTGTGTACGGTCCCGAATTGGAAAAACATTTAAATGAAAGAGGTTATACTTGTGGTCATTTCCCTCAATCATTTGAATTTTCTACAGTTGGTGGTTGGATTGCTGCAAAAGGAGCAGGCCAAGCTTCGACCGGGTATGGGAAAATTGAAGATATCCTACTTGGTTTAACAGCCATCACTCCATCTGGAAAGTTTGAATCGAAGGTTTATCCTGCTGCCTCCATTGGTCCTGATATGTTTCGATTGTTTCTTGGAACAGAAGGTAGTTTTGGCGTTATTACAAAAGCAACTTTAAAAATACGTAAATACCATTCAGAAAATTCTGCTAAGGGTTCTTTTATATTCAAAAATTTTGAGAAAGCCGTAGAAACAATGCGAGAAGTGATGCAAGGTGGATTTGGAAAACCTCATTTCTTTCGAATCCAAGATCCTGAAGAAACTGATATATCGTTTCACATGAGTGGATTACATGGTGGCAAAGAAGATTTATTTTTACGATTTATTGGTTATAAACCAATGGAACGTTCTTTAATGCACATTATTGTTGATGGAGATCCTTCCTATTCAAAAGAAGTTCTTAAAAAAATCAAAAAGATAGCGAAGCGAAATGGAGGGTTCTCTACTGGCGAGTCACCTGTAAACAAATGGTTACACCAAAGGTATTCTAGCGCTTACCTAAGGGATTATCTTATGGATGAAGGGATTCGGATCGATACTTTAGAAACAGCAGTGAGTTGGTCAAACTTACATACATTATGGGAAAACACGCGAGCATACATTAAAAGTTTTGAAAATACCTCTTGTATGGTACATATTTCACATGCCTATGAAAATGGTGCGAATTTATACTTCATATTCTTAAGCCCAATGAACAAACAAAATGAAATTACTGACTTTATAAAGTTCCATAAAGGGATCATAGATAGTATTCATCAAAATGGTGGATCTTTATCTCACCACCATGGTATCGGAAGGATGTTATCTCCTTGGATGGAAAAGGAAGTCGGCGAAGAAGGCCTTCGAATTCTATCTTCTTTGAAAAAAACTTTTGATCCAAAGGGAATCATGAATCCAGGTGGATTGTTAGGATTAAAATAATGGGTGTTTCGGAACGAAAAAAAAGAGAATTTGCACAGAGAGAAACGGATATTCTAAATTGCGCGATCGAACTTTTTCGCACCAAACATCCATCTCTTGTGAAAATGGATGATATCGCAAAACAATTGGAAATTGGCCGTGGTACCATTTATCTTCATTTTAAAAGTAAAGATGATTTGATGGCACGCATCCAATACGAAGATTATTTACGTCTGAGAGAACGTTTAGAAAAAGCATTTGATGAAAAAACTGCGATTGAGATGTCGAGGCGGGCAATCCGAGCATATATTGACCATTGTTTGGGTGATAAACACATGTATCTCGTCGCAAAACAATGTGGTGTTAATTTAAACATTGAAAACGTTTCCGATGATATGCGTAAAATGTTAACAGATGAAAGAACCAATCGGTTGTCTCTCTTGGAAAAAATTTACAAACAAGCAAAAAATGAAAATTTGATCAATTCAAGAGGCACATATCCAAACGTTGCTGTTGCTTGGGGTATGATTCGTGGTGCTGTTGAAGTAATTCTTGATGGCCATTTCCAAAATGAAATCAAAAGCGAAAAAGCTTACTTAGAAACTATAGAACATGTTTTATTTTTTGGATTATTTTCAGGCGGAAACAAAGGAGAAACATGATGAGAAAAATTAAGATAATTTTAAATCCAGTTTCGGGAGGAGGGCTTTCCGCTAAAGTTTGGAAAAAAATTGAACCAATTCTCATTCAGAAAGGAATTTCATATTCTTATGAAGCGACAACAAAAGATAAAGCAGCAAAAGACATAGCAAAAGAATCCGTCAAACAGGGATTCCACTGGATTATCGGAATTGGGGGAGATGGTACTTTTTCGAATATTATCAATGGTCTTTTTGAAAATGGAAAGTTAATCAATCAAAAAATAGTTTTTAGTCCAATCCCTGCTGGTAGAGGAAACGATTTTATTAAAACTGTCAGAGTTCCAAAGAATCCAACCAAAGCACTTGAACAAATCTTAAATGGTAATGAACGAAATATTGATTTAATCGATGTTACATATACCAAACCAGATAGAACTAAAGGGAAATATTTGTGTTTAAATTTAGCTGACTTTGGTATGGGTGGTGAGGTTGTGTACCGAGTCAATCAATCCAAGTTGGGAAGGTTTATCGGCGGTAAGGGAGTGTTTTTACTTTACACTGTTGTTTGTCTCTTTTCTTATACGAATAAAAAAATCAAACTCACACTTTCCAAGTTTGAAACAATTACTAATAAATGCAGGTTAATTGTTTGTGCTAATGGTGAGTTCGCTGGTGGTGGAATGTGGTTTGCTCCAAAAGCAAAGTTAGATGATGGAAAAATGGATTTTTTGGCAATACAAGATGTTTCTGTCTTTGAAACCCTTAGAAAATTTGGGAATCTTTACCAAGGCAAATTGTCTGATGATGCAAAAGTAATATCAAAACAAATCACTGAACTCACTGCTGATTCAGATGAAGATGTATTTATTGATGTAGACGGAGAAAATATGGGACAACTTCCGGCACAGTTTAAAGTCCTTTCTAAAGTTTTGCCGATTAAATGTTAATATTATGAAACAGAAGACAAAACTAGAAAACTCGAGATTAGACCATCTAAAAAAAGAATACGATGTGCTCATCATAGGTGGTGGGATAACGGGTGCGAATGTATTATGGGATGCTACTTTACGAGGATACAACTGTCTTCTTGTAGAAAAAAATGATTATGCTTCAGGAACTAGCCAAGCTACATCCAAACTCATTCACGGTGGACTTCGGTATTTAAAAAATTTTGAATTTGGTTTGGTAAGAGAATCATTATCGGAAAGAAGGTATCTGGCAAAAATCTCTCCACATGCCGTTCGACCCATGGGTTTTATCATTCCCATTCGATCCCTATTCCAAAGGATCCAACTCTTTTTAGGTATGGAATTGTACAATTTGTTATCGTTTGATAGAAATAACGAGATTGATCCTGACGTTCAACTTCCTAAATACCGCTGGAATTCCCTTTCAGAAACAATTTATAAAGTCATTGGCTTAGGAAGAAAATCACTCAAAGGAAGTTTTCAATACTACGATTATGCCAATCCTAATCCAGAGAAACATACTACTGAATTTATTTTATCAGCAAAAGAAAAAGGTGCTCACGCATTTAATTATTTAGCAGTCACAACCTTGAAAAAACAAAATAGCGGTGGTTATACGATAGGATTAACCGATCAAATTACCGGCAAAAAAGTTTTAATATCTGCTAATGTGGTGGTTAACTCTGCTGGCCCTTGGGCTGATGTGATCGAGTCAATGGCTGGAATTTCTGCTGAAAAAAAATTAGTCCGTTCAAAAGGGATTCATGCAGTTGTTCGCAATATTTGTGGGAATGAATGTGTTGTCTTATCTAAAAGGGATGGATCCCATTTATTTGTAATTCCTTGGAGAGGGAAAACAATAATTGGTACCACTGATACCGCTTATGAAGATGATCCAGATAAATTTAAAGTCAAACAATCAGAAATTATTGATTTGATTGATGAAGTAAACTATAGTTTTGGTTTCGCAAAGCTAACGTTAAAGGACGTTGACTATTATTATGGTGGATTACGACCACTAGTAGAAGATCCTGGTAGTACAGAAGGTACCTACTCAGCATCAAGGAAATCAGAAATTTTTCACTATGAAAAAGAAGGATTCCCTGGATTTTTCTCAGCCTTAGGTGGTAAATACACAACAAGTAGAGCAGTTGCAGAAAGTTTAGTAAATGCTATCGATATATTTGTAAGAGGGAATGAAACTTTATGTGTCACCAAGTTTACTCCGTTACTTGGAGGCAGGTATCAAAATCTCAAAGAGTTGGTGAATGAAATTCAATTTAAATTTCCACACGTCCCTGGTGTCAAAATTGAAACATTAGTGAGACGGTATGGAAGTACAACTTGGAGGATATTACAAGGGAAGGGTTTGGATACTTATCGAATCCCGAATGGGGAACTGTATTATGAAGATGAAGTTGAATATGTTGTATTACATGAGGACATCCAACACCTAACTGATTTTTATTTCAGACGATCTGGGGTTGGAACTGTGGGAAAATTGGAAACAGCAGAACGAATTCGATTAGAGAAAAAAATTGCAAAACTACTTGGATGGAACATTGACCGTCTCAAAGAAGAAAGTAAAAAAGTTGATGAACGATATATGTGGTATGTAGACTAAATGCCGAGGATAACAATTGATATTCCAGAAAATCTGGTATTTGAAACTTCTTTAAGTGTTCGAATTTCCGATATCAACTTTGCAGGTCACTTGGCTCATGATGCAATTTTAACATTAACACATGAATGTAGAGCCAGATTCTTTCACTCACATAGTTGGACAGAAATCAATGTAGAAGGGAAGGGGATTGTGGTTTCAGACGTGGCGATAGTATACAAATCAGAAGCGTTTTTCCCAGACGATTTAAAAATCCAAATGTATGTAGATCAGATTTCCAAAAAATCATTTGATTTGGTTTATGTGATCACTCACAAAAATGACGGGAAGGAAATTGCTCGTGCAAAAACAGCGATTGTGTTTTTTGATTATACCTTAAGAAAGGCGTGTCCAATACCAGACGTGTTTTTAAACGTGATTTCTAAAAATCCAAATTGAATCGTCAAACCTTAAGGGAGTAACTTCTTTTGGATGAGGGAGACAAATTTTGTTTCCTCTTCCTCGTAATTTAATTTTTGAATTCCACCTAATGGATTTAATCGGACTGCTTGGTTCCACGAATTTGATTCTAAGTCTTCCCATATTTTAATGCCAAATCGACCATATTCACTTCGTATCCAAGACATTAGTTGTGTTTTTGTTTCAACATTTTTGTCTTTTCTAGTTGGGTAATTTAGGATGTACGATAATAAATCTTCGATTCCTTTTTTTTTCACAACTGAAGTTTTGAAAATTGGGGGTAAAGATTGGTCAGGAAGGATGTCTTTGATGAATTCCAATGTGGATTGGAGCATATAATAGCTCGAATTTGCTAAGGATTCTTCATCACACTTATTGATGATGAATGCTTCCGGTACTTCCATGATCCCAGATTTCATAAACTGTACTTGGTCACCACCGAGAGGTTGCATCACAAGAAATGATATATCCGATACCAAGGAAACAGAGATTTCATTTTGCCCTATCCCTACCGTTTCAATAAAAACATAATCAAAAATTTTACGTAAAAAACGAAGGACATGATAGGTGTAAGGATTTAATCCACCTAACTCAAGTTGGGATGGTTGAGATCGAAAATAAATCCTTGTATCTCTTCTTGGAAGTGTAACGCGTGTTCTGTCGCCAAGAATCGAACCACCACTTACATTCGAGGAGGGGTCAATGGCTACAATCGCCATCTTTTTGTCTGGCGCAAAAGAAAGGAATAATCGGCAAAGTTCACCGAGTAACGAAGATTTTCCGGCACCAGGTGTTCCTGTGATCCCAATCGTAAGACCCTCTTTCACATTTGGTTTTTGTGATTGGATTTCTTTAAATAAAGATTCTCTAAATCCTAAATTGTTTTCCGTTTCGATTTTGGAGATGATTTTGGCGATTGGAAATTTTTCACCGAGTAGAGCCTCGGAAACTAATTGGGAAAATGTTTCTGTAGAATCAGTCAAGGATTTTGGCATTTTAAATTTATAATGAATTTATTAGAAAAGAATCTTCCATTACAGATCAAAATGAAATGTAATGGAAAAAGGTTAAAACGCGTTTTGTTAAACGAGTACCGGTTCTACTGAGATGATGTCGATGATTTTGTTCATAATCGACATCAAGTCATAGTCTTTTGGAGTGAAGATTTCTCGGATTCCCATTTTTTTAAGTTCTTCGAAATCGGATTCTGGAATGATCCCACCAATTACAACTGGGATGTTTGCTTTATAATGTGCAAGTTCATCGAATAGTTGTTTTGCGATCTCTTTATGAGAACCAGAAAGAATGGAAAGTCCAATTACGTTGGCATTTTCTTCTACAGCAGACTGTACGATTTCTTCTGGAGAAAGTCGGATCCCCGAATAAATCACATCAAAACCACTGTGTTTTGCAGAAACTGCTATCATTTCCGCACCATTGGAGTGACCATCTAGTCCTGGTTTTCCCACAACAATTTTTGGTCTATGGCCTCGAGCTTTTGTAAATGCTTCTACCTTACCTCGAACAGTTGATACTTTGTCGTCGGAGAGGAATAGTTTTTGTCCGTCAACACCAGTAGGTGGGTTGTATTCCCCGTAGATTTCACGAAGTGCATCTGCCCATTCTCCCGTAGTCACAAGTGCTTTTGCACAAGCGATGGAATAAGGCATTAGATTTTTTCCATCTTTTGCTGCTTGTTTTAATTCCTCTAAGGATTTTTTGGCAACTTCAGCATTCCTGCGGCCTTTTACTTCTGCTAAAACGCCTAATGTTTGTTCTGCGGACTTAGGGTCTACTTTGAAGATACCACCATCAGAGTCAGTCATAAGAGGTGATTTAATACCATCCGTCCATTTGTTTTTACCAACAATTACAAGTTCATTGGAATTGATTTTGGAAAGTCTTTCTGTTTGTGATTTCACAAGTTGTGATTTCATATAACCATTTTCGATGGCAACAAGTGCACCACCCATATCAATGATTTTTTGGATTTCTAATTTTGCTTCTTCTTTGAGAGCTTTTACTTTTGATTCGATGACTTTGGAGCCTTCAAAAATATCTGGGTATTCTAATAAGTCTGTTTCATAGGCAAGTACTTGTTGCAAACGAAGTGACCACTGTTGGTCCCAAGGCCTAGGTAGTGAGAGTGCTTCGTTCCAAGCTGGGAGTTGGAGTGCTCGGCATCTTGCATTTCTGGAAAGAGTGACTCCCAATGATTCGATGAGGATCCTCCAAGCATTGTTTTCTGGTTGTTCTTCTGTGAGACCAAGTGAGTTGACTTGTACCCCATAACGGAACACTCTGTACTTTGCTGTTTTCACACCATAACGTTCTTTTGTAATTTCTTCCCACATTTCTGTGAATGCACGCATTTTGCACATCTCTTCTACAAAACGAATCCCTGCGTTGACAAAGAAGGAAATCCTTCCCACACACTGTTCGAATTCTTCTGCTGTAAAACAGTTCCTTTCTCTTATGGCATCAAGGACAGCAATGGCAGTAGCGAGAGCAAATGAAAGTTCTTGGACAGGAGTGGCACCTGCTTCTTGGAGGTGATAAGAACAGATATTAGATGGGTTCCATTTTGGAATATTATGCAAACAATACTCATACATATCCACGATGATTTTCATGGAATCTTTCGGAGGGTAAATGTATGTCCCACGAGCAAGGTATTCCTTGATGAGATCGTTTTGAGTGGTTCCATTTAACTTTTCGAGAGGAACTCCACGTTCTTCGGCAAGTGCTACGTAAAGGGACAAGAGCCACATAGACGTACCATTGATCGTCATCGATGTGTTCATCTCTTCGATTGGGATTTGGTCAAATAAGATACGAAAGTCTTCGAGTGAGTTGATGGGAACTCCCACTTTTCCGATCTCTGGCCTGGAAACTTCATGGTCAGAGCTATATCCACATTGTGTGGGCAAATCAAATGCAATGGAAAGCCCTGTTTGGCCTTTAGAAAGGTTCTTTCTGTACAACTCATTGGAGGCTTTTGCGTTAGTGTGCCCTGCATAGGTCCTAAAAATCCATGGTTTGTCAGGTTTTCCCTGTCCATTCTCGTCAACGAGAAGGTATTCTTTTTTTTCGGCGGACATTCTTTGCCTCGTTTTATAATTTCTATGTATAATTGAAAATCTTCTGGAATATTTTCACCTAAAAATTTATACAGGACTAGGCAATTTAAGCCTTTTCCAAGATGCGCGAACCTAAACCTTTTTCACCAATTCCTTTCATTTTTAGCATCTTACTCTTAAGTTTGGGTTATGCCTTGTTCTCTTATTTTCGCCCTTTCCCAACAACCGAAACGGAATGGGAATTTTTGGCCAATGTGAAAGCTGCAACGGAGGAAGGGGGACTTATATCGGCAAGGGAACCTTTGGCATTTTGGTTTGTTGTGACTTGGAAAAAAATATTTGGTTCCAATTACATTCCATCCTTCATCGCGTTAGCTGGTTTTTTTTATAGTTTATTCCTACATCTATTTCTTTTGTTACTTCGCAATGTAGAGTGGAAACGGAACCATTATTTCGTTGTTTATTTGGCGGCGTTTTTGCCTTTTTCCTACGATTTCCCTACTTCGTATTTCACGGAAACTCTTTGTTTGGTATTTCTATTACTTGTCTTTTTGACTTTTCGTTTGGAAAAGATGTCTGATCTTATTGTATTCCCAACATTCACCATTCTTGCATTTTTTTCTAGTTTCATTATGTTTTATTTGGGATTCACATTCTTTGTGATCTTTACAGGGATCAGAGGTTCTAGAAAAGCAGCCCAAAAAACTTCAGTTTTTTATAAGAAAAAAAATGTTCCATTTTTATTTTTACTTGGGTACTTAGTTTTCTTTGTCATCTCACTTCTATATTTTTCATATTCCAATTTTTTTGGGGAAAGTTCAGTTGCCTTCCTATTCAAAACTTGGTACCAAACATCTCTTGTGATATTACTACCAATGGTAACAATAGGGATTGGTCACATTTTACTTAAAACAGAAAAAGAGCTCAATACAATTACCGCCTCAGTTGTGTTAGGTGTGGCAATTGTAACTTCAATTTATTTTATATTTAAAGACCTTCGTTCTTCTGCAGCTGAACCTTGGGAAATCCAAACCAAAAATCTAACTAAATCTTTCGGGCAAGCTTTAGTTTTAAAATCAGATCCAATTTATTTACCAAAAGAATTTTCTTTTGCCTTGTATTTCCAAACTGGAACCAAAACAAAATATCTTAGGGAAGTTACGTTACCTGAAAAATCTTTTTTGTATGTGGAAGGGATATGGAACCAAGACATCCAACTGGTTCAAAAATCTGGACTTTTTCGCAGATCAAATCGATCCATTGGCATTGTACCACTCAGTGAAGATGATGTTCTCATCCAAAAAAACACATCAGATCGAATCAAAAACGAAAAAAATCTAAGTTTTATTTCTAAAAAAGTGGAAGAGGCTTGGGGAAATATTCCCACAAAACGTCCGTTTGATGAGTATACGACAAATTTACAAAAAAAGTTTGGTTATTTGAGTTTTTACTAATATTTTTAAGAGCTAAAATCTTTATAATATCGTTTCACTTTAGAAACATACTGTTTCGTTTCCTCATACGGAGGAACACCTTTGTATCGCTTCACGGCACCGGGTCCAGCATTATAAGCAGCAATTGCTTTTTCTGGATCTTTAAATTCCTTCAATAGTCCTTTCAGAAATTTCACACCACCAGTTACATTTTCTTCTGGGTCAAAAGGGTCTTTCACACCCAAACCCTCTGCTGTTTCTGGCATCAGTTGCATAAGCCCCATGGCTCCTTTGGGAGAGACGGCTTTTGGTTTGAATCCAGATTCCGCTTTCACCATTGCCTTCACCAAATTGGGATCCAACCCTTGTGCTTCTGCAATGGATTCGATTGTAGTTAAAAGATCTCCTGTTGGTTTGTTCGAAGTTTGTCCCAATTTTATGTTTTTCCCAATGGATTCGGGGAAGGGGAGTTGGATGGAGTCATTGGTTTGTGGGATTTCACTCAACTGTGAGTTTAGTTTTTGCCGGTTCCATTCCTTTTCCAGAACATCAGGAAAGGAAACGAATGACTTTGGGTCCTTTGTCATTTGGGAAAGTGAGTCCATTCGGTTGAGGACAGAGGAAACAGATGGGATGTCAGTGAGTCTCACAATGGTAATTTCGGAAGATTTCGGGGAAACTGAAGAAAAAAAACTATGTCTCTTTATTTTTCCCCTCCCATTGGATGGATTTTAAGTCTTTTACACCCAGAGGTTTGACCAAATACCCTTTCACATTTGGGAAATGATGGGAACGGGATTTGTCAGCGGGGTCAATGGAAGAGGTAAGGATGTAAATGGGGATTTGCGAATAGTTTCTGTCTCCTTTTATTTGATCCAAAAATTCCCATCCATTCATAATGGGCATATTCAAGTCTAAAAACAAAAGGTCTGGATAAGTACCAGAATGGTTCAACGCATCTAATGCGACTGCTCCATTTTGAAATGTCAAAATCTCTGTAGCGAATGAGAATTTTTCCATTAATGTTTTGATTAAAAAAGTGGTGACTACATCGTCTTCGATCAAAAATACTTTGGATACCTGTTGCAACATTCGGGAATACTTCTATAAGAATTTACTAATCTAACAAAAAGAAGCAACCAATAAAATTAAAGTATGTTTGTTATAATGTATGTGGGGACGTTAATACTTCAGGTCTCAAAATTTCTTTTAGTTTTTTCTCCTCTAATAGACCAAGTTCAAGAACAATGGATTCTACTGAACGATTTTCTGCTAATGCCCGTTTGGCAACTAAAGTTGCATTTTCATAACCAATATAGGGGTTCAAAGCGGTGGCTAGTCCAGCAGAAGTTTTCACTCGGGATTCTAAAATTTCTCGGTTTGCTGTGATTCCAGAAACACAATTGGTTTCTAAAGTTTTACAACCCGCTGTTAGGTGTTCAATACTCTTAAACAAACTGTGTGCAATAATCGGTTCAAATGCATTTAGTTGCAATTGACCTGCTTCTGCTGCCATAGTGATCGTTATATCATTTCCAATGACTTCATAAGCAATTTGATTGACTACTTCTGGGATGATCGGGTTCACCTTTCCTGGCATAATCGAGGATCCTGCCGCTTTAGCAGGTAAATTAATTTCATTGAATCCTCCTTGTGGCCCGCTGGAAAGTAATCGTAAATCATTACAAACTTTAGAAAGTTTAGTCGCAATCCGTTTTAATACCCCTGATAGCTGGACAAAGGCACCCGTATCTTGTGTGGCTTCAATCAAATTCGGTGCAGCATTTAAATCAAATCCAGTTTGTTTGGCGAGGATATCTGTGACAATTTTTGAATAACGAATGTCTGTATTGATTCCTGTTCCAATAGCGGTTGCTCCTAAATTAATTTCACCAATGAGAGAAGTTGCTTCTTTTAATCGGGAGATATCTTCACCGAGCATCACATCGTAGGTTGAAAATTCTTGGCCAAGGGTCATAGGCACAGCATCTTGTAATTGGGTTCTACCAATTTTTAGAATGTCTTTAAATTCTTCCGATTTTTTTCGGAAACAGAGTTGTAAACTCTCAAGTGCAAATAGTAGGCCCCTAATTGAAAAAACAGCAGCTAATTTGATCGAGGAGGGGTATACATCATTTGTACTTTGTGACATGTTCACATCGTTTAATGGGTGTAAAAAACCATATTCACCTTTGGAGTGGCCTGCGAGTTCTAGCGCAATATTTGTGATCACCTCATTGGCATTCATATTGGTGGATGTTCCAGCACCACCTTGGATGACATCAACGACAAATTCCGAATGGAACTCACCTGCCAAAATTTTGTCACAAGCTTCGGTTATATAATTTGTTTTTTCTTTAGAAAGTAACCCCAATTGTAAATTGGCGAGGGAACTTGCTTTTTTGATATGAGCGAGCGCAAAAACCAAATCAGGATAGGTGCCAATGGACTTTCCTGTGATCGGGTAATTTTCCAAGGCACGTAATGTATGGATCCCCCAATAAACATCTTTCGGTATTTCTCTCTCTCCAAGAAGGTCATGTTCGATCCGAAAATTGGCTGGTAACATTTTAGAAATTCTCCCAATGAGAACGAAAGATACTCGACCAAATCGAAAAGGGAAGAAGATTTATGTTCTGCATGAAGAATTTCCTATCTCTCGCCTTACTCTTTTGTATTATTGTTTCTCCCAAATTGGTATTTGGAATCGAAAAAGAGAACACACAAACAACTTGCAAACAAAAAGATGAAACGGTTAAAACCATTTTCCAACTCCTACCTGAATCAGAACGAAGTTGTGCCGAAATTGCAAAACTTGTTCTCACGGAAGAAGATGAAGAAGGCGAAAAACTGGACAAAGAGTATAATGATTTGTTTTTGAAAGTTTGTGAGCTAAAACGGAAAAAACGTTCATTAGAAGAAATTCGTGAAAATCTTGGTCTACCTAAACAATGTAATTCCTTACAAACTGTAACGAAAAAGAATTGATTCTTCCCGTTGGTTTAGTAAATTTATTGCAAGTTTTATGCTTAAATACATCGCCATTTTTTGTTTTTTGATCTCCCCTATGGTTCTTTTCCCATGTGAACCATTTACTACCAAAACGTTGTCACCTATCGATCATTCGTCGAAAGATAAAAGTTTTTTGGAATTTAAAAACAAGTTTCAAAAATCCTTAAAATCAAAGGATCGAAAATCACTTGAGTCCTTTATTGACAAAGACATTCATTTTACATTTGGTTCTGAGTCTGGTAAACAGGAATTTTTTAAATACTTCCAACTGACAGAAAAACCTAACGATTCTGATTTTTGGAATTTAATGAATGATACCATCCAATTAGGTTTTCGTAAAAATGCAGAAGGACAAATGGTTGCCCCTTATTTTTTTGAAACCTTCCCAAGTGATTATGATCCCTTTTCACATTACCTCGTCATTGGTAAAAATGTCAATGTGAGAGAAGAAGCATCCAAAGATTCCAAGTCGATCACACAATTGAGTTACCAAATTGTTAGGTCAGAAGCAGATGATTTGGATGGTAGGAGATTGGAAAAAGAGAGTAATTGTAATTGGAAAAAAATATGCACACCTCAGGGAAAAGCCGGATTTGTATGTGATCGTTTCATACGTAGTCCTCTTGACTACAGAGCTTTTTTTGAGAAAAAAAAAGGACAATGGGTATTAACAACATTCATCGTTGGCGATTGATAGCTGTTAAATTATCAATTCAATTAGATTTTTCTTGATATTCGAAACGTAGGTTTTCAAATGTGAACAAACAATCGTAAAAGGATTCAACATGTTAAAAAAATTGTTATTAGGTGCAATTGCACTTTCTCTCACCAACTGTTTGGTATTAAACCCACTTGGTGCTAATCTTGATCGTGAAAAAGGTTCCGTTGCAGCAGGTAGGATTACTGACGCAGCCATCCAAACGGACTTGATCAACTCTACACTTTTGGCTGGCAGAGCTTCCGTTTCTATCCTCTCATTATTGGCAGGTGATATTGCAAATATTGAATCAGATAAATACTATATCAAATCAGATGTAGATAAGTGCGTTGATGAAATTACTGGTTTTAAAGGATTTGTATTTGGGTCCCTCATTTCAAATATCATTTCATGCCAAGATATACAATCGGATGGATACATCACAGGTGAACCTTTCCCTAGTTTTTAATGTTTTGAATCCCTGCTCTTTTTTTTAGAGCAGGGAACCATTTCCAAATCTTCCGGGTCATATTCTCAAAACAAACAAGGAAGGTTTTATGATCTCTCTCAAAAAAGCTCTCAAAATCACAACCACCATTGGACTCGTATCCATTATGGCTTTTGCCTTTGGCAATTGTCGCGGGCACAAAGACTTTGAAAAAAGAATTGAATGGGTAGCTTCTAAACTGACTTCAAAATTGGATTTAGATGACTCTCAAAAAGCAAAATTAGAAAGTATCAAAGGGGAACTCATTGCCAAACACAAAGAAATGAAACCCAAACATGAATCTTGGGCTAAAGAAATGGCAACTCAGATTCGTTCTGAAAAAATTGATACCAAACTTCTCGATAAAATGAGTGTCGAAAGAGAAACTCGCCACCAAGAAATGAGAAAGTTCTTCCAAACAAAACTTGTTGAGTTTCATGCGGTTCTTAAACCAGAACAAAGAGAAAAGTTTGCTGAACTCGTTGAAAAATTTGCTTCTCGTCACCAACCACCTGAAGAGTAAAACATGGCAGATTTTGACTTCGAGACAGTAGTCAAAGAGACCAAATATCTAGTACTCAAAACGATCGGTGATACACTCATCGATCGTTTTGATGATGCGACAGAGGATGTGGTCCAGGAAGTGTACTTTCGTGTTTTCAAATCATTAGAAAAAGGTGGGTTTGATGGAAGATCAAAAATCTCAACATGGATTTACACCATTGCAAGAAACGAAGCACTTCGTATGAATGAAAAACGATTAAGGGAAGAGGAAAAAGCAAAACGGTATTTGCAAAAAAATAAAACGAATTTATTCCAATCAGAAGAGAATGATACTTTTCTCAAGGATGAATGGATTGAATCCATCGTACAAAAAATACCAGAAGTATACCGTCAAACCTTACGATTGTATTTATCAGGAAGAACAATGGAAGAAATTGCAAAGGAAATGCAAGTCAAACAAGGAACGGTGAAGTCAAGATTGTTCAGAACTAAAGAATGGATTCGCAAAACTATACCAGGAGTGAAAAATGAATTCCAAGAATCGTAAAAAATGGGAAGATTTATTGAATGATTCTGATTTTGATTCGCGAATTGTTCGCAAAACAGAAACCAGAGTACGCAATCAAAAGCGGAAACGTAATCTAGCGATTAGTTTAGTGATTACGTCTTCCGTATTTTTATCTTTTTTCATTCACCAAATGGTCATTGAACCAAATGAAATGATAAATAACATGAGTTATTTGGTAGAAGAACTTAGTTCAGAATCGATAGTGAGTTTGAGTATCGATTGATATTGTTGGTTGATAAATATCAATACCTTCAATCGATCCTTTGAGGAACAAAGGAGTATGTTTTTTTGAATTGTCCCGTCATACTTGAGGAAGGGACAAATGAAAATGAATTCTTGTATTCTCTACTTAAACAACAAACGAATTGAGATGATCAAGTTAGACTTTGATCATACAGAATCAAAGTATTGGGAAAAACAAATAGACTCGGATCCATGGGATTTTGCTGAGATCACAAAAACTTTAAACTCTGCAAGTGAAGTGATCCTTGTTGGTGAATCTAATCTAAACAAAGAATATAGAAGGTGGCTTGCCAATAATGATCGTGTGTTAGCAAAAAAACTCATTGCAGTGATTGGAAACGAAATCGAAACAAAGATAAATCCCAATTTAGTTAGTTTTTTCAAAGACAAATACTTCCGAACAAAAGTTTAGGAATCGAAAGTTCGGAATAACGAATCCTTTTAATCAGATCAAATGGTCGCAAGACTCTCCGTGGGAATGAAAGAACAATCGAAAGAGCAAAAATCCTAGAGAAATGAGTATTAGGAAAGTTCCAAAAATAGGTATCCATTTGGGATGGATGGATTGTCTGAGTTTTCCCATGAAAAGGCTCAATCCTGTAAGCATCGACACTGTTCCCAAATAAAATGTAAACATCACAAGACCTCCATTGAGTGCACTCCCAGTTGCAAAGGAAGCTGCATAAGCAGGATACAATACTCCGCAGGGAAGTAGGGCACTGAAGATTCCGATCCCAAATCCAAGTCCACTTTGGTTAGTTTTGGACCTTAGTTTCTGTAAAACATTTGTGAAACCCTTTGGCAAACTTCCGAGTTTTGTATTGGATTTGTTTAGAAACATTTGGATGAAAAAAAGTAGTAAAAAGAGAAAGGTAATAATTCCTGCGATTCCTTGAATGGCGGTTAAGTCCCCCAAAGCATTGGCACCTTTGCCTATAAAACCTAAAACTAAGCCTAAAAAGGAATAAGATACCATCCTTCCAAAATGATAAAGAATCACAGGGATCTGTTTTGAACGTTCTGATGTTTGTAATAGTGAAATAAATGGCCCACACATAAGAGCACAATGAAAACTACTGAGTAGCCCATAAAATAAAATAGAGCCAAAAAAGCTAATGTTTGCTAGTTGGTCCATTATCTTTTGCTTCAATTTTCAGTTCGGAAGTTTCTGATTTCGATTGCACTGGATATTCTTCTTCAAAGAACATCCGATACTTCGGTGATTCAATGTCTTCGAATTGACCTTTTCGGAATGCTAAAACAAATACATATAAAAAGAAACTAGCAATACACATTGCCATGGGAATGGTTAAATAGAGGGCTTCCATTTAGGGATCCTTAGTCGTATTGATAATGAGTTGAGTAAAACAGTCAAACTAGAAAATGCCATAAACACAGCACAAATTACAGGTAACATTAAACCAAACATCGCAAGTGGTAACATGATGGAATTATAACAAAAAGAGATGATGATATTTTGTAAAATGACTTCTTTTGTTTTTTTTGCTGAAAGTAATGAATGCACAAGTCCATTCAAATTCCCTGAGGTGAGAACAACATCTGATTTTTCTAAAGACATATCCTCGGCTTCGCTATGGGAAATCGAAACATTCGCCCTTGCTAGTGACAAACTATCATTGATTCCATCCCCAACCATAATCACTACATCACCTTTGTTTTGGCTATCTTGGATGATATTTGCTTTCTCTTCTGGAGAAAGGTCTGAATAAAATTGTTGGATTCCTAAAGTATTTGCAATCGATTTTACTGCCGGGAAACGATCTCCGGAAAGAATCGAAATTTTTGGGATCATTTGTTTGAGTAAGGTCACAAAGGAATGAGCGCCTTGTCTCACTTCGTCAGCGAGAACAAATAAACCTAACATTTTGCCATCGATGGCAACATAAATCAAGGATCCTTCCTTATCTAAATGAGTATCAATAGAGATGTTATGATTTTTCAAAAGAGTTTGGTTTCCAATTAGAACTGAATGTTTGTTTCCTAACCAAATTACGTTCCCTTTGACACCAAGGCCAGGTAGATTTTGTAATTCCAAAAGTTCCATTTCATTTGCCTTTTCTTTTACCAAATGGAATGGTGATAAATATTTAATGAGTGATTTAGCTAAAGGATGATTGATTTCCTTTTCTATTCTATATACAAAAGGTAGGTGGTCTTCTGAAACTGTGACAAGTCTTACTAGAAATTTTCCTTCAGTCAATGTTCCTGTTTTGTCCAGATAAATTGTATTGGCTTTTGCTAACGTTTCAACAACGGAAGGATTTTTTAATAGTACACCTTTTTCAGCATTTAATATATGATTTGTGACGAGGGCAGTTGGAACAGAGATCCCTAATGCACAAGGACATGCGACTATCAAAACAGAAATAGTTGTGACCAAACTTTGTTCTAGATTCCCATTTGTAATAAACATCCAAACGCCAAAACAGACAAAGGCTAACAAAAATACTACGGAGATAAAATAAGACGCAATCCGTTCTGTTAATATTTGGATTTTTGGTTTTAGGTGTAGAGCTTCTTCTAATCGGATTTTTAAGGAAGACAGAGTTGACGCATGGTAATCTGTATTGGCCCGTATCAAAGCTGGGTTGTCCATAGTGAGAGAACCTGCGAGAATAGAATCTCCTTTTTGTTTTCGGATGGGGACAGACTCACCGGTTAAAAAGGACTCATCTACATAGGTTTCATTTGATAATAAAATTGCATCCACGGGAATTCGTTTTCCAGGTGAAACTTGGATTGTGTCACCTAACTTGATCTCACTGCTAGGTATGATTGTATCTCCATTTTCCGTAATCCGTACAGAAGTTTCTGGAAGTTTACAAAGGATGGATTCTAATTTATCGGAGGCAAAAACTCTTGCTTTTTCTTCGAAGTATTTTCCTACCAAGATAAAAAAATAAATCATCGCAACGGAATCAAAGTATACTTCGCCCTTGTCAGTTAACGTCACATAAACGGAATAAAAATACGCCATTGAAATTCCTAAAAACAATAGAAAATCCATTGAAAGTGTTTTTCTCCGAATGCTTGTCAAAAAACCCGACATAAATGGGAACCCAGAATACAAATAAGCAGGTGTTGCAAACACCCAAGAGGCGTAATGGAACATTCTTTTTAAGTTCAAATCAATTCCAGTAAAGTATCCTGAATACAAGGCAACACTAAGGATCATGATGTTTCCGAAACAAAAACCAGCGACACCAATGCGGAGGAGTAAGGTTTTCAGTTGTTTTGACTTTTGAAGGTTACCTTCGGTAGGGGAGAAAAGGATGGGTTTGTATCCAATGGCACGAATGATCGATAAAATTCGAGTAATTGTAATTTTTGACTGATCAAATCGAACCCTTGCCCTTCCCGATGCAAAATTAATTTGAGCGGAAAGAATTCCGTTTTCTTCGTTTAATACTTTTTCATTGATCCAAACACATGCAGAACAATGGATATTTGTAATTTGAACTGATATTTCTGAATATTCACCAGAAGATCTTACAAATTTTTGATATACGAGTTCGTTTTCAATCTCTGTTTCATTTTCTTCGATTTCAACTGGGTTTAGTTTTGTATTCCCCTTTAGTTGGTAATAATAACTTCCGCCTAATGAGTGGATTATGGAATAAACCGTTTCACAACCTTCACAACAGAATACCTTTGTATCATTTCCAAGTTTTGATTCAATTCGAACCAACTGTATAGGATTCCCACAATGGTCACATTCTGTTGTTTTGGTTTGTGATGTTGTTTCGCTCATCGAACTATAATTTTCCCTTCTCGTTCAAAGGATTTTCCATTGATCATCGCAATGATTCGCATATTCCAAGTGCCTGAATCTTTTAATGGAATTTTTCCAATAAAATCGTTATTGGATGGTTTTAAATCATATCGAGAGGTATTCTTAGTTGTAGCATTTCGTTCTAAAATCACAACCATCGAATCAACTTTAACCGTTTTTCCTTTTTGGTTTAGAGTAACGTTTAGGTCCAAATCTCCTGATGGAAGGATTGTAGTTTTGTCCCAATTGGTTGTGATTTGGTATCCTTGTTTGAGTAATTCTTTTTGGTCTTCAATTGCCTTTTCGTAATTTAAACCAATCTCATAATAGTTTTTATCCATCACTGGTTCAAAATGTTTATAGGTGAGGCGGATGGTATAAAAAGTTGCGGCTACAAGTGCGGTAAAACTTAATAAAACCACATACATTGCGTTTCGTAAACTTGGGTGTAATTCTTTAAACATAATCAGTTCCTTGGCAGTGATAAAGATAGTTTCTTCTCTAATTTTTCATCTGGTTCTTGTATATTTTTTAAAACGATGGAACCAGGCAAATAACCTTCATTTAATTCTTGTTCTGTGAGACTTTGGGTTTCTAATACTACAGAAAAACTTTTGATTTCACCAGACTCTAATGTAAATTGGTTGTTTTCTTCGCCGGAACGGATGAGAATTTCTTTTCCATGCCTTGTATCGAAGGCAGAGAGTTGGAATTCTTTTGCGACGGGCGCAATGTTTTGGATTCTGAGTGCCACAAAGGCTCTGATTTTATTTTCAGGGATCAAAATGGGAGGCATGGATTTATTAGAAGCGGCAATCATTGACATTGGAATTCTTGTGAGGAGTTGTATACTTGCACCTGCGAGAACAACGGTGAGTAAAATGGCATAAACTACAGTTCTCGGTCGTATCCATTTGATTTTATCACCAGTTTCAATTTGTTTGAGGGAAAAGTATCCAATGAGAGTTTTTTTGTTTTCTTTTGCCATAATAGAAGTGCATGCATCCACACACTTTCCACAAGCTACACAACCTACTTGTAATCCATCGCGGATATCAATCCCTGTCGGACACACAACCACACACATATTACAAGAGATACAATCTCCGATTTTTGTTTTTCCGTCACGCCTTGGTTCCCCACGTTTAAAATCGTAAGTCACGTTCCAGGAGTGTTCATCCATGAGTAGGGTTTGGAATCTTGCATAAGGACAAGCGTAACGACAAAATTGTTCTCGGATAAAACCAATGTCGATAAACATCGCAGCCGTAAAAAATAAGGTAAAATAGAAGTATGAAGTTGATAAAACGGATAAATTTAAATAGTCAGCTAACATTTCATAAGGGCTAACAAAATATGCAATCCAATGAAAGGATGCAATAAAAGAGACTACGATCCATAAAAAATAAACTGTGTATTTTCCAATTACGGATGCGTCTTTTTTTCCGTATTTAGAATCTAAAACAAACCGACCAATTCGATCAAATAGGTCGGTATAAATCGTTTGGGGGCAACCCCATCCGCACCAGACACGTCCGATAACGGAGGTAAAGAAGAAAAGTGATAATCCCATTGTCAGAAGGAAAAACCATAAGATAAGACCTTCTTGTGGTATAAAAAGACCACCAAACAGGTGAAACATTCTTTTTGGAATGTCAAGTCGGATGAGTGGGCTACCTTCTGGTAACACCACCCAAGGTGCGACTAAAAATAATCCCACAAGAAAACTCATAACGAAATTCCTACGTGTCCTTACTTTCCCTGATTGTGGTCTTGAAATGATCATTTTTATTTTGCCTTTACCAAAGTACTATTCTTAGTTGCAAGCCATGCCATAACCGCATAAACTTTCTCTGCTCCTAACCCTTCCCAAGCTGGCATGCCACCTCGGTTCAGTTTTTGTCTTTCTGGTCCTATTCCTTTCATAATGTTGTGGAACACTTCTTTATCAGTGTTTCCATGTATCCAATCACTATCAACTAAACTAGGCCCAACAGCACCTTCTGCAGTAGGTCCGTGACAAGCAGAACAAATTTGTTTGTAAGTGCTTTCACCTTCTTTAATCGCAACAGCATCTTCACGGTATGGGTTTGATCCATCTTCTGCATTCGCAACAACTACTTGTTTTGTTGGGAATTGGGCTTCGTGTTCTGCTACTTCTTTTTCAAAAGCAACGTCTTGTGGCCAATCTGAATACCAGTGAAAGTATACAACATAACCGATGGATACGATGATACTGATGAGCCATACTAATTTCCACCATGGTGGCATGGGATTGTCGGCTTGGAAGATTCCGTCTACTTCTTTTGGTTCTTTCATTCGTATTAATCCTCCTCAAGCATTCGATACTTGGGTTTTTCCATTTCGTCTTTGGTACGTTTTTTATAAACGTAATAGGTGATGTAAGAGATTGCGATCACAAGGATCGGCAATCGCAAACTTTTATAAATGAGTAGAAGGTCTGCGTCATTCATGACTTTACTTCATTCCTTTTTGTAATTCAGCGGAATCTCGTCCAAGTTTTTGCAAATAAGCCACAAGTGCTTGTCCTTCCGTTTTATCTTTTAAAAGAGAAGGTGCATTTGCCAAATCTTCATCAGAATAAGGAACACCGATTGATCTAAGGGCTTTCATATTGGCAACAACTTGTTCCACATCTACTTTGTGTGATTCTTCGAATAACCATGGGTAGGCTGGCATAATTGAGTTTGGTACACCACCTACAGTTCTTGGGTTGATGAGGTGGTTTTTATGCCATTCATCCGAACGTAACATTTGGGATTCGTGAGCTAAGTCAGGACCAGTTCGTTTTGAACCCCAAAGGAAAGGATGGTCGTATACATATTCTCCACCTTTTGAATAACCATTTCGTCCATAGGATTTAGTTGGGTCAAAACGATCCACTTCCCATTTGAATGGACGAACCATCTGGGTATGGCAACCAATACATCCTTCTTTTTGGTAAGTATCACGACCTGCCAATTCCAAAGCCGAATATGGTTTCACTGTGGAAATAGGTGTTACTGTTTTCGTTAAAAAAAATGGTGGGATGAGTTCAAAAAGTCCACCAATCACAACGGCAATCGTTGTATAAATAGTAAACTTAACCCCTTTGGTATCCCAACGGTCTGCAATTTCTGAAAACCAATCTAAGAATTTGTTAAAACCTAACATTATGATTTCACTCCTATTCGTAAGTCTTGTTCCACAAAACCACTGTCTTTGTTTTGGATGGTTTTGATAAAGTTATACACCATAAGGATAATCCCAGTTAGATAGAGTGTTCCTCCGATCGCTCGGAATAAACGGAAAGGTTTTAAAAACTCAACGATTTCAACCCAATCTTTGTATACGAGTTCTCCGTTTTCTCCAACAGCTCTCCACATAGAACCTTCTGTGATTCCAGACACCCACATCGAAATGATGTAGAGTAGGATCCCGAGAGTCCCAAGCCAAAAATGTGCATTGGCAAGTTTTTCGCTATAGAGGTTTGCATTCCATAGTCTTGGGACTAGGTAATACAAGGCAGCGGCTGACATAAATCCCACCCAACCTAATGTTCCTGAGTGAACGTGGCCAATGATCCAATCTGTGTTGTGACCTAAAGCAGAAACCGCACGGATGGAAAGAAGGGGTCCTTCAAACGTAGACATACCATAAAATGTTACGGCAGCTAACATCATTTTGAGGGTTGCATCCACTTTGATTTTGTCTTTTGCCTGCGTGAGTGTTAAAAATCCATTTAACATCCCACCCCACGATGGCATCCATAACATGATGGAAAATACCATACCAGTTGTTTGTAACCACTCAGGGATTGGTGAATACAATAAATGGTGAGGACCTGCCCAAATGTAAATAAAGATGAGAGACCAAAAGTGGATGATAGAAAGTCTATGTGAGTAAATTGGTTGTTTGATGTGTTTTGGGAGATAATAATACATTAGCCCCAAAAATGGTGTAGTGAGTACGAAAGCTACTGCATTGTGACCATACCACCATTGGATATTGGCATCAAATACACCTGCATAAACCGAATACGATTTTAAAAATCCTGCAGGGATTACAATGTTATTCACAATGAAAAGTAGGGGAACTGTTACGAAGGAAGCAATGTAAAACCAAATGGCAACATACATTTGTTCTTCTTTTCGTTTGAGTACCGTCATGAGGTAGTTTGCAAAAAAGATTACATACCATACGACTATGAGTAAGTCTATAGGCCATTCCAATTCAGCATATTCTTTTGATTGGCTGTAACCCAGAGGTAACGTGATCGCAGCTAAAACAATTGATAAGTTGTATAATGCCAAATGCAGTTTGGAAAGAGTGTCGTTCCACATTCTAGTGCGACAGAGTCTTTGTACTGTATGATATGCAGTGGCGAAGATTACGCTCAATGCAAATCCAAAAATGGCAGCATTGGTGTGTAAGGGTCGTAACCTTCCGAAGCTCGTCCAAGGTAATTCCAAATTCAGCTGTGGATACACAAGTTGGAAGGCAATGATAACACCAAATGTCATCGATGCAACGCCCCAGACTAACGCTGAAATGATAAACCCTTTTACGATAAAATCGTCATATTGAGTTTTTTCCGTAGCCAATGTTTCTCTCCTTAATCTTTATCAGTTCTAAATGGTTAGAGAACTTATTCCTTTTTACAAAGAAGACGAAGAAAAGAAAGAAAAACAGGAAGGGAAGTGAGTCTACCTCCCTTGATATTTGTCAAGGGTGGATTTGAGACTTAGAATAAATCTAAAATATGTGAGTGGGGAATGTTTATTTAATCAAGGTTAGAAGGTAACTTCATAGCCTAATTGAGTACGGTGTTCTATACCTCGATCCCCTGCAATGGCAGTAGGATGGTAACCAACACGGTCTACAGAAGAATGGAGGAAAAACTTTTCTTTTCTCGTATCATCCATACTAAGACCAGAACCTGTTGGGTGGAAGTAATACGCATCGAAGATATTCCAAGCATACACGAGTAAGGTGGCAATCCCTATGTATTGCATCTCTTGGTAATGCCTTTCGACTGATTCCCTTTGGCCTTTAAACGGACCTAATTGGCTTGCAACAACTGCTTCGGCTGGTGAAACCGCTGCTGATTGTGGAGTAAAAGCAGCACGAATCAGTCCATTTGTCGTGTATGGGTTTTCTAAATTATTATAATCTCTTTTTGCATTGAGATACATGCGGTGTTTGTCATACGTAAAAAAGAGTCCAATGGCAATGATAGAAGGGTAAACTATCGCTTGTACTTTTCTACCTTGTTTCCATTGTCCCCAACCAGGTAGGACAGCAGAACGCCAAGTAGCTTCTTTTCTTGTTAGATTTTTTCTCGCTGCTTCTGCTAGTTTTGCTTCTTCTTCTTGTTTGCGTTTGGCTTCTGCTTCTAAGGCTGCATTGTTTTTTGCATTTTCTTTTTCCAAACGAGCAGCTTCTTCTTGTTCTTTTTTGAGTCTTGCAGCTTCTTCTTTTTCTTTTTTAATTCGTTCTTTATCTTCTTCCGCTTTTCTGAGTTTATCTTCTTCTGCGGCTGTTAGATGGTCTTTATAAACTACTTTTAAGATTTCAGTTTTGCTTAGAACAACTGTGGTTCCATCTTCTTTTCTAATTTTAAGTTTGTATTGGTCTTGTTCTACGACTTTCCCTTTGAGAGTTCCACCTTTTTTAAGAAGGATGTTCTCTGCGAATAGGTTGGTTGAAAGGACTACCAAAAGAGTTGCGATTTTTAGGATTTGTTTTTCAGTTAGTTTCAAGGGAGTCTCAAATGTTGGAATATTATCTAACAATTTTTATAGTGTTACTTGCTACGTTCCAATTGGTCTCTCCAATGATTTTAACAATTTGGAAGTTAGGCAAGAATTTTTTTGCCAAAGACAAACCGAAACAAAATCCACAATTGGAAACAAATTATCCCTGTTATGAGAAAGTTTGTTCCAAATGTGGTTCATAAAAGGAATGCTCTAAAATTTAAGCTTCCACGTCAGACGTTAAGAATTGGTGCACTTGGTCCGCACACTTCCTTCCTTCTGAAATCGCCCAAACGATGAGGGATTGTCCTCGTCTTACGTCCCCACAAGCATAGACTTTTGGGACAGTTGTCGCAAAAGATCCTTCTTTGGTTCCAAAATCCGCTTTGACATTACCCCTACCGTCTAGTTCCAATCCTTCTTTCTGTAAATCTTGGAGGAGACCATCTTTCACTGGGTTCACAAAACCCATTGCCAAAAATACTAAGTCAGCAGGCCATTCGAATTCAGTGCCAGGTATTGGAAGGAACTTTCCGTTTTCCTCTTTGACTTCTGAACCTACAATTGCTGTCACTTCGCCTTTCTCATTGGATTTAAAACCCATAGTGGAAACGGCCCATTTACGATTCACTCCTTCTTCATGTGAAGTGGAAGTGCGGTACATCTTTGGGTATAATGGCCAAGGAGTGGACTTGTCTCTTTCTTTTGGAGGTTCTGGGAATAATTCAATTTGTGTGACAGACTTCGCGCCATGACGGTTGGATGTTCCTACACAGTCAGAACCAGTATCACCACCACCAATTACGATGACATGTTTGTCTTTGGCATTGATGATCTCAATTGCATCACCAGCAACGTGTTTGTTGTTTTTAGTCAAAAACTCCATTGCAAAGTGGACACCTTTGCTGTTGCGACCTTCCACAGGAAGATCCCTTGGGACTTCCGATCCACAAGCAAGGACTACTGCGTCAAATTCGGCTAATAGTTGTTTTGCGGTAATGTCTAAACCAACATTCACATTCGTTTTAAATGTGACACCTTCCGCTTCCATTTGTTTCATGCGGCGGTCGATGTGTCTTTTTTCCATTTTAAAATCAGGGATGCCGTAACGGAGTAGGCCACCTATGCGGTCGTTTTTTTCAAAGATTGTCACGGTGTGACCCGCACGAGCTAACTGTTGTCCTGCGGCAAGACCAGCTGGTCCCGATCCAACAACTGCTACTTTTTTTCCAGATTTGGAAATGGGAGGTTGTGGGATGACCCATCCTTCTTCCCAAGCTCGGTCGATGATGGTCCTTTCAATGGACTTAATGGAAACTGGTGGTTCGATGATTCCTAAAGTACAAGCTGATTCACAAGGAGCAGGGCATAACCTTCCCGTGAACTCAGGGAAGTTATTGGTTTTCGAAAGATTTTCCCAAGCTTCTTTCCAGCGACCTCGGTAAACAAAGTCATTGAATTCAGGGATGAGGTTATCAACAGGGCAACCAGTGTCGCCATGGCAAAACGGAATCCCGCAGTCCATACAACGAGCCCCTTGGTCTTTGGCTACGGCCTCAGTAAAAGGTTTTTCAAACTCTTTGTAGTTTTTGACCCTTTCTTTTGGTTCAATCTTTTGAAGGTATTCTTTCTTAAATTCTAAAAATCCTGTTGGTTTACCCACGAGTTGTTACCCCCTCTTGTTTTTGTTTTTCCGATCCACTATCAGTAGCCATTTTTTCTAATGCTTTTTTGTAATCTCTCGGAATCACTTTGATCATTTGTTTTACGACTTCATTCCAATTGTTTAGAACTTCTTCTGCACGTTTGGAGCCTGTGTATTTTTTATGGTCTTCCACCATCTTTTTGATTTCTGCAATTTCAGATGCATCGGTTAACGGATCTAAGTCGACCATCTCTTTATTGATGAGAGCTTCTTTGTTTTTCTTTGGATCCCAAAGGTAAGCAATTCCACCAGACATACCAGCGGCAAAGTTACGGCCGATTTCACCAAGGATGATCACTCTTCCCCCGGTCATGTATTCACAACCATGGTCACCCGTTCCTTCCACTATGACATGAGCGCCTGAGTTTCTGACACAGAATCTTTCGCCAGCCATCCCATTCACATAAGCATGACCACCCGTCGCACCGATAAAACAAGTGTTCCCGATGACGATGTTTTCTTCTGCTTTGTAAGGAGCATTTTTAGGAGTTTGGAAGATGAGTTTTCCACCACAAAGACCTTTTCCTACATAATCGTTTCCTTCTCCAATGAGGCGAAGTGTCATACCTTTGGTAACAAAGGCACCAAACGACTGTCCTGCGGTTCCTGTAAATTCGATGTCGATTGTATCTTCTGCGAGTCCATCCACACCGTATTTTTTTGTTACTTCGTGGCTGAGCATGGTTCCCACAGAGCGGTTTAAGTTCACAATGGAAGTTTGGATTTTCACAGGTTGTTTGTGATCAATCGCCGCAAGGGACTTACGAATCAGTTCGTTATCGATCTGTTCGTCCAAGTGGTGGTTTTGTTCTTTAGCACGGTAAAGACCTGTAGGGAAAACTGGGTTTGGTCTATGGAGCACTTTGCTAAAATCAAGCCCACGCGCCTTCCAATGGTGGTGAGGTCGTTTGAATTTGATTTTTTCCACTTGGCCAATCATTTCTTCGAAGGTTCTGAAACCAAGTTTTGCCATGATCTCACGCACTTCTTCCGCAACAAAGGTCATAAAATTCACAACATACTCAGGTTTTCCTGTGAATTTACTTCTTAAAAATTCATCTTGGGTTGCAACTCCCACTGGGCATGTATTGAGATGGCATTTACGCATCATGATACAACCAACAGCCACAAGTGCTGAAGTAGAAAATCCAAACTCTTCCGCACCGAGGAGTGCTCCCACAACCACGTCTTTTCCTGTGAGGAGTTTCCCGTCTACCGCTAGATACACACGGTCACGTAAACCGTTTGCAACAAGTGTTTGGTGGGTTTCTGAAAGTCCAAGTTCCCAAGGAGTTCCTGCATGGTGGATGGAAGAAATTGGACTTGCTCCAGTTCCTCCTTCGTGACCTGCGATGAGGATATGATCTGCATGGGCTTTTGCAACCCCTGCCGCCACAGTTCCCACACCTGATTCCGAAACGAGTTTTACGGAGATACGAGCTCTTGGGTTTGAGTTTTTTAAATCGAAGATGAGCTGTTTCAAATCTTCGATCGAATAAATATCATGGTGAGGAGGAGGGGAGATGAGTGTTACTCCTGGTGTGGAGTAACGTAACCATCCAATGTATTTGTCTACCTTGTGTCCTGGTAACTGTCCACCTTCTCCTGGTTTTGCGCCCTGTGCCATCTTAATTTGGATGTCATCTGCGTTTGTGAGGTATTCCATTGTCACACCAAACCTTGCAGACGCAACTTGTTTGATCGCCGAACGCATGCTATCTCCATTCGGGAGGGTTTTAAAACGAACTGGGTCTTCTCCACCTTCTCCTGTATTGGATTTTGCTCCGATGCGGTTCATGGCGATGGCAAGAGTTGTATGCGCTTCCCAAGAAATGGAACCATGGCTCATCGCACCTGTTTGGAAACGTTTGAGAATGGATTTTACCGATTCCACTTCTTCGATTGGGATGGCCTTGGAACCATCAAAGTCCAATTGGAACAAACTTCTAAGTGTGATCGCTCTTTCGTTTTGGTTGTCGATGAGAGCAGAAAACTCTTTGAAGGTTTTGTAATCGTTTTCTTGTGTTGCCTTTTGTAATTTATGAACTGTGATCGGAGTGTAAAGATGGCTATCACCATTTTTACGGTAGTAGTGCACTCCACCTGGTTCTAAGTTGTTTGGGAAAAAAGTTGGGTCATAAGCCGCTTTGTGGCGACGAACGGTTTCTTCTTCCAACATCTCAAGCGAAAGTCCTTCAATTCTGGATTGTGTTCCTGCAAAGTAAGTATTTACAAGTTCAGAATCAAGTCCTACCGCTTCAAAGATTTGTGCACCACAATACGATTGTAATGTGGAAATTCCCATTTTGGAGAATACTTTGAAGAGTCCTTTTCCAATGGATTTGATGTATTTTTTCTTTGCATCTTTGTAGTTTGGAACTTCTGGTAAAAGTCCTTGGAGAGACAAATCCGCAATCGTTTCAAACGCAAGGTATGGGTTAATGGCGTTCGCACCATACCCGCATAACAAAGCGAAGTGGGAGACTTCTCTTGGTTCCCCAGATTCTAAAACAATTCCTGCTTTAGTGCGGAGTCCTTCTCGGATGAGGTAGTGGTGGAGTCCTGCCACTGCAAGTAGAGATGGGATGGCTGCCTTTTTTTCACCGACACCATGGTCAGTGAGGATGATGAGGTTTACCCCTTGTTCTCGAACAGCTTTTGCTGCATCCACACACACACGATCGAGTGAGTTACGCATATCATGTTTTTTGGATGGATCAAAGAGGATTTCAAATGTTTTCGCTTTGAAATGACCTTCACTGATTTGTTTGATCTTTTCGAAATCTTCATTGGTAAGGATTGGGTGTTCCAACTCTAACCTATGGGCATGTTCTGGTTCTTCCGAAAGTAGGTTCCCTTCCGGCCCAATATAGGTTGTAAGCTCCATTACCAGTTCTTCTCGGATGGGATCAATCGGTGGGTTTGTCACTTGTGCAAAATTTTGTTTGAAGTAACGGAAGAGAGGTTGTGGTTTTTCACTGAGAACAGCAAGAGAAGAATCCACACCCATAGAACCTATAGGTTCTTCCCCCGACACACCCATTGGTTTAATGAGGGTAAACACATCTTCGTGTGTGTAACCAAATGCTCTTTGTCTTTCTAAAATCGTTTCGTGTTGGGGTTGTTTTACGTTCTCTGGGTCTGGTAAAGAACCCAATCGAATCATATTGTCTTCTACCCATTTGCGGTATGGTTTTTGGGTAGAGATTTGTTTTTTGATTTCTTCATCGTCAAGGATTTGGCCTTTTTCCATATCGATGAGGAGCATCCTTCCTGGGCGAAGTCTGTCTTGGACAAGGACTTCTTCTGGAGGTAAGTTGAGAACTCCCGCTTCAGAAGACATGATCACTTCATCATCTTTGGTTACGATATAACGAGCAGGTCTTAAACCATTTCTATCCAGAGTGGCGCCAATGATCCTTCCGTCTGTGAACGCAATCGCAGCAGGTCCATCCCATGGTTCCATAAATGTAGCATGGTATTCGTAGAACGCGCGTCTGTCGGCATCCATGGCTTTGTTTTTCGACCAAGCCTCAGGGATCATCATCATTACCGAATGAGGAAGTGATCTACCACCCATCACGAGTAGTTCAAGCACAGTATCAAATGTTGCAGTATCCGATTGTCCTTCCATAACGATAGGAAGCATTCTTTTTAGTTCATCACCGTATAACGGAGATTGCATGACCATTTGGCGAGCTGCCATCCAGTTCATGTTTCCACGTAAAGTGTTGATCTCACCATTGTGAGCAATTTGTCGGTAAGGGTGAGCCAAGTCCCAAGTAGGGAAGGTGTTTGTCGAAAACCTCGTGTGAGTCAAACAGAACGCCGAAGTGAGGTCAGGTGACTTTAGATCTTCGTAGAATTTTTTGACTTGGTCCCCAAGTAACATCCCTTTGTAAACGATGGTTCTAGAAGAAAAACTAGGTACGTAGTATTGAGAACGATCGAGTTTCAGTTCGGCACGAATTCGTCTGTCAATGAGTCGTCTGATGAGGAATAGTTTTCTCTCAAAATCATCCGAAGTTTTGATTTTTTTGGATTTTTTCCCGATAAACACTTGTTTGAAGACTGGGATGGTTTTGGAAGCTACCACACCCGCATACTCTTTGTTCACTGGAACATCACGAAATCCAAGGAACTCTTCCCCTTCATCAATGATGATTTTTTCGATTACGTTTTCAATGGCCGCTCGAACTTCTGCGTTTTGTGGTAAAAATAAAAATCCAACAGCATAATCACCCTCTTTTGGTAAGGTGAAAGGAAGGTTTTTACGGAAAAAAACATCCGGGATATTGATCATAATCCCAGCACCATCACCCGTTTTTGGGTCTGCACCTTCAGCACCTCGGTGTTCGAGGTTACACATGAGACGGATCCCTTTGTCTACGATGTCACGGGAACGTTTTCCCTTATAATTTGCGATAAAACCAACACCACAGGAGTCTTTGTCCATGGCAGGATCATACATACCTTGGGCCTGTGGGCCGAGTGGCGGAAGGATGGGTGGTTGGTTAGATTTTGACATACGTATCCTACTCTAAAGCAATTACTGTACCTTGTTTTAGAAATCGGGTGTACTGTCCAATTATTTTGTTTTCAGCAAAATGATTTATTTTTAGGCAAAACGAAACACTTGAATGTGTATATTGTTGGTACAATATGATTATAATTTGAGATATTGGCTATGTTATAATACATGTCTGGATTAAGTCTAGAAATCAGCGCAGTACAAGAAAGAAGCGAACTGCAACTTCCATAGGAAGATCGCTTAAATCCCAGAGCACCCATTCCGAGTTATCATAAACTTCTTTGGTCAAACTTAAAGATTGTTTTAAGTCGAGAGAATCACTTTCTAAGGAATCTGCCAAAGCCTTTGCTTTTTCATACGCTAATTTGGTTTGGAAGTTTAAGCTCTTTTTGGGCAGTTCCAAAAAAACGATTTTTTCTCTATTGGGAAACCATTCCCCTTCCAATCTTTTGATTCCACCAACTCCGCGGCCTTGGTCAAATTCGTTGTCGTGATCTTGGATTGAGTAGTACCGAAATCCATTTTCCACAGATTCAATTTTATATGTTGTTTTTGATTTTGGCAAAATCCAAAAGTAATATTGGGAACCAAATGAAAGATAACCAAATAATAAAATGAGGATTCCATAATACATATTGTGATTTCTATTTTCTAATAAGTTGAAAATAAAAATCAACATCCCTAGGTGGCCAATTGCTAGAAGTGAAAAGGAAAAATACCAATTTGCACTTAAAATTTGGTGTTTCCATTCAATAGGAAATTGGGGAGCTTCCACTTTTTTGAGGGAATGAATTTTTGATTCTTTAACAGATGTTAATTCTACATTTTTAAGTTTTGGGTCAGAATCCTTTTCTTTAGGTAACTCTGGTTTGACGAGAAGATCTTGGAATGGTTTCCCTGTTTCTGTTTCCACAAGGAGTGGTAAAATTCTAAAAAATTTCTTAAATTCTCGAGAAAGTAATGAATACCGACTAAATCCGTCTTGGTTATCTTTATATTTTTTTACAGAAACTGTCGCTAGAGGAAGTAACATTCCTGATTTGTGATGAATGTAAATCGTATCGGTATACCTTGTGCCATCTTTTTTTGATTCTGATTCCGATTGTACTTGGTATGTATGAAATTCTTCAATCGGTAATTCAATATTTGGCTCCTCTGAATCCCCAAATTGAACGGTACCTTCCGTTTTATCAAGTTTGAGTTGGTACACAAAACGATCTTCTGCTTTGTAAGATTGGTAACATAAAAAACTAAAAGGTAAAAAAGTAACCAAGGTAAAAACAAATCCCATTTTTCCAATTTGAGTTCGTTTCCAAAGCCAAATCCCTGATAAAGCGAGGATGGTCCAAACAACAATTCCAAAAAGGAATAAGTAATCACTTACGATTGTCGCTTTTACTAAGATAGAATTTGTTAAAAAAGTTGTTTCCACGCACCGAAAAATTTCTTTGATTTTTTTGTTTTTGTCAACTAGCCTAATGCCCATGAAAACAAGATTTGTTTCGCAGTGGTTTGTATTTGTCCTAGGGATTCTACTTTTTTCCCAGTCTGAAATACTCGCAAAAGAAATCCCAAAACTGGAATCAAGAGTTACCTATGAGGATGGTACCATCTCCAAATCAGTAGCTTCCGAATGGGAGTTTCTCCTCGCAAATCACGAACGGGAAACTTCAAACCAATTTGCCATCCTTGTTGTAAACTCACTTGAAGGAGAGATCTTAGAAGAATATAGTCTAAAAGTGGCAGAAGCTTGGAAATTAGGCCAGGTTGGTGTAGACAATGGAGTTTTAATTTTACTCGCCATCGAAGATAGAAGGGTTCGCATTGAAGTGGGTTATGGTTTGGAGGGGGTCCTAACAGACGTTTATTGCAAACGTGTCATCCAAAACATTATGGTCCCAGAGTTCCAAAAAGGAGTATATTCTGTTGGGATCCGTTTGGGATTAGAAGAACTTTTACAAACGGCAACCCTCGGGATCACCCCAGAAGAACCTACTTTATTCCAAAAATTCCAATCTTTTAGAGGTTTTGATTTTAAAGGAAATTGGTTTTTATACCCACTTGGATTTTTATTTGTCGGTGTTTTGTTTTTGTTTGGGTTCATCACTGCATTTCACTATGAATCAGAAGGTGTGGGGATGTTTTTTTTCGTTCTGATATTTTTCCAATGGGTACCTACAATGTTTTTTGGATATTTCGGATGGGTTATTAGCAATTCCATTTACATATTCGGATTTATCTTTGTTCGACTCACAAGAGAGAAGGTGCCTTTCGTGAAAAATATTGCTAAAAAAGTAACTGACAATGTATTTTTTACATCAGGTGGTCTTTCGGGTGGCGGCAGTAGTGGGTCGTCAAGTGGTGGCGGTGGAGGGTTTAGTGGAGGAGGTGGGAGTTTTGGAGGTGGAGGGGCTAGTGGGAGTTGGTGATGGAATTGTTTGCTGATTATATGTATATTGATTTCGCAAAGACATTCCTTCGAATATTTTAGCTTTTGAGTTCATGATACTGAAAGAACTGTATTTATATCCCGATCTAATAGAATTCGATGATGAGGTTGTTCACCCATTTCGGGATCAATCAAGAAGTGTCAAATCAATCACTATATCCCAGCAAATGAATTATTAAAAACTGAACCAGATGAAATAGTTTATGCATCTAAGTTTAAGGATATAATTCTTTATGAAGATTCTCTTGCGGTTTTAGATAAGTTTGAAACTACAATTTATGAAATTAAACTCGATCAGCTGAATCTTTGAATCTATTTTGTCCACTTAAGCTACATCCTCTCTACCTTTATTTGGATTTGAGTCCTAACCAATCTAAGATCCGTTCAGCGGCTTCTTCTTTGGAAATTTTCGAAAGATTTAATTTAAAATGGGCAACTTCTTGGTAAATAGGTAAGCGCCGCTCTAAGATATGTCGGTATGATGTGACTTTGGAAAGATCAGGTCTTGTTTTATCACCTTTCACTTTTTCGATAAGTTCCTCGATCCCTCGTTCAAGGTATACAATCCTTCCAATCTTTCGTAAGAGTTCCATTTTCCTTTGGCTTACGATTTCATTTCCAGATTCATCTAAATCAAATAAAATCCCACCACCACAATCTAAAATGATTCCATTTGCAGTTTCTAACTTTTGAAGGATGGAAAATTCTAAATCACGAAAAACTTTCCATCCATTTTTTTCTACAAACTCTGGAATTGGGATTCCACCGGCTTCATAAACTGCTACAGAATCTGTAGACACAACCGGGATTTCTGATTGTTTCGAAAGTGACCTAGAAACCTTTGATTTACCAGCACCTCTGGCACCAATTAAAATGATATTCATTGGATTTAGAAACAAAAGATAAATTTAAACATTTAATAAATCAGCAAGGCCAGCTTGTAAGTCAGGTATATGAACAAAATATGTTTCTATGTCAGCGTCAGTAACACCTGTTTGGCTAAGTGCAAATGGAGAAATAGGAACGGACTCACCACCAATATCTATTCCAATCCCTGAGACCACAATGAGAATACTCGCAATGTGGACAACGGAAGTGAGAAGGGGATTCACCTTCGAATTTTCAGGTGTTAAGTAGTGAGCCACGACATCAGTGAGTTCTTCAGGGAAGTTCCATCGTTTTAATAGTGTTTCAGATACTTCCATATGAGTATAACCAAAGTATTTTTTTTCCAAGGAAGGAAATGGTTCTTGGTTGTCTTTTAGGTCTGTTTTGATCTGCATCATCACTGGACTAAAAAACTGTGCAAGGACAATCTTTCCCACACTACAAAGAAGGCCCGATGTGAATGCTAAGTCTTTGTCTATCTTTAACTTTTTATGTTGTACGATTTTACTAGATAGTTCGGCAACAAGTAAGGAAGAAGTCCATAATTGAGCCGCTTCTAATTGGTAACTATTTAAATCTTGAGCAAGGATTCCTTTTGCAGCAGTGAGCAGTACAATTTCTTTTACCGTTTTAATCCCTAAAGTCATCAAGGCTTCTTGTACTGTACGGATTGGTTTGGATGCTCGGTAATAAGCAGAATTCGAAAGTTTGATCACATTCGCAGTGATGGCTGGATCTTTTGAAATTTCCTGTGCCAAATCAGCAATATTTACATCAGGTTTTTGTAATTTCTCCAATACTTTGGATACCACCGATGAGATTGCCGGCAATTTATTTACGTCTTGTAATACTTCATCAACTTTTGATTTTAGCATATCGCCTAACGCACCTTATAAAGGTATTTTTCCATACCAGCTTTTTTTAGCAAAACGCGACCGTCTTCACAGTAAAGACTGATGGTTCTTCCTTCGTTACCAGATACATCTTCGACAATGATCGGGATTTTTTTCTCTTCCATGAATTTTTTGACGATGAGAATGTTTTGTTCCCCAATGTTTTGTAAAAATTGAGAATTGATTCCTTTGAACATGGAAGCCCCGCCAAAAATACGGCAAGAGTATTGGCCAATGTTAGACCCTTCTTTTTTCATCATATCGATAAGTATGGGGAGAGCGGTTTCTCCATATTTATGAGGAAATTTACTCATGTCTTTTCCTGTGGGATCTTTTGCGAGCATGATGTGTGAGATCGCTCCGATTTTTTGCTCGGGGTCATACAAAACGATTCCGATGCAAGAACCCAATGTGGTTCGGAGTACATCAGTATCTTTTCCGACCTTAATGTCAGCAATTCCCACATTGATGATTTTGGATTTTATAGACATTCTACTTGTTTCTAGAGAGAGGAACCATTATTTAGGTATAATAGATAGTCACTTCTCATTATGCGTTCAATCAAAAAATCTACTCCCCCAAGAAAATCTGACAAAAAAGGTTTCAAAACAAAAGAACCTTACCTATTTAAAACCATTGACAACACAGAAGTCCACATTTTAGGAACTGCCCACATTTCCAAACAAAGCGTGGAAGAAGTTGAAAAAATGATCCAGAGTATCAAACCAGATGTCATTTGTGTTGAGTTATGTGAATCACGAATGAAGTCAGTGGAAGACCCTGATTATCTTAAAAAATTAGATATATTTAAAGTATTCAAAGAACGTAAAATGTGGTTATTACTTTCGAGCCTCATTTTATCTTCCTTCCAGAAAAAAATGGGAAACCAAGACATCAAACCAGGCGATGAAATGCGAAAAGCCATCTCACTTGGTAGAAAAATGAAAAAACCTGTGATCCCAGTCGATCGCGAAATCCAAACAACACTCAAACGTTCCTGGGGCAATGTTGGATTTTTTTCTAAGATGTATCTCTTCAGTGCATTACTTGCTTCCCTTCTTGTCAAAGAAGATGTTTCGGACGAAAAAATCGAAGAAATGAAATCGGAAGACATTCTGAAAGATTTGTTTTCACAAGTCCCTAAAAAATATGAATCCGTTAAGAATGTCATCATTGATGAAAGGGATATCTATTTAGCTGAAAAAATACGAGTTTCCACCTTAGATAAAAAGGTAAAAAAAGTGGTAGCAGTTGTGGGAGCGGGACACCTTGCCGGGATTGAAAGAAACATCAATCTTCAAAATGACTTATCTGTGTTAGATGAAGTTCCAAAACGTAAAATTTGGGATAGTATCAGTATTGTCATTTATCCTATATTTTTTGCTGGTCTCATTGGATATACCACTTGGAGCCAAGGGGGAGAGGCGGGAATGGATTTATTTTCCAAACTCGTCTACATCAAAGGAGGACTTGCTGCACTCGGAGCTCTCATTGCTTGGGCTCACCCCATTTCTATTTTACTTGCTTTCATCACGGCTCCAATTGGAACCTTTATTCCCATCTTTAAAGCAGGGTGGGTGAGTGCATTGTCAGAATCCTATTTACGTAAACCTCTTGTTGAAGACTTTGAACGGATTGCTGAAGACTCTGAAAGTTTTGCAGGATTTTGGAAAAATCGTGTCCTCCATATCTTTTTAGTTTTTTTCCTCCCACAGTTTGGATCCACAATTGGAACCTTTATTGTGGCAGGAAAAGGCTTGAAGAATTTGTTTTAAACTGGTAATTTAGAGAAAAGGCATTCGTCTAAGAGATAGGAAACCAGTATGAAACGTAAATTTAGTTTAGGATTCATTTTACTGTTCCTCCTCTATTTAGGATGCAAATCCTCCATATTTGGAGTTTGCCTTTCCAATGAATCGGTTGTCGAAAAATCGACTGTCCCACCTTGCCACCAAACACAAGCAGGTGAATCAGAAACAAAAGAAGGTTGTGATTGCCCTATCGTTTTAGAATCACTCCAATTTTCTACTGATACTACAAATACCGATGGGAAACCATTGGTTACTACTGTGGATTGGCTTGGGACCAAACCATGGGTCCTCTCTTCGGCCAAACAAATTGGTAACCAACTTCCCTTAAACTTCTCTCATGAAAAACTCCCTCCTTTTTTTCCCACTCGAACCATCCGACTTCTGATTTGAAATTGGCACACCTTTTTAAGAGGTGACTTCTTTTTCACTTTGAACTTAAAGATTTTTAAAAAAGGAATATAATATGAATCGTAAAGAATTATTGCAAAAAGCAGGGATGGCAGTGGCTGTTTCTGGTATTTTATCCACACTTTCTGCTGAAGACCATGACCATTCGCCAACAATGCCAACAGCTGGTAAATCTAAGTATGCGAAAGCGATGATGGCTGCCATCCATTGCCAACTTTCTGCTGAAGTATGCCTGAGCCATTGTCTCACTGAACTTGGAAAAGGTGACAAAGCAATGGCAGCTTGTGCAACTTCTACTCGTGAAGTGATCAGTCTCTGTGACTCGTTTGTAAAATTAGCGAGCCAAAACTCATCGTTCACAAAAAAACTAGCAAATTTATGTGTGGAAGTTTGTGAAGCTTGTGCGAAAGAATGTGACAAACACGCAAATCACCATGCTGTTTGTAAAGAATGCAAAGACAGTTGTCTTGCATGTGTAAAAGAACTAAAAAAAGTATAAGTTCAAATAGGGAACAATACTTTGAAAAGCTGTCCATCGTTTTGGTGGACAGCTTTTTTATTTAACGTTTGGTTTTCTTTTTCGGTTTTGCTTTTGTAGTCTGTTTCGGCTTGCTTTTGTTAGCTGGAGATTTCTTTTTTGTTAATTTATCTTTATTTTTTTTGTAGACCGAAGGTTCGTATTTTGAAAAATCCACTTCGATTTTTTTAGGAACTGCAAATTCAGGATTTGCTTTCGGGCTTGGTGAGATGTTGATATTGTCTTTAGGTGTACCTAAAAACTCTCGTAAGGTTCTTATGTTTTCATAACGCCGAACAAGGTTGTAATTTCCTGGGATATCAAACCATAAATCACGGCCTTGTCCAAACTCAGTACTTTCTTGGGGAGGGAAACTAAAATCTTCAATGGCAGAAAGTGGTTGGAAAAGTGGGAAAAACAAAGCGTTTTTATAATTGGTTTTTACCCAGTCGGATTCATAACCCCAAAAGGAAAACCTAGTATTCGTAAAACGATCTGATCCGTGAAATGGTGTGCCCAAAGTGATGAGACGTTTCACTTTACGCCTCGCTTCGTCAGGTAATATCAAAACCAAAAGTCCACCCGTATTATGTGCTATCAAAGTAACTTCGTTAGGTGCTGTTAGTATCTGTTTCGATAGATATTGGACTGCCTCTTCTAAAGAACTTGGGTTTCTTAAGGTGGATAAGATCCCCACTTTAAACCCTAAATTATCCAAATTGGATTTTAACCTTGCATAAAAAAAACGACCAGAATTAAAGCCTGGTACAATGAGAATGTTTTTGTCTTTGTTGTCTTCTATCGACAAGTGACTAGGGAGGTAAAAAGACAATAAAGCCCAAAATCGTTCCAGATATTCAATGAATCGAAACATGAATTAAATGATTCAATCTGACACAATTCTTGTCTATGAAAATCAATCTCAGGGGAAGAATTCCTGAATTGACCGATAACCGTACCTACATAGGATTGCCTTTTAGTAAGTTATGTTGCAATTGTTGCGTGTCATTTTCACAATTTTGGTACTACCTTGCTTTCTTTGGGCAAGTCCAGGCAATTATGAAGAGGCAAGTAAGTTACTCCCTGAAATTTGGGAGACAAAATACCCACTTCCTTATGGAAAACTCGTAAGAAAGGACCCACTTGGCCAAGGAATCCGCCAGATTTCGCGTAAAAAAGGAAAGTATTGGGTGTACAATTTTGAAGTATTTATGCCAAAGTACGAAAGAAAAGAAACCACGGCTGTCCCAAAAGCGGAAGGCCGGAACATCCTCGTCTTTTTTTTCTGGAATCCGGGAATTTCCGATGAACCCTACCGGATTGAATTAGGGGAACCACATGAAGGGAAATGAAATGGAGAAACATACCTCAGACCAACTGATCCGCGAAACCATGAAACAGGCAGGTCTTTCCGACCCATTCATAGTCGATTTTATCAGTAAAGTGGACGCCGTCCGCAATGGAGAAACAGGGATTGTTCGTTGGGAAGAAGTGGGGGACTTAGACCCTATCTCGGACGAAATTTCTCTCGAGGCGATCCATACCTCGTATGCATTGGATACAAGTCTTTTGTCCAAACTTGTCGTGATCAAATTGAATGGTGGCCTTGGGACAAGTATGGGCCTGGATAAAGCAAAGTCCCTAATCCCTATCAAAGGGAGTTTGTCCTTTTTATCAGTCATGGCCAAACAAATTGAATACCTAAGAAGTAAATATGGGATCAATGTACCTCTTCTTTTTATGGATTCTTACAATACCCAAGAAGATTCGCAAAAAGAATTAAAACAAAGTGGCTTCAAACAGACATTACGTTCTAGTTTTTTACAACACAAAGTACCAAGGTTAGATGCAAAAACTTTCGCTCCAATCAAAACCCAATTAGAAAAAGAGAATTGGTGCCCCCCGGGTCATGGTGATATTTATTTTACTATGATGGAAGAAGGGATTTTAGATGAACTTATCGAGAAAGGTTATGAAATCGCCTTTTTGTCAAATGGTGATAATTTGGGAGCAACAGTAGACCCACAAATTGTTTCTTATTTACTCAAAGAAAACATCCACTTTGCAATGGAAATGACACCAAAAACTTTAGCGGACAAAAAAGGTGGCGCTATATATAGGAAGTTAGTTGGCGGAAAAATGATTCAATATGAACTATTGGAAACTGCACAAGTGCCAAAAGAACATGAACATGAATTCAGTGGCCTTGGTAAATTTAGAACATTTTCAACTAACAATCTATGGATCAATTTGAGAGCGTTAAAAGAAAGGTTTCAGCAAGGAAATTTTTCTTTATCGTTAATTGTTAATCCAAAACAAGTTGATGGAAAAGAAGTGATCCAACTAGAAACCGCAATGGGAAGTGCTGTTGGTAATTTTTCGAAATTCAAGGGGATCATTATCCCACGAGATAGGTTTGCTCCTGTCAAAAAAACAGAAGATTACCTAATCCGACGTTCCGATGCTTATATGTTAAATGAAGATTTTTCACTAACAATGGCAAAAGAACGAAAAGAAAAAGGCCTTGGTGAAGTCCTTGTCACTCTCGATGAAAAACATTATAAAAAAATCCAACAATTTGATGCTTTGTTTTTGGCCTTACCTTCATTGATTGGTTGTGAAGAATTGGTAGTGGAAGGTGAAATTTTGTTTGATGTTCCCATTACAATCAAAGGCAAAGTGAAGTTTCAAAATAAATCAGGTAGTCTTGTAAAAATTTCTTCATTATTAAAAACTGAATTTGAAAACCAAACAGTTTCTTTATGAAATGGGGATATTATATTTTACTTTTTTTCATTTTACTTTTTGAGAATTGTGGTTCACCCATTTCCTTTCGAACGGCTTGTTACGAAAGAAACAAATGTTCTACAATAGAAGGTTCTTGTTTCCTACGAAACGATGTTTTTTACCGAGTTTCAACGGGAGCAACCGAATATAGTAACGCAGATTTGGCGGCAATTGTTGGAAGTTGTCTCGGTTTAGAAAACCTTTGTCGGAAAAACTGTGAAAGTAGTACTATTTTTTAACTTCTAGTTTTAAACGTTCTCTCATTTGATCAAAGACTCGATGGATGTATTCCTCATTCAGTGAGATCCTCCAATTCATAAGTGACCCTTCGTAAAGTGTGATTAGATCCCTTGTTAGTTCTAATTCTTTTGTATTTTTTTGGAGATACCCATTTTTTTTCCATTTTTGAATGCAAACAACAAAGAGAGACTCCCATCGAGATACAATCCTTTTAAACTCTTCGCTAAATGGAATTTCCCCTACAGGAAATTGGCAGGAAAAGATGGCAATCGGACAACCTTGGTAATAAGAATCATCCGTATGGATTTGTTTCTGGATCGCCTTTGTCATTTCAGAAATAAAATCATTGGGAGTATGGGACTTTTGTAGGATTTGACGAAACCAAATCAACACGTCCACTCCGTACGCTCGAATGACTTCAACGCCTAAGCTTTGTTTGGAGGGAAAGTGGTCATAAAAACTAGCCTTAGCAGTTTCTGACTCTTTGATGATTTGGTTGATCCCCGTATGGTAATACCCCTGGCTGTAAAACCTATGTTTGGCTATGGTTAGGATTCGAATTTTTGGGGAGGCTTTCATTTCCTCTTCCATAATTCTGAAATGGGGGATTTCGCAATCCAAAAATAGACAGAATTGTCTGTTTTTTTGTTGGCAGACAGATCGGTCTGTCCAATTCTGTCGAGAAGAGGAATCCTTATGAAAGTCATCCATATAGCAGAAATACCCGTATTGTGGAGCCATTTAGATGCCAATGGGCATGTGAATAACGGAGTGTACCAATCCTATTTAGATGAAGCAAGGATGCAGGCACTCGAATCCGTAGGTTTTTCCATTCGGGAAATGCGTGAGAATTTAGTAGGTCCTGTGGTGATGAAAGCAGAGTTAACCTATCATAAACCACTCCACCACCCAGATTCTGTCCGGATTGAAACAGGGTTTCGGGATATGACTGCCGTTAGAGGGACCGTTTTGCAAAATATGTATCGTATTTCCGATGGAGCTCTTGTTTGTGCTGCGATTTTTTCAGCAATTTTTTACGACTTTGCAAGAAAAAGACCTTGGAAAATTCCAAAACTGTATTTTGAAAACCTAATGTCAGTTTGAGTTTTTATAATCTTGTATCAATACAAGAGTGGTCAGGTTTGGACCATCGTGTAAAACTATCGTTTACTCGCGAATAAACGATAGTTGGCTTTTTTCTGGGACTAAACCTTTGTCTTCAAATTCTCCAGATAAGGATTCATAATTGGGAGAAAGTTTTATTTTCCATTTTCCTTTTTCTTCAATTAAATCAGAATCGACTATGTTTTTCCCACGGAAGATTTGGTTTTCATTCCATTTCATGATGATGTTACCTTCAACATCTTCCGCCTCAATGGTCAATCGGACTGGTTTTACTTTATTTTTTCCATCCCAATACATTGCAGTCCAAGGACCGATAAACTTTTGTATGGCGGACTCTCCAAAGGTTTTTACCTTTTTGATATCTGGAACGGTTTCTGATAGAACAGCAGTGACAGGTGTAGAATATAAACTTTCTCCCACACCTTTTTGAACGGATTGGATGACAAAAAAGTAAAATTGATTTTTAGCAAAGTTTTGTAATTTGAAATTGGTTTCTGAAGTTTCTTTTACCAAACTCCAATCTTCTTCATTCTTTTTTCTCATTAATACTTTATAAGAAGTCACTTTAGGAATTGCATTCCAACTCAACCAAAACTCACCAAGTTTACGATTTTCTGTGACAATAAGGTCGGGTGTTTTTAAATTTAATGATCTACCAGCAACTAACGATGCATATCCAATATCTGGTTCAGAAGGTAGGCTAAATAATTCCCCATCAAACTCAGAAGTGACCGCATAAAAAGATTCTTTCCCCGAATTGTCTTGGTCTTTGAATTGTAATTCGGTTGTTTTTGCAATACGTTTCCACGAACCATTATTTTTCCGAAAGATATGGTATGCTGTTGCACTTGGTGAACCTTCCCACTGTAAGACGGTAACTCCTGGATACAAACCTTTGGATGCAGTGAAATGTTCAGGTCTTGGTTTTAAAACTTCTGAAGGATCTAAGTGGGCAGAAACGTAAAAACTTGCTTTTCCTTCTAATTGGTTCCGTTCAGGGATAACTTGGTAAATTTCATTGTCGCCATTCCGACTTGCTTTGAGATCTGTATAGGTATTTTTATCCGTTTTACCTAAAAATCGAAAGATCCGCGCCATCGCATTCCATTTGTATACAACGTAAGTGGTGGGAATGGATTGATTATCCCATTCCAAAACAATACGGTCGTTTGTAGGTGATACGGTTGCTCTTAAGTTTGTGACAGGTAATATTCCAGCAGGTTTTGTTGGCTCAGACGCATAACCATCGTTTGAGTCTAGGGATGGTTTTGAAAGGTAATTTTCATCTAAACTTGCAACTCGGTAATGGTAAGCCGTATTTTTTTGGACACCAAAATCATCAAAGTAAGGTTGTTTGGAAAGCCCAACAAGTTGGTATTTGGCATCAATTTTTCTTTTTCTGTAAACTTCATACCCAATGGCACGTTTTTCACTCGACCAGGAAATTCGTATCCTGTCTGAAAAATCACCCCGTGAAGCATACACTTCTTTTGGTGGGAAAAGATTGTGTTCTCCGTACTCCAAAGATTCTAGAACATTCATTAACTTGGATTCAGTCAGTAGTTGGTTTTCTTCTGATGGTTCAACTACATAAATCGATTTAGTATGTTTTGGGAAACTATCATAAGAGATCCAAAGAGTGCCTTGGTCACCCCATTGTGTTCCCCAAGTGTTCCAAACTTTAAAAGCTTTCTTTTTATCATTAAATCCAACGATAACTAAAGACTGGGCACCTAACACATCTCCTGTGCCTTGTTGGAAAATAGAATCTGGCTTTGGATCTAAAAAGTTTTCGTAAACCAAATATCCGATTAATACTGGTTTTTTTCCCGTGAGTGCTAGTTTGATTGAGGTGAGATCATGAGGTTCAATTTTGAAGATACGACCAAGCCTTGCTTTCCTTCCTATCTCTACAACATTTGCTTTTGGTCTAACTCTGGAATTATTACTTGTTTCATTCATAAGTTCTATTGGCACAGAACCTCTGCTAGTTGCTAGAACCAGAGCATCCAATAGGGAAACGGCTTGGTCTTTTCCACTATTCAATTGGTTATAAATGAAGTTAGCTGAGTAGAGGACTTTTTGCCCATTCGCAGAATTTGGTCCAAATGAGGAGAGATTTCGGATCCCTTTTTTTTGTGCTTCCAAAAAAGAAATGAGTCCATACCCAACCGTATAACCAACATTATCCTTACCTGTCCCTTGGTCCATAGGAGGAGGGAAATCAGAACTTAGATCAATATTGGAAGGTAAGTCTGAATTTGTTAGTTCGGAAGCAAAAGGTGGAATACTTTGGTATAAGGCAAAAGGATCGGGTATTAAACCTGGTTTTTTTAAAGAAGATTTTGTTTCTGTTTTCCCAGTAATGGGTTTTGATTGGAAACTAACAATCGCTAACCCAATGATAAAAAATAAACTGCCTAGGGCAATTTTATGTTTTGTTTTATGAAACATCTTAATCCTCTTCTAAATCAAAACTGATCGGTAAACGATGTGACATTCTAGTTGGTTTCCCTTTGTCATAACCAGGTGTGAACCTTGCTCTTTGCATGATTTTGATCGCTGCTTCATCGAATCCATAACCTGCACGACCAGAAACAATTTTCACTCCTTGGAGTATTCCTTGTTCATCCACTTGTACTGAAACAACGACTGTTTTTTGGCTAATATTGGCTGCTTTTGCCGCCTCTGGAAAATAAGATTTAAGATCAAAATCGATGATAGGAGTAGGAGGTCTGTCACCATTATAGGAAAACAAAAAACCATCTTTATCAGTTCCATTTCCTGAAAGTTGGTTTGGGTTTAAATCAGAATTATCAGGTTTATCTTCAGCGTCTTTGTTTGAGCCTTCTACCCATTCTTGTTTTTCTACTGGAGCAGGGCTTGAAGTACCACCGATGAGTTCTGGTGGTAGGATTTCTTCAAAAGAAACATCCATATCTTCCATTGACGATTCTTGGAAGGCAGCTTCACTAGGTAAGGTGAGAATGAAATACACCAAATAACAAAATAAATGCAAACTCACTGAAGCAAATAAACTGGCTCGGAAGAGTCCGAACCGTCTGAGTTTGTATTGTAAAAACAGTGTAAATGATTTCATAAAACGTTTGTTTAGTGATGGATATTGGGTGTGGAACTTGAGGATTGGTTGTGTTTCCCACTCGTGATAAAACTTGCATGGATTTCTTTGGATAGGATTTCCAATTGCCCAATGATAAGTTTCATTTTACGTGTGAAGTAGTTATTGGCCATTACGACTGGAATGGCAACTGCAAGACCTGCTGCAGTGGCAAGTAAGGCAGTTGAGATACTCCTCATCACCACTTCTGCACCAGAATTTCCAAGAGTACCCAAACCATAAAAAGCTTTGATGACCCCAAGGACTGTTCCGAGTAAACCAATAAACGGAGTGTTGTTTCCAAGTGTATTGAGGATAGGAAGTCTTTCTTCCAGACTCAGTTTTTCTTTCAGAATTTTCCCTTCCATGAGTTCTGATAAACCCTTATGGTTTTCTTTTTCACGTTCCAAAACAAAATGGATAAAGCGGGTGTATGAATTTTCCATAGGATGGCTTTCGAGTAATTTCTCTGTGCCCTTAAGATCTCGGTGGCGGATCAGTAGTGTGAGCGAATCAAGTAGAGATTCTGATTCTTTGTTAAAATTGCGTTTATAAACAATTAACCTTTCGATGAAAACAGCAATCGCGAGGATACTCGCGAGTAACATCACGAGGAAGATGACTTTTTCCCCAATGTCTACGAATTCTTGCATTTTGAAACCTTCTAACGGACAGAATCCAATCCCTTGGACAACAATCAAAGAGAAAATTTACAGAAAAAGAACTTCGGTTGATCCCAATTCCACCCCAAAGAAAGAATGATTCCAAGGATTGGTATGAAGGCAAAAAACATTCTTCTGAACAGTTTTGGGGTTCTTTTTTTTGGTTTCGGCGTATTTCTCGTCGTGTTCTATGCTACAAAATCATGGGAGACCTTTCTCCAAATTTGTCCCAACAAAGACTTTTTGTCATGGGATGAAAACATACGGCTGAACCAAGTCCTAGACCAGTATGTGGATTTTCGGAATGGGAATTGGTTTTATGGAATGATGCCATTTTTAGAAAGTCCCACTTGGCCACCCCTTCGTTCTATTCTAACGTTTGTTACTTTGTATTTGCCTTTGGATGCTTATGAAACGTATCGAGATAGTTTCCTTGGATTGATGTTTTTAATTTTAGTGTATCCGGCTTTGGTTTACACTTCTTTCCGAATGTCAAAATCTCTTTTTTGGTCAGGGATTTTTTCTTCCTTAATTTTTATCCTCACCATCCAAACCGTAGAAGTTCCGGCATATTCATTGTCTTCTATGTTGGAAACCCAATCCATGTTTTTCCTACTCCTATCGGTATACGCGATATACCGTTTGTATGACAGAGACAACCGAGAAAGTGAAATTGATGGCACCACCAAATGGATTCTATTCGTATCATTATTTGGTTTTTATTTCACCAAATACCCTTATGGAATATTGTTTTTTATGGCGTGTTTTGCCTATGAACTCATCCGTTCTCCAGGTAAATACAAAGAGGTTTTACTTTACTTATTAAAACAATACGCAAAAGGAATTCGGCTTTTATACCTTGTATTTGTTGTGCTGATGGTGTTCTCCTTACCTGTTTTGCGAGTGGTCACTAAAATTAACCTCAATCAAAAAGGGTTCAAACAATTTATGTTTGGGATCACCTTTTTACTGTTTGTTGATCTTTCGGTCTATTTATTCCGTAACCGTGATGCCGTGAAGAAAATTTTCCCAAAAACCGCAGTGGTGCTTTGGGTGTATGCGATTTTCCCTGCATTTTTATGGTTATTTTTAAATCCGGACAGAGTGAATGCTCTCATAGATGCACAAATGATTGTGAATGCCTACACTCGCAGTTTTTTCCTCACCCTTTGGACAGAACCTGGAAAAGATCTATCGGTTCCAGGGGTATTTGATTTTATCTGGGGATTTCGAACCTTGGTTTTGTTTTCGGCCTTATCGTTATTGTATTTTTTTGTGCGAACGAAGGAAACCATTTGGAATAAAATCAAAGACCCTCTTTTTGCAGGCACATTTATTTTATTTTTAGAACTTTTGATATTGGAACTTACTACTGGCAATAAACAACCTAGGCATGTATTACAATTTATCCCTGCCATTGGGCTTGTTGGATTTTTATGGATTTTAAGACTCTATCATTTAGCAGACCATAGGTTCCAAAAAATTACCTCTGTTTCAGTGATACTTCTCACAACTAGTTTTGTGTTTTATAATTCGTTTTATGAACAAGGGATTTTATCAGGTAAATTTTACGAATCCAAAATGTTCTGTTATCGAGGGATGAATGCCAGTGATTTCCAACCAGCAAGAGAAATTGCAGAACATGTTTCCACAAACAAAAAATACATTCTCATCAATGCCTTCCATTTTACTGAAAAATATGATACAAAGGGGAGAGTCTTAGCTTCGGATTTTGATTTGGCCATGAAACTTCGCACATACAAAGAAGGTATGGTTCGCAATGATAACAAATTTCGATGGAAAGATTGGACAAATTTTGATTCTGTTCTTTTATTAAGTGATGTTTGTCCTGATAGTTTTGTGGAAGAAAAATTTGAAAATCGCACAAAAATGTTGAACAGTAAGTCAACATTGCTGTCTACTTACAGAGAGAGCTCTGGTATCGCTTGTTTACAAGAGTACAAACTGCTCAAATAGAGAAAAAATTAATGAGTATTGCTTCCTTTTCGATCAAACGCCCCATTTTCATTTCTTCCCTAGTGATCATCATGGTGATCACAGGGTACATCTCCTTAAAACGAATCGGTGTGGATTTATTCCCTGACATCAACATTCCTTTTGTTGTTGTATCCACAGTTTACCCTGGAGCTGGTCCCGAAGAAATTGAAACTTCCATTTCCAAACCTCTGGAAGAGGAACTCAGTTCCATCTCTGGCCTAAAACGAATCACATCTAGAAACCAAGAAGGGATCTCACTTGTGTTTGCAGAGTTTAGTTTGACCACCGATATCAAATATGCCGAACAACAAGTACGGGATAAAACAGCAAGGGTCAAACCACTTTTTCCCGATTCATCAAAGGAACCACTTGTCCAAAGGTTTGATCCATCAGACCAACCCATCATGCGTATCTCTTTGTTTGCGGATTTGCCAGAAGGGGAACTCTATGACTTGGCAAAAGAAAAAATCAAAACCAAGTTAGAACAAGTGAATAACGTCGGTGCGGTAAAAATCATCGGTGGATCTCGCCGTGAAATCCATATTGAACTCGATCGAAATAAAATCAATGCATACCAAGTCCCTGCCATTGCGATTGGGAACCAAATCAAAAATTCTGGTGTGAATATCCCCGCAGGAAAAGTAGAAGGTGGCGAAAAAGAAACTTCATTTCGTACAGTAGCAAAATACGAATCCTTATCTCAGATTGAAAATACTGTAGTTTCCTTTGGTGGTGAATTTGGAAGGGGAGTTCTTGTGAAAGACCTTGGCCAAGTGAAAGACACATTACAAGACCGCCAAACACTTGGACTACTGTACGCTCCCATTAAAGCCGAGGAACATGAAGAACCTTCAGTGATTGGGAAATTATTATTCAAATACGATGCTCCGAAAAAAGAAAGAGTCCAAAAAAAGGCACTTTTCCTAGACGTTTACAAACAATCGGGTGCAAACACTGTAGAAGTGGCCGATGGAATTTTGGGAAAAATTGATACGATCAATGACCAAATCAAAGACTTAAAAGGGGCACCGAAAGTCATTCTCATCCGCGATGGTTCCAAATGGATTCGAGCCAATATTGAAGATGTTACCATCGCCATCATTTTGGGAATCTTCCTAGCCGTTCTTGTTGTTTATTTATTCCTAGGGAATGTTCGTTCCACCCTGATTACGGGAATGGCTCTCCCAAACTCCATGTTAGGTGCTTTTATCATCATGTATGCAATGGGTTTTACCATGAACGTGATGACACTTCTTGCCTTATCTCTTGCCGTTGGACTTCTTGTGGATGATGCCATCGTTGTTCGGGAAAATATTTTCCGAAAACTCGAAGAAGGGGAATCGGTGATCGTAGCTGCAAGAAAAGGAACGGAAGAGGTGACTCTTGCTGTCATTGGAACCTCTCTCACAGTGATTGCAGTTTTCCTTCCAATTGGATTTTTATCTGGGATTGTTGGTCAGTTTTTCAAACAGTTTGGACTGACTGTGGTTTTTGCCATGATCATCTCACTTTTTGATGGATTAACCGTCGCACCTATGTTATCTGCTTATTTTGCCGGGAAAAACGACATCCACAAAAAGAAAAATTTCGTACTCAGAAATTTTGATAAGTTCCAAGAATTTTTGGACAGAATGTACGCCACCATCATGAAGTTTGCCTTAAAGAAACCTTGGGCTGTCATTCTCCTTACTTTTTTAACTCTCATCACTAGTATTTTTTCTCTTGCGTTTGTGAAAAAAACCTTTCTTCCAGCGAACGACCAAGGGGAATTTATGGTGAATGTGGAAATGGCTCCTGGGACTTCTTTAAATGGAACTTCAGAAGTTGTGGAACAAATCCAAAATGAAATCATAAAAAATATTCCTGAATTGGAACTACTCGCAACGGTCATTGGTAACTCTGATGGAGAATCCAATATCGCTACCATAGGTGTGGCACTTCTCCCCTCGGAATACAGAAACCGCACAACAGGGGATGTGAAAGACCAAATCCGAGAATTTTTAAAGGCATTCCCACAAGCAAGGCCAAAGGTAAACGACTATTCAGCGCTTGGTGGTGGTGTCCAATACCCATTCAATTTAAACCTAAAGGGTGAAAATTTAAAAGACTTAGAGGCATATTCTTTTAAAGTCATGGATGAACTTCGAAAAATCCCTGACCTCACAGATGTGGACACAACATACAGAACGGGAAAACCAGAATTCCAAGTGGTTCCTAACCGGGCTAAAATGCAAACGGTTGGAGTTGTTGCTGGTGTTATGGGTGCCGAACTTCGTTACCATATTGAAGGTGGGGAAGTGGCGAAGTATTTAGAGAATGGAATCGAGTATGATGTGAGACTTCGGTTACGAGAAGACCAACGGAACTTACGTAAGTCATTCTATGAAACAAGAGTTCCAAACATCCAAAACAAACTCATTCCGCTGAATGCCATCGCTGAAGGGAAAGAAAGTTCCTCTCCCGCAAGGATCATTCGGGAAGACCGCTCGCGTGTAGTTCCGATTAATGCAAACCTTGCTCCTGGAGGAGCCATTGCTTCTGCATCTGAATCCGCGGTGAAAATATTAAAAGAAAAATTACCACCACCTCCAGGGATTACGTATTCCTTTGTGGGCCAATCAGAAGACTTCAAAGAGTTATTACAAAATATTGTATTAGCTTTTGGAATGGCGCTCATATTCATTTATCTCGTGTTAGCTTCTCTTTATGAGTCTTTTATCACACCAATCACAATATTATTTGCCATTCCACCTGCGATTTCTGGAGCCTTTTTTGCTCTCGCTTTAACAGGTGAAATGTTAAACCTATTTAGTATGATTGGACTCATTTTACTCATGGGACTAGTTGCCAAAAACTCAATCTTACTTGTGGACCATGCCATGCTTGCTATGAAAGAACATGGTATGTCTAGAAACGATGCTATCTTCGATGCTGGTGCAAAACGATTACGTCCCATCCTTATGACATCCCTTGCGATGATTGCAGGAACATTGCCAATTGCACTTGGAATTGGTGAAGCCTCTAAATCAAGAACAGCAATGGGGATTGCCATCATTGGTGGACTCGTTTTGTCCACTCTCATCACTCTCATCGTGGTGCCAGCAGTGTTTGGATACATTGACAGACTCCGCGAAAAAATTGAAGGGGCCTTCCGACCAGATTACGAAATCCGCCCTGAGGATTTAGAAGGGTAAAATCTGGATTTTAGTCCAAATCGGGTTTGTATTTTAAACTTGCCCAAACTTTGAATTCGGTGTTCTCTTGCATTCATGTCTAGTGAACGCCGAATTTACAATCGTCTCTCTGAAAAAGTCCACCTCACTTACCGAGTGATCCAATCGGGTGCGGGCTCTGCACAGTTTCTTCCTAGTGATAAAGGGGAAGGGGACTCACAAGACATTTCGGAAGGGGGACTTCTCTTTCGCACCAAAGAACCCATGTCCCTTGGGACAAGGCTGGAATTGGAGCTTCGTTTCCCTGATGTGAAATATGTTTTGTATCCAAAGGCGAAGGTAGTTCGTTTAGAAGAATTTGGAGAAGGTGCATTTTACGAAGTGGGCCTTGAGTTCAACCAAATCTTCGAAGATGATAAAAAACTCCTTTTGGAACATATCAAAAAACTAGAAATATGAAGACTGTTTTATTTTCCTACCAACTTTGATTTTGGTAGCCCTGTGAATTTAAGAGCCTTTTTCCAAAAACTATTGGGTAAACAATTTGATCCAATTTCTTTAGTTGCTGTTTACTCCGAAATTCTCAATAAACTTTATTTATTAGGATTTGCTTATACACTTGCATACTCCCAAAGTGTGTATTTGGAATGGGATAAGGAAGATCCAACAAATTGTATTTTATCTTTTGCCCAACTTATTATAAGTCTATTCCTTGTTAGTATCTCATTTTTCCACAGAAATGTAAATGTATCGATTACAAAACTAGTTAGGTTTTTATTTTTTATTCTTGTCCTTATAGAAATTGAAACTGGGTTTCATGACCCAAACATACCCTATTTTGATCCAAGGAATTGGTTAACCATCATCGCTCTCATTGGTACCAATTCGTTTTTTTATCCAGGCCTTGTTTGGCAGTTTATTTTAGAATGGACCATTGTTTTTTGTATCTACCTTGTCCGAGTGTTTGTTCAAAATAATTCGATGATCCCAGAAGAAACTTGGAGAGAAATGTCAACTACGGTACCTTTATTCCTTGTTTCCTTTTTTTTAAACCATTGGTGGTTCCAAACACGTTACATCGCTGCATACAGAGGGATGTTACTCGAAGAAAAACGTAGGACATTTTTCCAAGACATCCACGACAGTTTGGGTTCAAAACTTACTGATTTGGTTTTGTTATGCCAAACATTGGAAACCAATTCCGAAAGTCCATCTGCTTCACAAATTCAAAAAATCAAAGAACTTTCAAAAGATTCATTAGAGTCACTACGAAACCAAGTGAAGGAAGAAGACCATAGAGAAATCCTTCAGGAATCGTTGTTAGATGGCCTTCATTTGTTTGTCAAAAAAAGATATAAAATGTTGGGAAGGGAGATTGTAATTTTGAGTGATTCTTTCCAAGACCGTCTGATCTCAATCAAAGAACCTGAAACTGCACATCACTTATTACAAATTTTCAAAGAAATCTCAACCAATGATTTGAGGCATGGTAAAGGGAAAACCATTTGTCGTTTGGACGAAACTTTTGATTCTATTTCCATTGTATTTGAACAAGAAATCAACGAAACAAAAATGCACACTCCAATTGAAAATTCAAAATGGATAGAACCGGGACTCGGTGAAAAAGGTATCGAACAAAGGATCCAATTTCTCCATGGAAGTTTAGAAATTATCCCTCATCCGTATCGAATTAAAATCCGATTACCAAAAACCTTATTCCAAACATGAATGTAACAAAGATTGGCATCATTGAAGACAATCCTGCTTATTTAGAATCTCTTGTATCCGTTCTTAAAACGAATGATTCGATCTCAATCACAACTTGGAATTCGGCAGAAGCCTTTGAAACGAATCCTCCTAATGGAGAATTACAGTTACTGATTCTGGATATTGGACTGCCTGGTGCCAGTGGTATAGATGTCTTAAAAAAATACCACACTGTAGATGTGAGAAAAAGCCTCGTGATTTCTTCCTTACAAACGGATGATGTGATCTTTGCTGCCATCAAATTAGGAGCTTCAGGTTATATATGGAAATCAGAATTGGATTCCCTTTTAGAAACCATCCAAACCATATTAGATGGAGGTAGTGTGATCTCTCCTTCTATTGCCACAAAAGTATTGTTAGCCTTTCGAAATCCAGAATTAAAACAAAAATTAGAACCGATTTCAAACAATCAAAAGGAATTTGGTTTGGAAGTTTTGTCCCCAAGGGAAAGGCAAATATTAGAACTCATCATTGAAGGGGATTCTCCCCAACAAATCGCCCAGTTGTTTGGAACCACAATTGGAACGGTAAGGCAACAGATCAAAACCATCTATAAAAAACTCCAAGTGAATACCAGAGTACAAATGTTAAAAAAAGCTAGGTTCTTTGGGATCTTCTGAACTAGTCATCAATTCATTTTATACCATCTGGTAGATAGACGAATCGAATTCTGTCCTGTATACTATAAGCTAGATTTGAGAAAAAATGCTCAGTTGAGGTTTTATTAAAAAAGCTTTGGTTTTATTTTTTATCACCCACTTTCGAATGCTCTTATGGTTTGGAGTTTATGTTACGATTCTTTTGATCGTAAACTTTTTTCTCTGATCTTCCTTTCCTTAGATTTTTAGGACTCCTTTAAATGAATGATAACCTTAGCACACACCATCGTGACCAGTCACGGTGGTGTTTTTTTATTTCCCAAGCAGGTTTTTGATTTCTCTAAGTAATGTAGACTTCCCAGTCATGAGTTTTGATTCTGAAAGGGAAATGGCTTCTTTTTTCCCTTCTTTTGCAAAAAACTGATCTAAGACTGCTTCCCGCAATGATTCTTCAAACCAAGTTTTGGTTTGTTCTTCACGATTTTTCGCATAATAACCGTTTGTTTTTGTGGTAGTGATGTAGTCTTGGATGAGATTCCAAATTTCATCGATTCCCTTCCCACCAAGACCACTGCAAGTGGTCGCACGTGGTGTCCATTTGGATTCGGGAGCAGGGAAGAGGTGGAGGGCTGATTCGTATTCGGCTCTGGCACGAGTGGCATAGGCTTCATTTTGGCCATCGGCTTTGTTTATCGCAATGAGGTCTGCCATTTCCATAATCCCTCGTTTGATCCCTTGCAGTTCGTCGCCCGCTCCCGCAAGCATGAGTAACAAAAAGAAATCCACCATGGAGTGGACTTGGGTTTCGGACTGTCCCACACCCACAGTTTCTATGATGATGGTATCAAATCCAGCAGCCTCACAAAGATACATACTCTCTCGTGTTTTTCGTGCCACTCCGCCAAGCGAACCACTGCTAGGTGATGGGCGAATAAATGCATTTTCTGCTTTGGACAAAACTTCCATTCTCGTTTTATCTCCGAGAATGGATCCCCTTGTGCGCTGGCTACTCGGGTCGATGGCGAGCACGGCGAGTTTTCTTTTTTGTTCTAAAATGAAACTTCCAAAACTTTCAATGAAGGTAGATTTTCCTACACCAGGAACACCTGTGATCCCAATGCGGATGGAGTTTCCTACCTTCGGCATGATGAGCTCTAAGATGGCTTGGGCTTTGTCATTGTGTTCTTCCAAATTACTTTCCACAAGGGTGATGGCCTTGGAGAGGGCAGTTCGGTTACCTGCGAGAATTCCGTCTGCAAGAGATTCTGATGTGGTTTCTTTTCTCGAGAGGGACTTACGTTGTTCTTTGATATAAGGAGAAATGGCAGGAGCATCCGCAACACCAGGATTCACGGAAAGGGCAGACTTCGCCACTTCTTTGTCACTCGAACGATTTGGTTTCTCTGAGTCTTTGTTTTCCTGATCCATTTGATTCTCTGTGAAGCTTAACGAACGTCTCGGTTGTATTTTAAATCCAGTTTTTTCAGACACCAAACGAACACCGACTGTCATGTTGACAAGTCGGTGTCGGTTGTTTAGTTTTGTGTTTTACCAGAACTTACTTTAAAGTGTAAGCGTTAGGCGGCCCTTCGTTCGCCGAGTAACAAATTGAGGATTTGTTTGGCGGCTTCCGAAATCACAGTTCCTGGTCCAAAAATCGCTGTGGCACCTGATTTGTAGAGGAAGTCGTAGTCCTGTGCTGGGATTACCCCACCCACAACAACTAACACATCTTCTGCGCCCAGTTTTTTCAATTCTTCGATCACTTGCGGAACCAAGGTTTTGTGCCCTGCTGCAAGAGAAGAAACTCCAAGGATGTGGCAGTCGTTTTCTACCACTTGTTTGGCAACTTCCGCTGGTGTTTGGAAAAGAGGCCCGATATCAACGTCAAACCCCATATCGGCAAAACTAGTGGAGATCACCTTCGCACCACGGTCATGGCCATCTTGTCCCATTTTGGCAACCATGATCCTTGGACGACGGCCTTCGAGTTTGGCAAATTCGTCGGCAAGACACCGTGCTTCGATATAACCTTTGTCTTCGGAAATTTCTGAGGAATACACTCCAGAGATGGATCTGATCACAGCTTTATACCTCCCGAATACTTTTTCCATTGCATAAGAAATTTCACCGAGAGAAGCACGTTTTCGTGCGGCATCCACTGCGAGTTCTAGTAAGTTTCCGTTCCCAGTTTCTGCACATTTTGTAATGGCGTTTAACGCAGCTTTAACGGCCGTGTTGTCACGGTCTTTTTTCATTTGTTCGAGACGTTTGATCTGTGCTATCCGAACCGCAGTATTATCGATGTCTAAAATATCAAGAGGGGCTTCCTTATCCAAACGGAACCGGTTCACACCGACAATCACATCCTTTCCAGAGTCAATTCGAGCTTGTTTTCTGGCGGATGCTTCTTCGATTCGCATCTTTGGAATTCCCGTCTCAATCGCCTCTGCCATACCACCTAATTTTTGTACTTCGGTGATGAGATCCCATGCTTTGTGGACCAAATCGTTTGTAAGTTTTTCCACATAAAACGATCCACCCCATGGGTCGATGACTCGGTGGATGTTTGTTTCTTCTTGGAGATAAATTTGTGTGTTACGTGCAATCCGTGCTGAGAAGTCAGTTGGAAGGGCAATCGCTTCGTCAAGAGCATTTGTGTGAAGGGATTGTGTGTGGCCAAGGGCTGCTGCCATGGCTTCAATACAAGTCCTTCCTACGTTATTGAATGGGTCTTGTTCTGTGAGGGACCATCCAGACGTTTGGCAGTGAGTTCGGAGAGCCAAAGACTTTGTGGATTTCGGTTGGAATTGGTTTACAATTTTTGCCCAAAGGAGACGCCCTGCGCGCATCTTGGCAATCTCCATAAAATGGTTCATCCCAATCGCCCAAAAGAAAGAGAGGCGAGGTGCAAATTCATCTACAGAAAGTCCAGAAGCGATTCCTGTTTTGATGTATTCCCAACCATCCGCAAGTGTATAGGCAAGTTCCAAATCCGCTGTGGCTCCCGCTTCCTGCATGTGGTAACCAGAGATGGAGATGGAGTTAAACTTTGGCATGTATTTGGAAGTATAACCAAAGATATCCGCGATGATTTTCATAGAATGTTTTGGTGGGTAGATGTAAGTGTTCCGCACCATAAACTCTTTCAAAATATCATTTTGGATGGTACCAGAAAGTTTGTCCTTAGAGACCCCTTGTTCTTCTGCTGCTACAATATAGAAGGCAAGGACTGGGATAACAGCACCATTCATCGTCATGGAAACAGACATTTGGTCGAGAGGGATTTGGTCGAAGAGGATCTTCATGTCGAGGACAGAGTCAATCGCCACTCCCGCTTTCCCCACGTCTCCCACCACTCGTTCGTGGTCGGAATCATAACCCCGATGTGTCGCCAGGTCAAAGGCAACGGAAAGTCCCTTTTGCCCTGCAGCTAAGTTTCGACGATAAAAGGCATTTGATTCTTCTGCCGTGGAAAATCCTGCGTATTGGCGGACCGTCCAAGGTTTGTTTACATACATGGTCGAATATGGTCCACGTAAGTAGGGTGGGATTCCCGCAGCATAGTTTAAGTGTTCCAAACCTTCCAAATCGGTAGGTTGGTACCGAGATTGGATGGAGATTCCTTCTGCCGTTTGCCAAAGTGAAATCGACTTTGGGTCAGGTTTTGGAGCGCTAAAAGAAAGTGGAGTATTGGCAAAATTTGGTTTCTTCATTTTATTTCCCGATCCATTTGGTTTGGGCTTTTTCCAGAAACTGAGTGAGGTTACGTTTCATGTGGATGAAGTCGTCGATCCCGAGAGATTCCGCAAGGCTCATGAGGTCTTTTGGGTAACCTGCAAGGAGTTTCCAAGAATTCGGAAGTTGGGTTGCCATTTCCTTCGCAAATTCAGGAAGGTAGGTCGCATACTCTTCGTCAGACGAACAAAGGACTACGATCTCGACTCCCAATTCTTTTGCCTTGGTAACTCCTTCTTTTACAGAAGAAAATCCTAGGTTATCGATGATTTCGTACCCTAGGCATCCGATGAAGTTGGAGCTAAAACCCGCACGTGCTTTTCGCATCGTTAGGTCTCCAATGGTCAGTAAAAATACCTTGGGGGCTTTTTTCCCTGATGCTACATGGAGGTCTGTTTTGTTTCTCCATTTGTCAAATTCATAAGAAAGCCTAAGTGGCACCAAACGTTGGTAAGTTGACTTTTCTGAGTAGGAAAGACGACTTTCTGTTTCAGCCACAGAATCTTTTAGTTCGGCATGTCGTTCTGTTGGTAGAGGGTATTGGTTTGTACCAAGTAGGATTTCTTTTTTTGTGGCAAGGGCTTCGCGTTTTTTGGAAGCACGAGTTTGGATTTCAGATTGGATGGTTCCTTTTTTCAAAGAGACTCCAAACCCACCTTCTTTTTCCACAGTTTGGAATTTTTCCCAAGCGGTTTCTGCGAGTTTTTTCGTGAGAACTTCTAAGTAGTACGAACCTGAAGCAGGGTCTTCTACTTTGTCGAGGAAGGATTCGTAACGAAGTAGGAGTTGTGCATTCCTTGCAATTCGTTTGCCTAACTCTTGTTTTGTGGTATATTCCGAATCAAATGGAGAAACAGTGACAAAATCAGCACCACCAATCACAGCAGACATAGCAGCTGTTGTTCCCCGTAACATATTCACGTGTGGATCGTACGCTGTGTACTGAAAATTGGAAGTTTGGGCAAGGATAAGGGCAGGATGTGTTTCTCCAAGGCCTGGTTTGTAAACATTTAAAATTTCTGACCAAAGGATTCGCATAGCACGGAATTTGGCGATTTCTGTGAAGTAATCCGAACCAATTCCCATCCAAAACCAAAGGTTTGCCGCCGCATCTTCGATGGACACCCCCGCATCCAAATGTTGGTTTAAATAGTCCACGCCCCAAGAAAGGGTATAGGCCAGTTCTTGGCCAATCGATGCACCAGAATCTCGTAAGTACAAACTATGAATTCCTACCCCAGAAAACCCTTTGGTTCCTGAAAGGGATTGGAAAGTTTTTCCAATATTATTTTCTTCGCAACCAAGTTCCCCGCAAAGCAGGGCGGTTCCATAGGGATCAAAATCACCGAGTACCGTGTTATGCGAAGATGTGAGTTTTTTGAATGTGTCGCTGAACTTTGGAGTTCGTGTGGCAAGGGAAACAATGAGGGGAATCTCACCCACTGATTTTGCCAATGATTCTAAGTCGGATGCCGAGGAGATTTTACATCCATACACTTTTCCCGCTTCTTCGTGAGAAACAAGGATGGCTGCATCCACACCTTTCTGTGTCAAAGATTTTGTTTCGGATTCAGTAGTGACGACTTCTGTGACTTTCCAACCTGGGTTTCGTTTGAAAACGCGAGGTAAAACAGGAAGGTCTTCTTTGCGGTAAAAGGGTTCAATTTTAAAACCTTCTTCGGTTTCCCAGGTCACTTTGTCCCATGGGTTTCCTTTGAGGTCTTTGAGGATTTGGTTTTTCCAATCCTCAGTGGATACTTCAGGGAAATCTGAAAATAAAAATTCGTTCAATTTATTCCTCTACGATTTGGTAATCTTCCATATAACCAGGGAAGTCGCCTAACCCTCGTGTGAAGGTGAATTTTGCAGGGTACACAACTAATCTCTTCCCAGATTGGATAAACGTTCCAGAAAGAAGAGTGAAAGGAGAAGCAACGATAAATGCTGCGGTTCCAAGAAGTGTTCCTGCAAGTCCCATAGGTCGAGCTACGATGAGATCAATCAACATTTCACCGCCAGATGGGACTTCTCTTGCAGATAAGGTTTGTGTCCACAAAAGACAGATTAAGAAAAGGATAGACAAGGGTCGTGTTTGTTTCATAGGCTGATCACTCGGGCTTTCCATCTGATGAAATCTCGAGAATGATATCTGTGTAAAGTAAGAAATATGGCTAAAGAAATTGTTTTGTTCGTTCTCTTTTCTATTGTACATCTACTCGCGATTGTAACGATCACGAAAGAAGATGTATTTTATCTTCCCTCTAAAATTATCCCAATCTTAATCTTGATTGTTGCGTTGTTTCGTTCGTTTCCAACTTTGGAAAAACGTGGGAAATTGGTAGCGGTGGGGCTTGTTTTTTCTCTTTTTGGCGATAGTTTTTTGGCCATCCCTAAAGAAGGATACTTTGTTCCTGGCCTTGGTTCCTTTCTCATCGCCCAATTGATTTACTCGTATGCGTTTACCATCGATTCCAAAATCAAACCGGTCCTTGCGATTCCATTTTTATTATTTGGATGTTCGTTCTTTATGGTTCTTGTTCCGAAACTCGGAGCTCTAACCATCCCAGTAGGATTTTATATCTCAGCAATTTGTCTTATGGGATGGAGGGCAGCAGCAAGGAATTCCATCACAAAACCATTTTATTTAGGACTTCTTGGTGCGCTTGTTTTTATTCTGTCTGACTCCATTATCGCATATTCAATGTTTCTCAACCGTGAGATGGATCGTTCTGTTGCCTCTTTAGGGATCATGATCACCTATTATCTTGCACAATTGCTGATTTATGCTGCGACAAAGACAGAAGAGTTAGATGTTCAATCAGTGAAAAATACTTGATTCACTTGGCTCAAACGAGTATCGTATTTATGGTTTTACAAAACCAGGGAAAGGGATTATGAAATCACTAAAAAAAACATCCTTTATTGAAGCAGTAGCGGCTGCCATTGAACATGAGGTTCAATGTTTCAATTTTTATCTTAAACTATCCGAAAGTTTGCCTGAAGGGCAAATTAGAGAACTTTTCAGCCAACTTGCGTTAGATGGTGATGAACATATCAAATACATCAAAGACATTTACAAAAGTGCTGAAGGAAAGGAACTCCCTAACCTCAAACAACTTTCGGAGATTGAAAAATTCCATTCTTCCACCATCCAAAAGATTATGGATCGTTTGGACCGAAATAAAAACGCAGAAGTAAAAGCTGATGAAAAAAAGGCAATTGAACTTGCGATCCGAGAAGGGGAAGATGCGCGTAATTTTTATGCGACCATTCGTGGGAAATTCCAAGACCCAAAAATCAATTTGTTATTTCAAAAATTAGCAAATTTTAATGAATCCAATAATTCGCTTTTGGAAGCCCAAGCGATGGCGATGGAACAATCCACTCCAGCGGACCAAGTTTTTTATTGGGAAGATGAAGAACTTCTTGCTCAGGTGAATTCCACATCAAAAGCACAAGGAAAATCTAAACCAAGTGTGCAACCAAAGGCAACAGCAAAACCAAAAACTTCAGCTAAGGGGAAACCGGCTTCTAAGCCAAAGGTAACTTCAAAACCAGTGGCAAAACCGCAAAACAAAGTGAAGGCGAAAAAAGCTGTTAAAAAGGCCGCAAAACCAACACCTAAAAAAGCAAAACCAAAGGCAAAACCGGCAAAGAAAAAAGGTAAGAAAAAATAGTGAAATACCAAGTCACCCATACATTCCCAGTTCCGTTAGATAAACTTTTGCATGCAAGAGAGGAGAGATACAAACACCTAGACCAGTTCCCTGATCTAAAGAATGTCACTTTACTCGAAGAAAAAAAAGAAGGGAACCTCATCCACCAAAAACGAAAGGTGAGTTTAGAAGGATCAATGCCTGCCGTATTATCAGCTGCACTCAACGATCTTTCCTTACTCGAAGAGTCTACTTTTGACATCACCACAAACACCCATGAGTTTAAAATTTCCCCACCTGGCAAAGACAATGTGTTTGTGATCAAAGGGAAAAGTAAGTACGAAGCAAGTGGATCTGAGTCCAAACGTTCTTATGATGTGGATGTAGTTTCTAGTTTACTCTTTGTTTCTCCTATTGTGGAAAAAGCCATCGAAGAAATTCACAAACATAGTTTGGAGAAGGACAGAAAATCCATCGCCAAATTTCTAGGGGTTGAATCCTAAGGAAGAAGTGAAAACTTCTTCGCCTTCGTTTCTTAGATCTGTACTCGAGCTCAATTTGACGATCCTCATTATGGGGAACGTCACTTTGTTTGCCAAACTCCTCCCTTTCCCTGCCGTCACGATTATCTCAGGTCGGGCCTTATTTTCTGTTTTGATCTTAGGATTATTTTTTATCCTTCGTCGTAAGTCCATATCGTATAAAAGTTTTAAGGATTTTAGTTTTGTGTTTGGGATTGGGATTTTGTTCGCCTTACATTGGGTGACTTACTTTCACTCCATCCAAGTATCAACGGTCGCCGTTGGGATGTTGTCTCTTTTTACATACCCTGTGTTTTCTGCAATCCTCGAACCAGTATTAGGTGGGAAGAAACCAGAACCTTTTGCTTTGTTTTTGGCTTCCTTTTCGCTTTTTGGATTATTTCTAATCGTGCCGGATTTGTCTTGGGACAACCAAATGTTCCAAGGTGTGGTTTGGGGTGTGGTATCTGCCGTTTTGTATGCGATTCGTAATCTACTTACAAAAGAGATGCATGTCCATTACCCAAGTTCTCAAATTTTATTCACCCAACTTTTCGCCACATCACTTGTACTACTCCCATTTGCTGATGGGCTCTCCCAGATGCTCGCAGAACCTAAATACTTATTTTTCCAAGTGATCCTTGCGGGAATTTTTACTTCTCTTGCCCATACGATTTGGATCCGCAGTTTGTCAAATTTATCTGTGACCACAGCGGGAACATTGTCCACACTGAGCCCAATTTACGGGAGTTTGGCGGCATGGTATTTTTTGGGTGAAATTCCTCCCGATCGGTTATGGCTTGGTGGAGCTGTCATTTTATTTTGTGCGGTGATGGAAGTGTATCGGAAACGAGAGGAGAGCGGAAAGGGGGAGGAGGTTTAAGTATTCTCCTCTAGCCAAAGAGAATTGAAATCGTGGTAGGTAGTTTAATCTATCTGAATCCGAAAGAATGGTAATGGAAAAGAACTATTGCCCCGTGGGACAAATATAATGATAGAAATAGGTAGTTTTTTTTATGATTATCGAATGGGAAAATTCATTTCTGTGGATATGTTTTCTGGAAAATTAGATAATGATTACATTCATGGGATTATCACTTTAAAAGTTGAACATGTATTTATTCTACAAGAAGAATACCATGCAGATGATTTGGATTTTTTTTGGCCTTATTTGCTTAACTGTATGGTTGACATTTTTGTAGATAGTAAATCAAAAACAGAAATGGGATTCCCTAGTCAAAGTATTTCATTGCAATTTGAAACACTCCCAGTCAAAGGACAATTTAAAGTTAGTATAGATAAACCAAAGAAATTATCTGCTATTGGAAACTTAAAAGAGTTGCACAAGGAAATTATTTTAGCTGCAGGGGTATACTATGAAAATTTCTTTCGGATTAGTCCCCATCTAAAGGATAAAATGCAATATGAATTAGGCCAGTTGGAGAAGTTGGAAAAAGTGATTTTCGCTTAACTATCGATATACCTTGAGCATCACCAAAGCTAAATGTGCAATTAATTTTGGTGAAAGGTTTGCCTCCTTGTAATTCAATATCAAAATGAAATATATTTTCTATAATTTAACACAACTAGATTTTGGTAGAATTTTGGAATACGTAAAGTTAATTCAATGTGTGGTAGTAATTAAAATTAATCGCATGCATAATTAATTCCCCGCGCCACCGATGGTAGCGGAAATCCTTTCGCATGGCGAAAGATTGAGAGCGGACAGCGGGATCGCCTAATGGATAGAATGCGAAACTCAAACCCATTGGCGAGGCGCCCATTTTTTTAATGAGATTTTTTTTATTCGTGTAAGTGGTGGATCACTCGGACGAGTTTGTCTTGTACTTCTTTGGCGATGGTTTCAAGTTCGGAGTTTTGGACAAGTTTTGTCATGGTCATTGGATCAAAGATGGATACTTTGATTTCTCCGTTTTTTTCTTCTGTCACTACTACATTACATGGTAACAACATTCCAATTTCGTCTGTGGTTTGTAGGGCTCTATGCGCAAAACTGGGGTTACATGCACCAAGGATGGTATAACGTTTGAAATCTACGTTAATTTTGTCTTTTAGGGTTTGTTTGACATCAATTGTCGTGAGAACTCCAAAACCTTCTTTTTTTAATGCTTCTGTGGTATCTTTTATGGTATCTTCGAAACTTTTTTTTCTGTGAACGGTTAAACCTAACATAAATCCTCCGAAATCCTATACCCCATAGGGTATAGGAGGAATGGGAAGATGCAAGTGCTTTTTTACCTTTTTTTAAGGAGAAGTTTCTTTTTTGGGAAGTTTTTGCATTTCTTCCACACTTGGAAGTTGGTTGGATGAATGTCTGATTTCACCAGCTGCATTGAGTAAAAAGTATTGGGGGAGTGGTTCGTTTTTTAATGTGGAAAACCGATCATCCAAAATCAAGGACTCGAACTCGTTATCACGGGGTGTGAAGTTGAGGAGGACATACGTACCAATATCGGGTTTTCCTTCTCCACATTCTAATCCCTTTAACATTTCACAACGTGACTTTGTGATGGATAATAAGATGAGTTTTCCTTCCCTTGAGGCCTGTCCGAAGGCAAACGATTTATTGTGACCCCAATGGATTTCTTCACTTGCCATTTGGTTGATTTTGATATAACCGAACACTAACAGCAGGATAAAAAGTGGCATTGCTAAAAAACCAACGAGGTAAAAAACGCGAGAATATTTCTGCATACAAATCTATGGAATGGTAATGACCAATTCCCGCCAAGTTCAATTTTTAAGCTTTCGTAAAGCCAAAACTTTAAAAAAAACTACACCTTCTTCTTCCCATTCCTATTCTGGTTCAAAGAGAGAATCCTTAGGAGCATTTAATGGAGATTTGGTACACAGAAAAATTGGAATTAGAAAAAGGGCGAGCCGTCAGTTACCGAGTAACAAAGACAATCGAAAGCCTACAATCTCCGTTCCAAAAAATTGATATATTTGAAACACAATCGTTCGGGCGTATGTTCACTCTTGATGGTGTAACAATGGTTACGAACAAAGACGAACATTCTTATCATGAAATGATTGCCCATATCCCAATGATGAGCCATCCAAACCCAGAATCTGTTCTTGTGATTGGAGGAGGGGATGGCGGAACGGTTCGTGAAGTATTAAAACACCCTTCAGTCAAAGAAGTTGTTTTGTGTGAGATTGACAAAGCGGTTGTCGACATCAGTTATAAATACTTTCCTGAATGTGCGGATGCGATGAAAGACCCAAAGGTCATCCACCACTATGATGATGGAGCAAAATTTGCAAGAGACAACAAAGGTCGTTTTGATGTAATCCTTGTGGATTCGAGTGATCCAGTAGGACCTGCAGAAGTTTTGTTTAAAGAGCCTTTTTTTCGTGATATGGCAAGTGCCTTGAAACCAACAGGGATCATTGCCACACAAGCGGAATCATTTTGGTACCATGGCGATGTGATCACTTCACTCTTTGAATTCATTCCAAAAATTTTCCCTGAATATGGATACTATTACACAACCATTCCCACTTACCCATCTGGGATCATTGGGTTTACCTTTTTATCCAATGCAATTGATCCGTATTCGGTAACACCAGACCCGAAACGAGTTCCAAAAGGTCTCAAATACTATAGCCCTGAAATCCACAAAGCCGCTTTTGTATTGCCTGAGTTTGCAAAAGCTTATATCAAACGAAAAGGCTAAAACTTTGTGAAACTTCATTTCGTTTCTAATTCCTTTTTTTGTCTTTTGTTTTTGTTACATACCAACGTGGTATTTTCTCAAGAAACGAAGGCAACAGAGTTGGAGTTAGAAGCGGAATCGTATGAAGAACGAGGTTATCCGAAACGAGCCAATCTGATACGAGAAAAATTGAAACGGATCAGAAAGGAAAATTTCCAATCCAAAAATAACGAACCTGTTTACCAACCTCCGAACCAGAACCTTCCCACCACAAAAAATGGCCATTTAGAATTTTGGAATGGGACATGGGAAATTGGATTTCGTTATTTAAATCAAAATGCTGGATTTCGTTCTGGCAAAGAATGGGCGTTAGATGATGGAAGGGTGGCTTTCCAAGCAGGAACACCCTATTTCCCTCGGTCACCTATGGGTTACCAAAATATCCGTTCCCTTCCTTATTCAATAAATGAATCGAGTATCAATTCGAATACATTTTCACCTAGAATTTCATACCAACATAGTTCAAAAAAATGGGGACTTGAATACACATATATGCAATTTTTCACCACGAGGAATTTTTTCTCGTTTGGTGAGATTGGTGGACTACAATTGGGATTCCAAACTGATCGATTTTACAGTGCTGATCACAAATTCGTATTTCAAATTTATGAAGAATATTCGCCTAACAAAGGATTTGTTTGGGAATTTGGAATGCGAGTGGGTTCACTGAACACGAATTCTGCTCAACACTCAGAAACACTTGGTCAAACTGGCGTTTTTCGTGATACGATCCAATATGTAGCACCAAGTACTGGATTTAAATTTGTACATCGATTTTTTGAGAATTACTCTTATGAGTTAGGTGGAGATATGTTTTTTACGCCGATAGGCAATCTCAAATATAGAAGGGATAGTTTTATCGATACAGGAGGGTTCAGTCGGTTTGGTGGAGAGAGAACTATCTCCCCTGAAGTATATTCCATTTTTTCTGAATCAAAAATCCAAACGACAATGATTGGGATTAATGTACTCACACAGTTGAATTGGGTTCCATTTCCCAATCATAAATTTCATTTGGGATTACAAACCACCCAATACAATTGGCGTGCGAATGAATCAGAATTCCCAGGATTCCGTGCCTTAAACCAGGAATCTTATTTTGCAGCAATTCGGGATTATTATCTCAGTTCTGCGTTTTACGAAGCAGATGGTGGAAAGGATCGCCCTATGCGTTCCTATAGTATTTCAAATTTGTACTTTGGGTATACTTATGTTTTTTAATCGTGTTTTTCATGGATTGGTCATTGTGATTTGTTCATTTGTAAGTATCCAATGTGGGATTTCTTTGCGGGTTTATCGCCCTTTCCCAAATGAAAGGGAATATGACTTTGTCAAAAAAATGGATCATATCCTCATCCAAGTGAAATCCGAAAATCGCCTACAAATGGGTGTTTATGACCCTTATTTTTTCGGACCAGAATCTTTACCAAATGAATACGGGCCACTTTCTTATTTGATCCGCAAAGAACTTTCCATTCGTGAGTCACGATATCCATTATTAATAGAACGTGGTGGCACTATAAGTATCGAAGAATTCCAATTGGTTTCATTAGATCGTTGTAGTAAAAATTTAACATTCGTTCGTTTAAAGGCAAAAGTGCAAATCAGAGGTTATGCCGAAGAAGAAATTTCCTATTATGATGAAATTGATTCCAAGGTAACCAATTGTTATTTGGCAGGCAGTGTTCTCACACTTGTGCCTTTAATTTGGTATGTTCCTTACAATGGATTTAGAGGGAATCGAGAAGACCAATTGAACCAACTTGGTCGAAATGCATTGACAGAACTTTTTACCCAATTAGAAATGCGTTCCGGTCATTCGGAAAAAACTTCAGAACAACAAAAAATAGAGGAACCTAAATCCCTTCCCAAACAAGTCCCCACCAAACAAGAACCAGTGGATCCAAAGTTAAAGGAAATTTTAGATAGTTTATGAAACAATTGGGAATCATATTCATTTTTGGATTGATGGTTTTGTTTTCCAATTGTTATTCATTGGAGAAATCTTATAATTATGGGAATCCATACCATGCGAGTCCCGAATTTACAGAAGATGACCCTCAATTTGAAGAAGGAGAGCCAATTTGGATTTTGGACCAAACAGGAAATTGGATTTTTTCCCTACCTTCGAAACTAGTTTTATGGAACAGAAAAGCTGATAACCACCATATTTCAAAAGAAACCAAAGAATATTTGATTCGTTATATTAAAGAAAATAATCTAAGAGATGTTAAAGTTCGCTTTAACCAATATGCACCTCTTTCTGAGTGGAGGCGGCTCCCTAAAAATAAAAATATCAATCCAGTCATCCGGTATTTTTTTGGATCCATTTCTTTATTGGCTTATACATTTTTACCAGGTCGGTTGTTTGCTGGAACCATTGGCGGTGATCATTACAACTCTTTTACCAATACAATCAATATCTACTCTGACCTTCCACCGGTTGTGATCCACGAAGGTGGTCATGCCAAAGATTTTTCACAACGCGAAGAAAGGACTTTGTATGCAGTAGTGTATGCCATACCTTTTGTTGGTGCCTTATACCACGAAGCGAAGGCATCGGATGATGCTTTGAATTATTTTGCAGAAAAAGATGATATTGTCCAACTTCATTTATCCTATGAATTATTAACTCCAGCTTATTCAACTTATGTTGGCGGTGCTATTGGAGATGTGGTAGTGAATCCCATAACAGCCGTGGCAGTTTTCCCAGGGCATATGTATGGGCGTTATAAGAAAAAAGACATCCGCTTAGAATTAGAAAAACGCAAACAAAAGATAAAATTAAAGGAACCAAAATCCATCCCATGACATCGTTTTTAACAAAATTTCATTCTCGGAGGGACAAATTACGTTCCCTCTTATGTATTGGGATCGACCCTGAATTAGAAAAATTACCACAAGTTTGTTTGGATTCAAAATCCCCCCTTGTCTATTTTACCGAAACCATTGTACGATACACTCACCCTTATGCAGTTTCTTGGAAACCGAACATTGCTTTTTTTGAACGTCTGGGTACAGAAGGGTACTTTGCATTAGAACATATGGTTCACTTAATGAAGGAAATATCTCCTGAGGTTCCCATTCTTATGGATGCTAAAAGAGGAGACCTTGCCAACACCTCCAAAGAATATGCGAAGTATTTTTTCCAAACTTTAAAAGTGGATGCCCTTACAGTGAATCCGTACATGGGTCGTGATAGTTTGTTGCCATATTTGGATTTGGGTGGAACGATCTTTGTTTTAGGGTTAACCTCCAATTCTAGTTCCGCTGATTTCCAAAAATTAAAAACCAATGCCAATGGATTGTATCTATATGAAGAGGTGAGTGACCAGATGGTCCGCCTTGGTGAATCTTACCCTGGCCAAGTGGGTCTTGTTGTAGGTGGGACCCATCCATCAGAGATCCAATCACTTCGTAACCGTCATCCCAATTTATGTTTTCTCATTCCAGGGTATGGTGCCCAAGGTGGAGATTTGGATGCCATCATGAAAGCCAGTGGGAAAGAAGCTCTTATCAATTCCTCAAGAGGGATAACCATGAGTTCTCTTGCGGAAAATTTTGGAGAAGTCGCAAAAAAGAAAGCTGAAGAAGTACATTTGCAAATGAACCAACTCTTCTCTTAACGGTCTAAAGACCATTAGGGAAACAAGTGAAAGAAACATTAGCAATCGTTGGAACAGGAATCGCAGGTTTAGGTTCTGCATACTTTTTAAAAAATGATTTTGATTTAACTATTTTTGACCATGCAGATTATATCGGTGGTCATACGAATACGGTTATGGTGGAAGAAGATGGAATCCAGATTCCCATCGATACTGGTTTTATCGTTTTCAATCATGTGACCTATCCTAATCTATTACGATTATTCCAAACACTGAATGTTCCTACTAAAAAATCTGATATGTCTTTTAGTGTTCAGTTTGATCCCACCAAACTAGAGTTTTGTGGGTCTGGACTTGCTGGTTTATTTGCTCAGAAAAAAAACCTATTCCGACCCAGGTATTTAAAGATGTTATTAGAAATTAACAGATTTAATACGGATGCTCCAAAAATTTTAGATAACCCTACTTATGATGATTGGAATTTGGGACGTTATATGGATCACTTTGGGTATGGAAAAGACATTCTCAATTATTATCTCATTCCAATGAGTTCTGCTGTTTGGTCCACTCCACCAGATTTGATGTTGGAATTCCCTGCCAAATCTCTCATTCGCTTTTTTTACAATCATGGATTTTTAGGACTTAGTACACAACACCAGTGGTATACAGTTGATGGTGGTTCAAAAGAATATGTAAAACGAATCATCCCTCCGATCAAAGACCGATTCCGATTGAATACACCTGTCCAATCCGTTAACCGTTTGCCAAATGGGAAAGTGGAACTTGTCTTACCTGAAGGGAAAAAAGAAGTTTTTGATAAAGTTTTACTAGCCACTCACGGACATTTATCTGCAAAATTGCTTGGAAACCCAACAAAACTAGAAAAAGAATTACTCCCTCTTTATCAATACCAACATAACACTGCTACCCTTCATACCGATGATGCGGATATGCCAAAGATCAAATCTTGTTGGTCGAGCTGGAATTATAAAATCACCGAATCCAAACAAGGGAAATTGGAACCTTATACAATTTATTGGATGAATCAATTACAAAAAGTATCAAATAAGAAGAACTACTTTGTCACGATCAATGACCCGGGTCGTGTCAGAGAAAACCATATCATCAAAAAAATTGATTATGAACATCCATTGTTTTCCGTAGAAGCATCCCTTGGTCAAAGCCGTCTGCCGTTGTTAAATGAAGATGGCCCCATTTATTTTGCAGGTGCTTATTTTCGGTATGGATTCCATGAAGATGGATTTTTGTCTGCAGTGAATGTATCAAAAAGTATTTTAAAACGAGACCCATGGACTTAAATTCATGTATGTACGAAGCAGACGTATTTCATAAACGTACTGCACCGACAGAAAACAAATTCCGATATAAAATATTTAATTTTTATTTGGACTTGGAAGAAATAGACCAGTTGTCCCACAAATCAGCGATTTTTTCAAGAAATCGTTGGAATTTGTTCTCTTTTTACGATCGGGACCACCTTCAATTTGGGAAAACAACGATCTATGAAAATGTAAAAACCTTCCTCGAAGCATCTGGTGTGAAGGTGCCCATTGGCAAAATTTTCCTCTTAACCAATCTTAGAGTTCTTGGTTATGTGTTCAATCCAGTCAGTTTCTATTTTTGTTTTGACCAAAAGGGAGAACCGATTGTTGCGATTGCAGAAGTAGGGAATACCTTTGGGGAAATCAAACCATACATAGGTTGGTTTCAAAAAGCAAATGGTACAATTGCAAATCCAGATGTATACATACGCGAACAAAAACAATTTTATGTCTCACCTTTCATCCCATTAGATTCTGAATTTGAATTTCGACTGAACCTTCCCAATGAAAAATTACAGATCGGAGTCGACTCTTATGAAGAAGGGAAACGAATTTTAATCACGTCCTTTATAGGAAAAAAAATTCCATTTCAATCCAAATACTTATTAAAACTTTTCATCCAATTTCCATTTATTACCGTCAAAATAATAACATTGATTCATTGGCAAGCATTCAAGTTGTGGATCAAAAAAATTCCTTACATAAAGAAACACCAAAACTTAGAGAAACAAACAGGAGTTCCCCTTGGAAAAATCAGCGAACCAGTCCCTTTTACAAGAAACGATTGATTCAGAGCTTTTTAGTGAACTAAAGGATAAGTCAGTCACAGAACAATATCCTATTTTTAGAAAAATATTTTTTAAAGCAATGAGTTCCATGAAACGTGGATCTCTTCGTATGATATTGCCGAACGGCGAACAAGTGATATTGGGTGATACAAATAGTGGATATGATCCAAAGTTTCATACGGCTCTTATTCATGTAAAAAATCCAATATTCTTCAAGAAATCTGTGTTACACGGTGACATTGGCTTCTCCGAATCCTATTTAACTGGAGATTGGGATACTGATTCTATTGAAAATGTAATTTCTTGGTTTATATTGAATGTGGACGAAGCTCCTAATTTATCTGGTGCAAAGAAAAAACTGTTCCATTTGGATTTGTTCAATTTGGGAAATAAGTTTTTACATTTCCTTCGCAGAAATACACTTACAGGTAGTAAAAAAAATATAGTAGAACACTATGATTTAGGGAATAGTTTTTATAAATTATTTTTAGATCCTACTATGACTTATAGCTCAGCTTATTTTGAGTCGCTTAACCAAACTTTGGAAGAAGCTCAAACCGTAAAAGTTGATAAACTTTGTCAAAAATTAAAATTAAATCCAAAAGATCACCTTTTGGAAATTGGAAGTGGTTGGGGATTTTTGTCCATCCATGCTGCTAAGAATTACGGGTGTAAAGTAACGACTGTAACACTTTCTGAAGAACAATATAAGTTTGCAAAAGAACGCATTGAAAAAGAAGGTTTGTCCGACAAAATCGAAATTCGAATCCAAGATTATCGAAAAATTGAAGGTAAGTTTTCAAAACTTGTTTCTGTGGAAATGTTGGAAGCAGTGGGAGATGCGTTTTATGAAACTTTTTTCCAGAAGTGCCAAGACTTACTCACACAAGATGGAATTATGGCATTACAGGTGATTACATGTCCTGACTCTCGTTTTACTTCCTTTAAGAAAGGAATTGATTTTATTCAAAAACATATTTTCCCAGGTTCTCTTTTGCCTTCTATTGGACGAATGAACCAAGCGATCAATCGGACAGGTGACATGTATTTGCATCATTTGGAAGATATGGGTTTGAGTTATGCAAAAACTCTTCGTTTGTGGTCAAAAGCATTTGAAGAAAACCTAACGGAAGTGAGGACACAAGGATATAGTGAAGCTTTTATCCGAAAATGGAGATATTATTTGGCATATTGTGCAGCAGCGTTCCAAATGAGAAACATCAGTGTTGTCCAATCCGTTTATGTCAGACCTAATAATTTAAATATTTAAATTATTTTCCAATCCAATGGATGGATTAGATTTCCGTCCATTGGTGTTTTATCCCACAAAAAACATCTTGCCAAACAAAGCTTCAAGCGTATCCCTCTGTCTATGAGAGAAACCAAATCTACTTTTACTTTTGATGAACCAATTGAACGATTGTGGTCAGCTGTTACCATTTATGAAGTGTTAGTGCATTGGTTGGCTGATGAAGTTCGAGGAAGGCCAAAGGTAGGAGGAGAATTCTCCTGGACTTGGAAATTGGGACTCGAGGGAAATTTTACATCCCATGGGACTTATAAAAAAATTGATCCGCTGAAAGAACTTGTGATGGAATGGAAAGACCATCCTGCAGGTGACATTTTTTTACAGTTAATTTTTGAATCAACTGGACCGAATAGTTCAAAACTAACAATTGTTAATGGGGGATTCCCTGACAATGATTCTTCACAAGTGTGGCTAGACGGTGCCAAAGAGGCATGGGATGGACAAGCTGTACTCTTAAAAGAATTTCTAAAACAAAATTCTGACATCAGTAAATTTATGAAAAAAACTTGATCTCTCGACCCTTTCTAAAATCCTGGTAAAAGTAAGGGTTGTTAAGGAGGGTTGGAAGATGGAATATCCTGAATTGGAATCTTATTTCCAGAAATTAACTGATATAACAGACCGTATCGCAATGATGAATAATCATTTTGATGCGACACCTGAGATCGACATATCACAGTTATCTGATTTTATTGAAGACATTCAATCAAAGGATTGGGAAAACACTGATAGAGAGTATTATGAACTCTTTACTAGTTATTTCACTTTCCATGTAAAAACTGTAGAAGAAATCATCCAAGAAGCACGTGAGATTTTGAATCCTGAAAATAGGGAACACGTGAAAAAATTAGTAAGCCATGTTCGAAAGGCTGATGATTGGTTCTTAAGTCTCAAAAAGAAACGCAAACTTGCTCGTACACAAGTAGCATAATCACATTCTCCCTCATACGAAAGTCTGAGGGAGGTATCTCAATTCGCTTTACATTTTAATCCGTTTCCTTTCTCCTTTCAGATATGCTCAAGGCACGGTTCCTTTTTTACCCAATTTTTCTTTTGTTATTTTTGTTTTTAGTGGATTCCATATTTAGAATCCCATATATTCAAACACTTGCGAAAATTGATTTAACAGCAGTTAATTATAAAGCAAAATCTGATTTTTTAGAAAAATTAGTGAAAGAAAAACCAGGAGTGAATACTCCCAAAACAAAAAAAATCATGTTGGTTTTGGGTTCCTCTCGTTTGTTGTATTTTGATCATGATGAACTTACTTCCTTTTATCCAGATTGGGAGATATACAATTTATCTTCTGCAGTAACCACTCCAGCTTATTACGACTTCCAACTCACAAAAATTTTAGATGCTGGCATCAAACCGGATCTTGTTATTATGGAAACCGATCCGAACCAATTTAACCAAAACTCTGTGTTCAAAAGTTCAAACTTAACTTACAGTTTTGATTTAGGTTATGTATTATCAAATTTATCATTGTTTGGGAAAGACCACGTTTCTTTTTATTTGGGACGTAAACTTTTTGCTGTAGGCACTTACAAACCGTATTTGGACCAAATGTGGAAGAATTTTAAAAATCCATATTTAGATAATGTTCTAGGCATGCACCAATCAACATACGATTATATTCTTTCTCATAATGGGAATGGTTTATCTCCAATTGATAATTATATGGAGAAAGATTCTAACGCACTCCTTCTTACTAGTCACCGAACGCTTGATTGGTTATTTGCCTCTTACCAAAGGAGTAATATGCAGTTTGGTTTTTATGAAAAAATTCTGACTAGATTACAGGAAGAAAAAATCAAAGCTGTTATCGTTTGGCCTTTATCTTCACCAGATTTTGAATCTTTAATGGAAAAAGAATCTCTTGTGAAAACATGGGAGGCTGAAATTGACGGTATTACAAAAAATCATAATTTTTCAATTTTGAAGTTAAAAAATGACCCATCTTATACTTGTAATGCGTTTGCAGATGGAGGCCATGTTGCGAAGGATTGTTATCGAGGTCTAATGAGATCTATTTTATTGGAATACTTTCGTAAGTATGAGCCAAATCGTTTGTAAATTCGATCCCACAAATTGGGATTACCCCTTTGTTAGTTGAGTTTTCAATTACTGTTTTCAACGAACGTGGTTTACTTGGATTTTGAATTGGTGAATCATCTTTACCTGGTATAAATTTTAAATTTGTGTTTAAACCTTGTGGCGAATTTGCCCAAAAAATAATGCCTTTTGTGACCCCTGTGATCCGACCATAGTTTTTGCGCGTGTTTGGTGCCGATATGGCTTGTGGAGTCGTTGTATAAAAGTTTCCTGCACCTTGTTTGATCGTTGATTTGCTTGTGGTTGGACTTACTGGGTTCGTGATCAAACGATTTAAACTTGTTGGTAAAGGGTATTTTACCAAAGCCGCAGTCAAATCGATTGTCGTTGGATTTTGAGAATCAGCTGTAACTTGCTGAACGGAGGTTAGATTGTTTATCCCAAAACTCTGTGCACTGAGTAAGGCAAACAGTCGAAAGAAAATATCATCATTTGTATTTGTCAAACTGGTCGCATCAAAATTGGCACTCAATTTGAAAACATTCATTAAGTTTCCAGTAGAGTTTGCCCTTGTCCCACCAACTCCGATGACGGAATTTCGAAAAAAAACATTCCTTTGGGTTTCGTTTGTTCCTGAAATATCATATAGGTATCTCATAAACACATACGCAAACGAATATTGTTTAAGGACATCAGAACTGTTACTATTCCAATCAAGTAAGGAGACACCGTTGATCCCATCATCACACCTGGAATCATTCACACCAGAATAACAATCCAATCGACTTGTTTGTGGGCCATAACCCGCAAGATCACTTGCTACTTCGCTTGTACCTTCGTTAATCCATAATTCGTCAGATTGGTTGCTATCATACATTTTTGGGAATCGAAGTAGGTGTTGGAACTCATGGGCTGCAGTGGATGCAAATGCGTTTGGATCATTGGAATTGGCTGCAATGAGTTCCTTTCCATCTAAATATAAAACCTCAGCAAAATTAGAACGAACTCGAAACAAAAAATTATCGGGGAAATAATTGATTGGATCATAATACCCAGCAACATAAGCACTGTTTGCTGTTGCTCCATCTTTGATATCCATAATTAGGATTTTTATTTTTCCATCACCATCAACATCACTTGGTGAACCAAATGTTTCCACGAGTTTGGGGTAGGTGATTGTATCAAAATCAGTTGCAAATTTGACTAAATTGAAATTCGTAGTTAAGGATTTTTCCTTATATACTTCAACAAAATTCCCTGAACTTACAAGTTCCACACTCACACAAACACTGTTTTGAGTTCGTAAATCTCTTGCCCAAAGATCAGGACCCGAAACACAATTACTACCAAAGAGAGAATAGGCTCCTAATAATAAAAGTAGGTCATCATTTTTTCCTATTTCAGAATTAAGCGGATTGCAATGCGATAGCGTAGTTGTTAAAAAGATAAAAGGAAGAAGGATTTTTATTCTGAAATGCATCATAAATTAGCGATCTTACTTTTCCTGTTGTTCTCTATCATTTGGACGAATCCTTTTTATGGAAAGTCCATAGAAGGTTTGTATTTTTCAGACCGTCAAACAACTGAAAATGGATACTTACTATTAGGGATAGAAATTTTTTCTGAAAAGGGAAAGTCTTTTTACAATGCCCAAGAACTTCGGTACAAAAAAACACTCGGTTGGGAAGAAGTTTTATTTGTAGGGAAAATTACGAAAGATGGGAATGAATGGATCTTGGTGCCTGAAGCATGCCAGATCCGAGCTAAGGAATTGTGGGATACAAAGTTTGCCCTATTACGCCGGTTTGATTGTGACCATCTTACATTTCGTCTCATGAAAAATGAAAAAGGCCAATGGGTGATCTCCGAATCCTTACTTGGAACCCTCCAAAACCTAGCATTTTCACACGAAATCGAACACCTTGCTGGGAGCCCGGTTGCCGTTCAAATCCCTGGTTCCTCTGGAGCCGAGGAAGGGTTTTGGGGCTTCCATTTGAATGGTTTAGGGGGCAAAGGTCCAGAAAAAACTTGGAACCCTTCCAAACGGATTTGGGAGCCTTTTTCTGGGTATAAGTCGAACCAAGAACTACAATTCTACCGATGGAAACGAACCTTTTCTAATTGACCCAAACCCTCCCTCCAGGGACTTTCCTTTTACATTGAAAAAGATCAGAATTGGGGTGATTGCCGCCGCTGGAAAAGGCACTAGAGCTTATCCCCGCACCAGTTTCATTCCAAAACCACTTTTTGTCGTTGAAGGCAAAACCATTCTGCACCGTAACGTGGAGTTAATGGTCAAAACCTTTGGGATTGAAAAGGTTTATGTCCTTGTGGGTCACCTCAAAGAACAAATCATCAGTGAAATTGAACAAATTCGTTTGGATCTACCCAAAGTAGTCGTGGAACCTGTTCCATGGACTGAACGTGGCCTTGCTTCCGATGTCGCCAGTCTTGAAAAAACAATCCGAGAACCATTTTTAACAATTCTAGGAGATGAGTTTTATTATAGAACCGACCACCAAAACTTTCTAAAAAGTCTGAAAAATCATCCAAAAATGGCAGCTTCCATTGGAGTTGTAAAAACATCATTATTATCACGGATTCGTAAAAACTATTCAGTTGTATTAGAAGATGATAAAATTCTAAATTTGGTAGAAAAACCAGAGAACCCACCAAATGAACTTTTAGGTTTAGGGAGTTATTTTTTCACTCCCGAATATTTTGAATTTTTCAAAAAAACACCAGCCTCTACAAAATCGGGTGTGATTGAAATCACAGATGTTATCGATAAAATGGCTAAAGAATCGAGTGGTGGTGTTTACGCTACGATGTTAAATTGTGAATACTTTAACATTAATTCAATGCAAGATTATTATCATGCTGTTTATGAAGTTCGAAATGATTTATTTTCTAAGTTTAAAACCAGTTTAATCATACCAACCAATCAAAACGAAAGATCGATAACAGATGTTATAGTTGATTTTAAAGACAAATTTAATGAAATCATAGTTATTGATAATGAATCAACTGATAATACACTGACACTTGCGAAAAAGGAAAAAGTAAAAACATACACTTTCCCAGGAGATGGAGATCCTGCAAGACTTGGAGAACAAGTCCGACGTGGGATCGAATATGCAACAGGTGATATCCTTGTTGTAGTTTCTCCTGACGGTTCCTTTCGTTCAAAAGATTTTCCAAAACTTCTAGAGTATATGAAAGATTCAGATATGGTGATTGGTACAAGGACTACAAGGCAGATGATCGAACAAGGTTCGAACCTAAAACCATTATATCGATTGGTGAATTTACTTATGGGTAAACTTGTCGAAGTATTCTGGTGGGGACAAGAGCCGCGTTTTACAGATGTGGATTGCCAATTTTTCTCTGTTTGGCGAGAGTCCTATGATCGTGTTAAACCACAATTGGTCGTGGAAGATAGAAAGTTTATTGTTGAGCTTATGATTGATATTGTTCGTTCTCATATGAGATGTATTGAAATTCCAGTTTCTTATTTTAAGCCAGTAGGACAGGTGGAATACCGATTGCGGGACATGATTTCTGATTCATTACAAATATTTAAATTGATATTATCAAAAAAGTTTTTCCTAGGAGAAAGTCGCGATGGCGAATAAAGTATTAGTTACAGGTGGTTGTGGGTTTTTAGGCTCACATGTTTGTGAATTATTTCGTAAAGAAGGTTGGGATGTTGTAAGTTTTGACAACATGACAAAATACGAATTAAAAAGAACAGGATACGGATCCGACGCTACAAGAGATTATAACTGGAATTATCTAAAATCAATCGGTGTCACTATGGTAAAAGGTGACATTCGTAATTTAGAACATTTAATGGATCGAAGTGTTGATTGTGATTATATCATTCATACTGCTGCCCAACCTGCTATGACAATTTCTTGGGAAGACCCTGAACTTGATTTTTCAACCAATGTGATTGGAACTTTTAATGTTATGGAAGCTGCAAGGAAACACAAAATCCCTGTGGTGAATACTTCTTCCATTCACGTCTATGGAAATTCCATTAATGATAGTTTGAAAGAAGATAAAACTTCTTATGTACGCGAGCCTGTTGAAATCCCTGTGACACACCCAACAATGGTGGGTCAAATTTCGCCATTACATGCATCAAAAATGAGTGCTGAACATTATGTTCGGTCTTATACAGATATGTATGGAGTAAAAGCCGCTAGTTTCCGTTTTACTGGAATCTACGGAGAACGCCAGTTTGGTGGTGAGGATCATGGTTGGGTTGCTAATTTTGCGATTCGTTCTGTATTTGGTTTGCCACTTAGAATTTTTGGAACAGGGAAACAGACGAGGGACATCTTACATGCAGAAGATGGAGCCAAGTCCTACCTCGAATTTTTTAAAAACCCGATTCCAGGTGTTTACAATATTGGAGGCGCAAGCCCACATAAAATTTCATTATTAGAATGTATCACTCTCATAGGCGAAATACTTGGTAAAAAACAAGAAATCCTTTTTGAAGTGGAAAGGCCTGGTGATATGCGTTATTTCATCTGCGACATTTCTGAAGCGAAAAAATTTGGATTCAATCCAAAAATCCTTCCAAAAGAAGGGGTCACTCGTTTATTGAAATGGATTGAAGCGAACAAAGACGTATTTAACATCGCTGGAAAATAAAATGCCAAACAAAACTTTGGTGGTCATCCCTGCCTATAATGAAGCTGCTACAATCGAAGAGGTTGTACGTGGCGCCATTGTATATGCAGATGTATCTGTCACTGATGATGCTAGTAAAGATGAAACACCAGCCATTTTAAAAAAACTCCAAAAGGAATTTGGTTCAAGACTCAATGTGATTCGCCATGAAAACAATACTCACATACCAAAGGGAATTCAAGATGGTATGAAGTATGCAGTGGAAAAAAAGTATGATTGGGTCATTACTATGGATGCTGGTTTATCTCATGATGCTGCGTATTTAAAAGATTTTATCCAATTCCCATTTTGTGATTTAGTGATTGGTTCACGCACTTCCACTGTGAATGTTCCATTGTATCGAAAGTTTATCTCATGGCTTGCTGCGAAGGTTATGAATTATTGTTTATCCAATGGAATTTTTAATCTCTTTGGGAATAATCTTCGTGATTGTACTAGTGGGTATAGAAGGTATTCAAAGGGAATGTTTGAAACGATTGCTTCTTATCCTTTAGAATCAGTTGCGTTTGATTTTCACATGGAAGCCTTGTCTATCGTTTCAAAAAAAAATGGAACCATCAAAGAACTTCCGATCAAATATGTTTTTTCGAATAGTAGTTTTAACAGAAAGGTTTTGAATCTTGCCATTAAGTTTGCAAAAAAACTTTTATTAAGAAAATGGAAACTAACCCCCGAATACCCATAATTCATAAAGTATTCGGAATCAAATGGAAGGTATTTTTAACCACCATTAGTTTGTTATTTGGGATATTTGTATTTGATCGAATTTTCTTTTATGATTTGTATTTTTTGTTTCCGAACGAAACAGAATGGGATTCTTCCCCTTGGTATAATTTCATTTATAAAACAAAAGAATTAGAGAAAATAAAAGACAAACATAGAACAATCATCGCTGGCAGTTCAGTTGCCTTATATTCCGTATTACCTGATAAACTAAACAAAAAAGAAAATCCAGAAACCAAATATTCATTTTTTTCTCACGTTGCAATGGCTCCAACAGATCTTTATTATTATAAAGAGAATTTACTTGCAACAAACCCAAATTTGGTGGTCTACCTACATAATTTTGCAGATTTACAATGGGAATATATGGTAAAAGAAGGTGAAAATTTTTCGTTCCAAGAAAAAACTTGGATTCAAGAATTTGCCCACCGTTATCCAACAAAAACCATTTATCCTTTGGCATTCCTAAAAAACTATTGGAACCAAATTGACCGAAAATCAATTTCCAAATTAGCAACTAAATCTCTATTTTATGTAAGTCGGTTTCGCATATTTTTTTGGGATCCAATTATAGTATTTATAGACAATCATTTCCGAAGTGGAAGGAAATACCATTTGTACCAAGGTGTCATTCCCAAAGAAGGAATTTGGTCAAAGGGATGGACGAAAAATACCGCAACCATCTCTTGTGAAAACCAAAAAGATACCGAATCCATCTTCATCCAGAATAAAAACACAGAGATTGTTTTCCGTTTTTTTGAAAATGAAACTTCATACATTACTAATGTTCCTAACCACACACAAACTACCATATTTCAAAAATCTGGTTGGACTGATATCCAATGGGAAAATTTGAACTCTTCTTCAAATCCTTGGAAAATTATACAAATACAAATCCAATCACAACTCCCAACTGCAAAAGAAGTGAATTTGATTCGGTATGGAAAAGATGAAACTGTTGGGGTTCGATTGTCTCATTTTTTTTGTAATTCGATCCAAACTGAAAACCGTTCGTATTCGAGAGCAAGTTATTGGGATGATACTCGATTTGTTGAAATGACAAAAGAAGAATTCCAAAAAGAATATTTCGAAAGGATGATTCGTGACGCTGGGAATCGACAAGAATTATGGAGATTACATGTTGTTCGTGAAGCAAAAAAAAATGTAAACTCTGTGAAATTTAATCCTTGGGCCGAATACAATCGTATCTTACAAATCTCCGAGTATTTTTACCAAAACAAAATTCCATTTGTTTTAGTGCTAAGTCCAGAAAATCCAATTGAATTTGATTATTACAAAAATTCTAAGTGGAGAAAAGATTGGATTTCCGATTTAAAAATCCAATTGGAAAAAAGAGGCCAATTATTTATAGATCATACCGAAGCGATTTCTGATAGCCGGTATTTTTTTGATCCTCATCATTTAACCTATGAAGGTGCAAACATTTATAGTTCCATATTTGAATCTTCCATTTTACCAAAAATAAAAACTCAGAATTAATTTTTCCAACAGGAGAATCCAAATGATTTTCAGACGCCTCAATCCAATATTCGATTTTTTAAACGCAAAACAATGGTTAACTATAATTTTGTTTGTTTTATTATGGGCGGTTTCGTCATTTTCGTATTGGAAAAAATACGACTGGAACCCAAGTTCTATGGTTAATTTTGGATATGAATTTGCGATGCAAAACAAATCGGAAACTCCACAAAATGCCATTTTATTCAAAGGGGAAACGGGAGATCTCGGAGCAGGGTATGATGGACAAATATTTTACTATTTTTCAAGGCCACTGTCCAACTTCAATTTAGTTTGGCCCAAAGGTTTTGATGAATCATATAGGGCACCACGCATCGGTTATCCCTTCCTCATTGCTTTATTTGGGATTTTTGGGAAAAGTTTTGCAATATTCGGAATGTATTTCTGGAACATCGCACTCATTTTATTATCTTATGTTTTCCTTCGTAAACTTTTGGATGAGGAAACAAAACCTTATGCTATTTTATACCTTTTGAGTCCATTTGCTTTGGGTAGTTATTATGTACTCGTAAGTGATTCTGTGATGGTATCCTTACTAATCATTGCTTATTATTTTTATCGTAAAGAAAAATGGATACAATTTATACTTTTGTCAAGTTTGGCAATTTTAACAAAAGAACCTGCTTTGTTTCTCCTTTTCCCTTTAGGATTACTCGCTTTAGTCCAAAGAGATTGGAAACGAACCATTGTTGTTGGTTCGGTTTTGATTATCCCTGTTTGTTGGCATCTGTATTTGTCCTACAAGTTCCCAAATTGGAGACCTGGTCGGCTAACAGATTTTATACTTCCATTCGAAGGTTTGATTTCATACATGGAATCAATTTGGCGCCAGTTAGATTCTGGCATTCAATTAAAAGAATTGGCTCGATTATTTTCCAGATTCCCACTTGTTTTGCTTTTTTTCCTAGGAGTGTTTTTGCCTTTCACAGGCAATATTAAAAAAGGTTGGGAATTCCGAATTTCTTTTTTACTCATCATGTTTATGGTAGGTACTGCGGGTTATTACCATTTTTGGTCGGTGTATGAAAACGTATCCAGAATGTTTACATTATCTATACCTGTTCTACTTTTTTTAATGAAAGAGGACAAACAAATTCGAAAAGAAGAATATATCATAGTAACAATTTTTGTTTTGTTTCTTTTTCTTCTCAAAGTTTTATTCATTTCTAAACAAATGGGTTTTCAAGTTGGGTTTTAAAAATTAGAATCAGATACAATTTGAAAACTTTTTTTTGCCTCATCGTTAAGTGAACTGATTTCTTCTTTTTTAAAAATCAGTTCATACCCATCATTCATGACAAACTTGATATATGGAGAATCATTTTGTTTGATGAGAGTCCTTAATTCTTCTAAAGACGTAATTTCCTTTCCATTTACAGATTTTAAAACCATTTGGTGAGCAGTGTGGTATGCTTTATTTCCAGACAACGGGACCACTTGCGATAAAAAAATTACTTTTCCTTCTTTAGGATTCCTTTTGATTCTATAAAAATCATTAAGGTATAATAATTCTTTGTTCACTCGATTTCTCCATTGGTTCCCATGTTCAGTTAAATAGTATTCGGAAAGTTCTTGGAATATGATGCCAGCTAACATTAAATATTTTGGCATTTGGAATCTTGTGTTTCCATGAGGAATTCGAATGGATGATTCGTTAAGTGGTTTGGATTCTATTTCGACAGTTAATGGTTTTTTGTTCCTAAATACTTTAATTTTAATTTTTTTATCAAAGGCAGATTCAGTATCGTATGTATTATGAAATAAATATGACATGTTTAGTTTTCCAAACTTGGGATGGTCAAAATATCCTTTTGGATCGATTTTGAAATTTGAAACTTCTAATATCACATCTTCTAATTGCAAAATCCCATCTGCAGAAGAACCTGGATAAATTTCTGCCACTAGTACACCTAAATCATCTTTACGTAGTCCATAATCATTTCGTGAGGCACTATCGACTAATGGTTTGAATCGGAAACCTTTAAACGGAAAAAATTTCCCATCAATAAAATGTTTTATGGAAAAGGAAGGGATCATTTTACCCATTCCATTTTCTTTGAATTGGTATAAAATTCCTTGAGGGATTCGAGAAGTTCCATCAACAATTAGTTCACCAACACCATCCAATTTTTCTTCGGATTGGATTTCTATGTATGGGTATTCCACATAACCACTTGCATAAGCATCTACATCCAACCGAATCATACGAAGTTTTTTCTCTTCTAAATTTCGTTGGTCCTTACTTTCCATTACAGTGCCAAATCCAGGTAAGTATACTTCACTTGGAAATTGGACAGGTTTTAAGTCTTTCGAAAAGGATGTGTCGTTTAATTTTAGTAATGCGAGACCTAAATCTGCATCCAATCGTTCTAATTCGGCGGTGTATACTTTTAAGGAATCCGGTTTTTTTACTTCAATATTTGTATAAAAATAAATGGCTTGGGCTGGAACGATAATTCGATTCTCACCAATATAGATCCCGGTTGATTGGCGGATCTCTGGATTTTTAAAACGCCATGGTTGGATATAATTTGGATATAAAACGGTCACTTTGATTTGTAAAATTGAAGCATCTTGGCTTGCAACTGGAATAGGTTTACTTTCCAGTTGTAATGAAATGAGCATCAAAATGATGGATAAAAAGAATATGTGAGTGAGTGATTTCATTTAATTGCCTTTGATATGATATGTTCGTTTGATTTGATCATCCGCTTTTTCTGATTCCTCTCGGTCCAAAATCATTGGGACTTGGATGCCATAAAAATATATTTTAAATGTTCTTTCTTTGGAGGATTTGATTAATGTCTTAAAATGATTTAGATTTTTTACCTTTGTTCCGTTAAACGATTCTACCACCATATTGAGGTAAAAATCTGAGTGTGAATTTGTTGGGTGAGGTAATTTTCGATACAATACGACATCCTCTGTTTCCCCATCTAATAAATTTGAACCTTCATAAAATCGATACACAAGCAAACTCCCTCCTTGTGTTTGCCCAATTTTACTCCAAGACTCCAAAAGATCCCGATTGACAGTTTGGAAAACAAGTCCTCCAAAAATCAAATAAGGGTATTCTTTTCCGTAACTTGCCCTTTGGTTTTCCATTTGTGGCATTTTTTTTGCGGGGAAACTCACTTGGATTTTTTTCTTTTTTCGAATTAAATCAAAACGAATTTCTTCTCCTGCAAATTTGTTATCAATCACTTCTAAAAAATCAATTGAGTTGGTTTCTTGTAAATTTCCATTACGTCCAATATTTCGACCGTCAATAGCTGTTAAATAATCCCCTGGAAATAAATAACCATCAGCGGATCCATGTTTATACACTCGAGTGACGAAGACTCCTTCTTCGCTCCGCGGGATTTCATAAAAGTTTCTGTGGGATTCTGAGAATGAATTTTGTGTTTGTATCCCAAGCTCCACATAACCGTCGTAAAACCCATCTTCTATATCTTTTAAAAAATGTTGGATTACGTTTGTTGGAATGATGTAACCAATATTTTCTCCTTTTGTCGATGCTTGAAAGGCAACACCTACAACCTTTCCATTTTGGAAGGCAGGCCCACCTGAATTTCCAGGATTAATTGCTGCATCAACTTGTACCACCAAATGGCTATCAATTTGAGAATGAGCATAACTGGATTGTTCTATTCGTGATACAATCCCACGGCTCACAGAAATTTTACTCCCACCAATGGGATATCCTATGATGTCTACTGGGCTTGCAAGTTCTGGTAAACCACCTAACTCTAGTTCTACACTGTCTGAATAAAATATATCATTTGGGACTTCCAATATTGCCAAGTCACAATCATGTGCAATGTAAAGCACTTTCACTTCAAACCATTCAGTTTGGTTATTTCTTTGCGCTTCTATAAATTTTGCATTTGAGACAACGTGGGCATTCGTTAGAATTTTGTTTTTGGCAATAATGAAACCTGAACCAGTAGATGCAGAAATCCCCGAAGACATCCAAGGGGAAAAGGGATCTTTTGCCTGAGAAAACACACGGATTTGGACTACAGATTTCCTCAATTCGTCAATGGATTGGCTGTTTGTTTCCGAAGCTGTTATCGTTGAGAATAAACTGAGAAAAAATAAAATAGTACTCGCAAAGGCAAGAGGGGAGGTTAACATTTTTTTCTGATTCTGCATGAGTTTTTTTGAATCCATTTTATTCGGATCGATCGCCTTCTTTTCATTGATCACAGGCATCGTTTCCTTTAGAAAGAACCCTCGCACGGGAATGAAAACAAGTTTTTCTATCCTAGCTGGATTTTTCTTTGTTGGTAATTTGACAATCCTTCTTGATGCTTTAGTCTTAAAAAACCAAATCTTAAACCATCCGCATACAATCTCGACGTTTCTTGTTTTTTTATCATTCGTGCTGATTTTTTTCGGATTACATTTTCCTACTTTTTTTCGTAATTTCCCAAAACTTCTCATCTTATCTTCATTTGTTTTTGGGATGGGTATCATGTTACTTCTAGTGGATTTGGGTTTACTAAATGAAATTTATCCTGAAGCAAGTTTGATCCTTTTGAAATATTATTATAATGCTTACTATGTTTTTACCTTTTTACTGTTCTCCTATTTGATCATTGCGAAATTACGTTTTAATTTTCCTGCGATTCAAACTTTTATGGAGTATATTTATTATGCTGCTTTTGTGACATGTTTTTCATTTTTAATTATTTGTAATTATCCAACACTGATCCCAATTACAACTTCCTATTTTTTACATTTTTTCCTATTTTTGAATTTGTTGTTTTTATACTGTTTTGTTGTTTTTTTATTCCATTATTCTTTTACAAAAGATTATCTCACTCATCCTTTTTCCTTTTTATTTGAAAGATCCAAACAAATTTTTGAAGAAAAATTTCCTGCGAATCGATCCAATTCAAGGTTAGTCAAAGAAAAACTTTGGAATTTATACGAAAAACAAAATTGGCGAAAAACTATGGATAGTTTTTGGTTTCAAATATTAGTAGATGAAACTTTGGACAATGCATTGGAACACGGTGGAAAACGGGAAGATGATATCATCACCGTACATGTGTTTGAATCGAGTAAATACATCGATGTTTACGTAATCGATAGTGGAAAAGGATTTAATCCAAGATCAATTCCAAGTCCAATAGAATCAGATCGAAAATTAGTCACAGGTGGACGTGGCATCCACATATTAAAAAAACTATTTCTTGTGCGATGGAATTTTTTAGGAAACGAAGTGAATATTCGAGTGGATAAAACAAAAAGTTCCGATTGGAAAACCAATGTTTAAACGAAACTTTTTGTTTTCTTTTTACAATTTGTTTTAGTGTCCTTCAAACTCGCAAATGGAATAAACATCGATTCCATAAGTGTCTTTGATCCTTTTGGCTCCACCTAAGTCTGGCAAGTTGATGATTGTTGAACATTCATGTATTTGGCCTTTTAGATTTTGGATGAGTTTGATCGAGGCTTCTAGTGTTCCACCTGTTGCGATCAAATCGTCCATGATGAGAACTTTGTCACCCGGTACGATGGCATCCGTATGGATTTCCACGTGGTCAACTCCATATTCCAAAGCATAGGATTCAGAAATGGTTGTTCCTGGTAGTTTTCCTTTTTTGCGAATCGGAACAAAACCAACTCCTAATTGGAATGCCAGTGCAGCCCCAGGAATAAAACCTCTTGCATCAATCGCAGCAATTTTATTTAATTTTGCATTTTGGTATCGTTCTACAAACATCCCAATGGTCAGTTGGAAACCCTCTGGGTCGATGAGAAGGGAAGTGATGTCTCGAAACAAAATCCCTGGTTTTGGGTAATCAGGAATGGTTCGAATCTTAGATTTAACAATGGACATAAATGGATGAAACCAAGGATCACTAGGGTCTTGCAATAAAAAAAGGCCGGCAAGTGCCGACCTTTCGAGGTGTTTTTTATCGTTGTGTAACGATTATCTCATTTGTTTGAGAGCAAGGATCCGATCTTCCAAAGCAGGGTGAGTTGCAAAAAGGGAAAGGAATCCACCTTTATTAGAAGAAATTTTGAAGGAAGCAATGGCTTCTCCTCTTGGGTCTTCTGGCATCTCTACCATTTGTCTTAGTGATTCAAGTGCAGAGATCATCGACTCTCTACCCGCAAGTTTCGCACCGCCGGCATCAGCTCGGAATTCTCTTTGGCGGGAGAAATACGCAACAGCCATGGAACCGAGAATTGAGAAAACAATATCGAGTGCGATAGTCACAACAATTCTGACTAATTGCGCCATCTCTTCTTTTACAGCATTGGATGCAACATACGCAATGATACGAGAGATAAACATTGCAAATGAGTTCACAACACCTTGAATGAGAGTTAATGTAACCATATCACCGTTTGCGACGTGAGACAATTCATGTGCAAGAACACCTTCTAACTCTTGTGTGTTCATACGATTGAGTAGTCCTGTAGAAACAGCAACCAGGGCATTTGATTTACTTGGTCCAGTGGCAAATGCATTCACTTCTGGAGAATCATAAATCCCAACTTCTGGCATAGGAAGGTGAGCGCGTTGTGCTAATGATTGTACACGGCGGTACACATCCATTTCATGAGCAGAAGCTTGTTTCGGATCGATGACTTTCACACCCATCGTCCACTTCGCCATCATTTTGGATATAAGTAGGGAAATGAAAGATCCCGCCATACCCCACATTAAACAGAATACAATGAGACGCGTTAGATCCAAACCAAAGGCTCGGATGCTAAATCCCATCGAACCCAAAAGGGTTGTAACGATGGAGATCGTTGTCATAATCAATATATTGGTTAACAGGAAAAAACCGATTCGTTTGATCCAAGTCATAGGAAATTGTTCTCCTTATGGTTCTAATGCAAGAACCTACATATTAGACTGAAACTTTACGTCCCTATTCAAAAGATTACAAGCAATTTAATGCTCTAAATTCTCACCTTTTTCTTTGCCACCAAGGAACCTTATGAGCAAAAACAAGGTCGCAAGTGAAATATAGGCAATTGGGAAATCCCAATTTGCGATTTCAGTGAAACGATTGAAAATAGCATTCCCTTTGAGTTCGTAGGCGTGGATCCATCCTACTATGGACAAGATGGCTGCAATGATTGCCCAAAGACTCGCCTTTAACCATTCCCTCTCTAAAATAAAAACTACCATCGCTGCCCAGATCATTGAAGTGATGAGAAAACCTTGGGATAAGGATAACACACCTCCAAGCGCATAGGGTAAGAATGGTAAATGGGAAGGAATGTCAGACAATGAAAAATGAATTTCCTTTGTTACACCTAATTCTAACAATATTCCTTGGAGTTTCCCATCCAAAAATAAAAAAACATTTTGAATGATGAGTACTGCCCATCCAGCAAAGGCAGGTAATAATCCAACTACAACTGCAGGAGAATGGTGTTTGGGGATTGCTTGAAACGCTTGGCTTGTAATGATGATCCCAATCCACAGGACAATTGCCATACCCGCTTCCACAGGAATCAATGCTTGGATGAGACCCATAAGCCCAAAAAGACTTACAATCGTCATGAACACACCAGATAACATTGAATAACTATGTTTGGCACCTAACGCCTTCCAACCTGGGTGTCCTATATAAATTGTAGTGGGGAATGGAGAACCAAACAAAGTTCCTGCTAAAGTCCCGATTCCATTCACCAATAAGGAAGTTTTTGTATCAAAACTATCTCCAGATGCCTCAGCTGATTCGATATTTTGTAATGATCCAATGACATTAAATATCCCCATTGGTAAAATGATCGAAAAGTAAGCTTGTAGGTTTGCGTAAGTGAGTGTTTCTAGGAGTGAGCCAATAGATAATTGTGGGAAATAAAATCCTAAGGTTTGCAGGCCGTTTTGAACCCCACCTTCTTTGTATATTGGATCTCCCCAGTATGTAGATAGATAAGACAATACTACACCTACAATGACTGATAAAAAACCACCTGGAATTCCGAATGGGAAACGCACCTTACCAAAATATTGTAATAGAATGACTCCTAATGGAATAAAGGCGATCATTGGCCTTTCAAACGTACGTAGCAAAAAATCCATAGAGATAAAAGTAAGGGCTATTCCTGCCAAAGCTGAGAGTAAAGCGGCTCTAGGAGTATACTTCCTGATTTTGGAAGCGACAAAAGACCCAAAAACTTCTATGAGACCAGAAGCAAAGGATACAAGTAAACCGGCTTTCCAAGCTTCTTTGTAATCACCTGTGGCTTGATAGGTGGGAAACATTACAAAAAAGATAAACGCAAATAAGGAAACAGTATTGATACCATAAGGAATTGCTGTTACATCATTACGATTGGTCCTTAGGCCTAGTTTCCAAGCTTGCCAAGCATAAAATACATTACCAACAAGTAAAGATACAGCCGCTCCAGGTAACACAACTGAGGTGATAAATGTTAATGGAAAACCACAAACACCTATACAAAGAGCGGAAAGAACAAGTAATTGGATGAGGTTGTCGACCATGAGACCAAAGAATCCATCTAAGTCTCCGCGTGTGATGGTAAAAAATTTCATTCGTTTCGTTTGCCTCCAAAATCAACTCGAATGACATTCCCATCTCCAGTGACTTCTGGTTTTGGGGTTTTAGGTTTTGTTTCTTCTGGATTTGTATTTGTTTCGATTTGTAAAAAACGAAGTTGGGTCGCAGAATTTTGAAATTTATCGTAGATACGAAAAACTGCATCCCATGGAATCATTGTTGGTTCCCATGTAGAACCAAACTGTAATTCAGCGAATAAATAATCAGGTTTACTATCCAATACTTTGACGGCTTTGTCACCAAACACAAGTACGATACCGGATTCTTTTTCGGCATTTAATAAACCACGTTTTCCAATTTCCAATTTAGGATGGGGCATCACATGGATGTAAAATACTCCAAATCGTTCCCAATACAAATTGAACATATCTCTTTTGAACTCACGTAATGTTGTGATTTCTTCTTGCGTGAGGTTTTGGCTCATAAATTCCTTTTACCGTGTGAAGTTTCCCATTCGATGTATTCATCGTGGATTTTGTATTCTGGAATGATGTCTTTTAATGCTCCAAAAATTTCTCTGTTTTTATTTGCTTTTGCTAATGAAAACAATCGATTCAGTTTATTTTGGAAAAGTAATAAGTTATAATGATCAAGAGGTGCAGCGATTCGAATTTTTGGATGGTGTGTTTTTTTAATTCCTTCTGCATTTAACAAAAGTTCTTCGTACAATTTTTCACCAGGTCTAAGGCCTGAAAATTCGATATTGATATCTTTGTAAGGAGTATATCCAGAAAGACGAATCATCTCTTCTGCAAGTGATAATATGCGCACTGGGTCACCCATATCGAGTAAAAAAATCTCTCCGTGTTCACCCATACTTCCTGCTTGTAACACAAGTTGTGTGGCTTCTGGGATCGTCATAAAATAACGAATCACTTCTGGGTGGGTGACAGTCACTGGGCCACCACGTTTGATTTGTTCACGGAATCTTGGGATGACACTTCCATTCGAACCAAGGACATTTCCAAAACGGACCGTAATGAATTTGGTTCTAGAATTTTGAGAAATATGTTGTAAGTAAATTTCCGCAGCTCGTTTCGAAGCTCCCATTACATTCACAGGATTTACTGCTTTGTCAGTGGAAATGAGGACAAATCGTTCGACACCGATAAGCCGGCAAACATCAGCCACATTTTTAGTTCCCATCACATTATTGAGAATCGCTTCGGATGGGTTGATTTCCATCATCGGAACATGTTTGTATGCAGCCGAGTGAAATACGACAGATGGCCTATGTTCTTCAAAGATAGCAGAAATACGTGATAGATTTTTGACATCCGCGACTACAGGTCTGATGTCTATATTTAATTCATTAAAGTTTTTTCTGAGTTCGTAATCAATTTCGTATAACGGAGTTTCGGCGGCATCTAAAATAACGAGAACACTTGGTTTAAAAAGGGCAACTTGCCTACAAATTTCGGATCCAATCGATCCACCGGCACCTGTTACAAGGATTACTTTTTTTTCTAAGTAGGATCGAATGGATTCAATTTCTAAATCAACCGTTGGTCTACCAAGTAAATCTTCCACTTGGACTTCACGAAGTTGGGTGATGTTTGGTTTTTCTGCGAGATATTCGCCAAATGTTGGTAAGATTTTGAAATCTACACCTGCACCTTCACATTCTTTCATCAATTTACTAACGACACGTCCATCAGGTTGAGGGACAGTCATGATTACTTTTTTGATCCCATAACGATTTAAAACTTTCCCAATTTCATCAGTGGAACCGAGGATAGGTATTCCTTGTATGTACCCACCTTTTTTAGAAACATTATCATCTAAAAATCCAATGGGTAGATAATCTAATTCGCCATTTCGCCTAATTTCGGTTAAAAATGAGCTACCTAGTTTTCCTGCTCCAACAAGTAAGATTGGTGTTCCTTTCCTTGTTTTGTCAGGACTAAAAATTTGTTCTCGGATCATCCTCCAACTCAAACTTCTAAGACATAAAAATCCTAGGAGGATGAGAGTATCTAAGATCGGAACCATTCGAGATAATTGGAAAAAACGATTATAAAATAAAAGTGCAAGTGTGGATACTAATGAAGAAAGGATGGTGGCTTTGATGATGGCTAAAAGGTCGTGTAACGAAGCATAGGACCATAAGGAACGATAGATCCCTGAGAATAAAAAAACGATACTCCTTGTGACCACAACGATGGTAGCACATACCCAAAAATCAGGGTAATTGTCGAGAAATCCAATATTTTCAAAACGCACAAGATGTGCTAGAAAATAGGACAAAAACATAAAGAGTATGTCTACAGGAAAAACCCAGTATCTTCTTGGGATCGATTTCATATCTGATAAATAAAGGTATTTGGAACAAAATTCCTTGTAAATACAGAATCTGTTCCGAAGAATAGAAAAGAGGAAAAACCTGATTGAAATCACTTCTTTTCCGCCTAGCTGGGAACTTTTCCGCAGAAATAGGCTCGGAACTTTATTTAAAACTAAAGGAAGAAACCCTTTCTCCTTCACTTTTTTGCCTTGATTTTACAGAAGTCACTGAGGTGACTGAAGTTGGTTGGGAATTTCTAAAGAAAATGGCAGAGAGGTGTAAGGAAACTGGTTCAAAAGTTGCTGGTTTTGGGTTACAATTCGAAACCACCTCAGATCAAAATTCGATTCTTACTTTTTTTGCAGAAGAAGCTGAATGCATCCACCATTTAGAGTCATTTTACATTGGTGACACTCCCGCAAATGAACTCAGTCCCAAAACAGCTCAAGAAGGGAAAACCATTCACTGTCCGGAATGCCAAACATTACTCCGATTCAAACAAATGGGAGACCATCTTTGCCCCAATTGCCAATCCAAATTCTTTGTGAACCAAAAAGGATGGGTCTCAACTTACGAACGTTTGTTGTGATTTAGATGTTTTGTAGGTATAGCCTCCCAAGGTTTGTCTGGCCAAGGGTGTTTTGGATACCTTCCTTTTAATTCTTTTTTTACTTCATGGTAACCATGGTTCCAAAAACTTTCTAGGTCTTTTGTTATTTGAACAGGCCTTCGTGCTGGAGATAATAAATGGACTAAAAGTTTGACTTTTCCATTTGCTAATTTTGGTAGATTCTTTAGACCAAATAATTCTTGTAATTTGACATGTAATTCTGGTTCATTCCCTTGGTATTGGATTGGTATTTGGGAACCTGTTGGTACTTGGAGGTAAGGGGGAGCTTCCTTATGTAATATCGTTTGGTTTTCATAACCAACATAAGATTTGAATGCTTCTAAAAATGGTAAGTTGGAAAGTGCAAATTTTTGAGATTCAAAATTTAAGAATGGGAAAAACCAATCCTTAACATTGGATTTCAAATGATCAATTGACACATTTATATCCAAAACCCCATTTTGCACTAAAAACAAAACTCTACGATAGTATTGATAAAGGTCTTCCTTTTTTTTCCATTCCATTTCCCAATCTAAATTTTCCAAATAAACTTCAAATGCATTTTGAATGGCGATAGAATTTGGTTTATGTAATTCTTTTGATTCTAAAATCAGTTCCCCTAAAATGCGTTCCTCTTTTACAACTAAGTATGGTTCTTCTCTTTGATTCTTCCAAATTTCGGGAGATTGTTTGGAATGAATTAGACTGAGGAGACTTTCATTGATTAATTCTAAATTAATTGGGATGTATTGTGTGATGTATAATGTAGGACCAAATGAAATTGTATCGAGAGCGATGATGTATTCAGGTAAGTTCAGCAAATTGGTATTAAAAGTTCCAATTTTTCCATTTGAAAGTTTATACTCTTTGCCATCTTTTTCTTTGCGTTTTCCAATCCGATCTGGGAAACCTTGGCAAAAATAAAACTCTCTTTGTTTGTTTGGATTAACACCAATACTTTCTCCTTCTCCTTTAAAAATCCCTAAAATTTGATCATAAACTTTTTTTAATTCAGGGCTAAAGGAACGAGATGTGATGGATTGAGGGAATTCTTTCGTATCTGTTCCAGATGGTTCTTTTCCCAGAATCGAGACAATATCGGCAATGATTGTCTCTTTCTCTTTTGGCAATCGAGAGATCACACAACCGAATCGAACTGGAAGTGGGAATCGTAAGGTAAGTTTTCCTAAGTTTGTGAGTTGGTATTTGGAATCTAAACAACCCAATAATTGTAAACGTTCCATAGATAAAACAAGCGAACCTTTGTTTGGTGGATCCAAAAAAGGCAGCGAATCAATTTCTTCACCAAATGCCTTTACTTCCAATACCAATCTGTCTAAATCACCTTCTAGAATTTCTGGTTTGGTACGATCAAAAAAATTTGCCTCCTCTTCTTTCGACCAAAGTTTATAAACATAACCTTTGCCTTCCCTTGCTGCGCGCCCTGCACGTTGTTTTGCACTACTCAAACTAATTCTATCTCGAACCAAATGTGTTATTCCAGAATCTGCATCAAAAACTGTATGTTTAAAATAACCAGAATCAAAAACAACTCTGACTCCTGGGATGGTAACAGAGGACTCGGCAAGATTTGTTGCTATTATGATTTTCTTTTTCCCATATTTATTTGGATAAAAAACTTGTTCTTGGTCAGACAAACTCATATCACCAAAAAGTGGAAGAATGTTAGAAGTTTGCCTAATAATTGGATGTTCTTCTAGTTGTTTTTTTAAATCCAAAATTTCCTTTTTTCCAGATAAAAAAACTAAAATGTCACCTGTTGTTTGTTCTACGGCTTTTGGTATGAGGTCAGAAAATCGTTGTATAGGATTTTTTTGTGAATCACCCATATAGAATATTTCTAAAGGATGTGTCTCAGTAGGAACTTGGATGGGTGGATTGGAGATCCCAATTTTAGAAAAATTTTGTCCTTCTAAGGTTGCCGACATAATTAGGATTTTTAAATCTTTGCGAAATATTTCTTGGGATTTCCTAGCCAAGGCAAAACAGAGATCCGATTCTAACCGTCTTTCATGGAATTCATCAAAGATAAGTAAACCATAATCACTGAGCTCAGGGTCGAACAACAAAAGTTTGGTTAAAATTCCATCTGTCACAAATTCAATTTTTGTATTTCTGCTTGTTTTTGTATCAAAACGAACTCGATAACCTACAGTTTCTCCAACATTTTCTCCAATTGATTGGCTAATCCGTGTCGCGGCATTTTTAGCAGCAATACGTCTTGGTTCAAGAATACAAATCTTTTTGTTTCCATTTACATGACTCCTTAAGAGTTCAATTGGGAGAGCCGTAGTTTTACCTGAACCTGGTGGGGAATCCAAAATGGTCACAGGATTGTTTTGGATAGATGCAACTATCTCTTGTAAGGCGAATAGTACTGGGAAAGTTTGGGTGTTAGGATTCACAGGTTAAGATAAAAAAATACTTCCAATCCTTATAAAAAAAGCAAACAAAATGTATTTTTTTGAGAAAATCACAAGAATCGGGTTTCCTTCCACCTATATCATTGTGTATGATTCTAATGTGGACTTACAGAAAAAACACTACCAACTCATTCAAAATTCCATTGAATATTTGATCCAAAATTTTGAATCCCAACCAAAATTAGAATTTTTGGCAGACCAAGTAAACTTGAGTCCCTCTCATTTCCAAAAAATATTTTTAGAATATGTTGGAGTTTCACCGAAACAATTTTTAACATCCATTACGTTAACTCATGCTAAGCGAATGATTAAAAAATCTTCAATTTTAGATACAACATATCAATTAGGATTATCAAGTACAGGCAGATTACACGATTTATTTATCAAATTAGAAGGTATGACTCCTGGTGAATTTAAGACATGGGGAGAAGGGGTCAGTTTGTATTATGAGATTTTTCCAACGATATTTGGCGAAATGGTAGTCGTTTCTTCCGAAAAAGGAATCCAGAGTTTACAATTTTTAGATTCGAACGTAAGTTTTCCTGGAAATTTAAAGGAAATCAAATCAGGATTTCCAAATGCAATTTGGAATGAAGGCAAACGGGATTTGCATGTTCCGATAAAACATTTTATGCAAACATTTACGACTCCAAAAGATCCAATTCAACTTTCCGTATTGGGAACCGCTTTCCAAATCAAAGTATGGCAATCTTTGTTATCAATCCCATCAGGAGAAGTTAAAACTTATGGTGAAATTGCTGAATCCATTGGGCAAAAAAAGGCACAACGCGCCGTTGGTTCTGCAATCGGTAAAAATCCAATTGCTGTCCTCATTCCTTGCCATCGTGTGATCCAATCTTCTGGATTATTTGGAGGTTACAGATGGGATCCAGATCGAAAAAAAACCATACTGATTTGGGAGAATACTTTCCATTCTCCCAAAAGCGAAAATTAATTTCCCATTTAATGAGCAATTAACCGTGTATGAGAAACAAGAAAAAATCCAACGATTAAAAAACATTGTGCGATTAGGTAAGTGATCCATGGGACTTGGAACTCCCATTTCGGATGCCTTGTTCCATTGATGGTTGTTTCTCCCATCACTGCATCAGATAAAAGGAAAAATCCAGCACCAATCGCCAAATATATCCAAACACCACCATATAATAAATAGGCGTTAACACATAAGGATACAAAAAAGCACAATAAAATTCCGTATAAAAATGCAGAAACCATAACCCATTTAGATCGATTTGGATTGTAGACTCTAAAATAAAAAATCACCGCAGGAAGGATTAAGAAAATTAAAGAAATGATAATGGGTCTCGCACTTGAAAATAATTCTTCCCAACTAATGAGTTGGCGAAACGCAACAAGGAAAAATACTTGTGCGATTGCAAAACTAAAAATCCCACCTAGAACTGGATCTTTCATGTATCTTTTCGCCAATGGGAATTGTAAATTAAACCAATCACCTATCATAGAGAAGGCGATTGCATACAAGGGGAAGGCGAACCGGGAATGCCCCAATTGGTATAATAACCAAGCAAACACTAATACTTGAAAGGAAAACCCTAAATACACTCCTCTGGAAATCTCTAATCGTTTTTCGGGACTGGGTTCTCCACTGATTGTATACCAATGGATACAAAAGGCAGAAACAATGGCAAAGGGGATCGTTGTTAGGATGAGGTAATATACCATACTATATGATACCACTCTCAATTAGAAAAAGCAAATCATAGTTTTAGTAGTGTAATCCTTTACAAATTAGTATGGAAACGTGACTCGCACACAAAGTGAATTCATGAGCATCAATCTGACAGTGGTTACCTTACATTACATTCTAAAAAAAAATTCATTCAAACCAGAAATTACGTTCTGAAATAGGCCTTACACCGTTTTTAACGGTTTGGGTGACCATCGCACAATTGCAGTACGATTGAATATAGACGAACCCTTATTATATTGGTCAAAAATTCACTTATTGGGCCTGCATAATGCAAAAAAAGTACATTCTAATTCCATTATTCTCTTTATTCACTTTGATTTCCTGCCCGGGAGCAGGTGGCGGTGGTGGCGGAGCAGCATTCGCTCTCCTAGGACTTGGAGGAGGTGGGGGAGATGTTCCTGCACCTAAGTTAGAAGTATTGTATTCTGGTGTTGTTCGAGAAAGTGGGGCAACCATTGACATTGGATCAGAACCTGTAAATACGGCTGACGGAAAAACCGGTACTGTTACGATCAAAAACTCTGGTACTGCCGCAATCACTCTTCCAGGTTCACCTAACATAATTGAAAAATCTGGAACAAATGCTTCGGACTTTACGATCACCCAACCATCAAGCTCCACATTAGCAGCAGGAACATCCGTTACTTTTACAATTACATTTAAACCTACAACAATAGGAACCAAAACAGCGATTTTAAAAATCCAATCCAGTGACCCAGCAGTATCATCGTTTCAGATGAATTTAACAGGAACAGCGGAAGCTGAAGCTCCTCGTTTAGCTGTATCAGTAGGTGCTACTCAAATTTCAGCGAATGGAAACTATGCAATGGGTTCTGTGGAAGTTGATTCATCTAGCAGTGCTGTTATATTTACTGTGAAAAATACTGGAAGTTTAACAGCCAATTTGGATGGTCCTGCAGCGACATCCGCAAACGCTCGTTTTGTATTGAATCTTGCAGGTTTGCCTACTACGATTGCTCCAAATGCATCAGCTACATTTACCATCCAATTTTCTCCAACAATTACAGGTTCACAAAGTTCAAACATTGCGGTGAACTATGATGGATCATTAGCGTTTCTATTTACTGTTTCAGGTACAGGAACCCCAAAACCAGTACCAACAATTTCAATTTCGCATAATTCTAGTGATTTCACCTCTGGCGGTTCCATCCCTACTTTTGGTATCCTATGGCCGTCATTAACTTCCAGTGCAAAAACGGTAACAATTAGCAATACGGGAACTGCTACGATGACTGGAATTACTATCACAAAACCAAGTGGAGATACTTCTCATTTTACCGTGAGTGCTTTTAGTGCAGGCTCTTCATTGGTAGCTGGGGCTTCTGGAACGTTTACTATCCAATTCACTCCATCTTCGGCTGGAGCGAAAAATGCGGTGGTGCGGATTGCATCAACAAATGGAAACAATGGCTCTGCATCAAGTGCTGACTTAAATGTTTCTGGTACTGGAAAAACAGGAGCAGATGTTCAGGTAAGTTGGACAGCTACTAATGAAAAAGCAGCCAATGATACTGACGGAGGTTATCGCGTTTGTTATAGCCAAACAAGTGGTTTTACTCCCACTCATAATCCTCCCAGTGTGATCTGTGAAAATGAAGCCAATGCAGGTGGAACTACACCATCAACAAGAGTGATCACTGTGACTACCTTTGGAACATGGTACTTCAAAGTTTATTCGTATGGAAAATACAATACAACCGGTGGTACTCCTTCCTCCCAAGTATCAGTTACAGTTCCAAGTACATAATTAAAGAGGAATCATTATATGAAATTGAATCAAAAATCGATATTAAAAGTCTTAGCAATTACAACAATATTCGTATCTTCTAATTTATTGGTTTCCGATCCTGTCTGGAAATTAGGTAAAACAACTTTGAATCTGGAAGAACTACGTACCAAATCAAAGGCAGCTAAAAAGTTACCTTATTTACCAGGGGAAGTGGTCATCCAATTTAAAAAATCGGTGCCCAATTCGGAATTATTGCGCCAAACCTCCAAGTTAGCTTATGCAACCGGTGGTCTCAATTTAAAAGGTCATTTTACAACCGCTAAATTAGCTGATAACGAAACTATGGAAGATGGTCTACGTCGTATCAAAAGAGACCCAAATGTTGAATCTGTCGAACCTAGATATCTCTATTATAAACAAGCATCAGCTCCTAATGACCCTCAATTTGCAAGACTTTGGGGACTAAGGAATACTGGCCAAACACTTGCCTCACCAAGTTATACTGCAAATTCAAGTAATCCTGGTACTTCGGGCAAGGATATGAATGTCCTTGGTGGATGGGACGTGACAACAAGTTGTTTAGGATCAAATGCGATTGTCGCTGTTTTGGATACTGGTGTGACATATAACCATGAAGATCTAGTTGGCAATATGTGGGATGGATCCGCAGGTTGTGTCAATCAAAACGGCAATGCGATCGTAGGCCATTGCCCTAAACATGGATACGACTTTGTAAGCACTGACAATGACCCAAAAGATGAAGAAGGGCATGGAACACACGTAGCAATGACGATTGGGGCCGTAGGGAACAATGGTATTGGGATTTCAGGAGTTTGCCAATCTGCAAAAATTATGGCAGTGCGAGTATTAGGGTTAGGTGGCGGGACTAGTGATTCTGTGGCTAACGGAATTTATTTTGCCGTTCGAAATGGTGCTAAAGTCATTAACATGAGTTTAGGTGGTTCAAGTTTTAGCACGGCAATCAATAATGCCATAGAATTTGCGAGAACCAATGATGTTTTGGTTGTTGTGGCTGCCGGAAACGATGGAGAAAACTTAAATGGAACAGGAGCTTCTTATCCATGTGAAAATACAAATGCAAATTTGATCTGTATTGCCGCCCTAGATCAAAAACATGCGTTAGCGGATTTTTCAAATTTTGATTCCAATACAACAGCATCAAGTCGGACAGTTGACTTTGGTGCACCGGGAACAAACATTTACAGTGGGTATGGTAATGAAGTTTCTTATAACGAAAATGCCACAAGCTATTCTGATTGGACCTATTCAACAGTCGGTACGGCATGGGCATCCTCGACTTGTACAGTTCAGAATTTCAAAATGTTAGTGAATGCTGACTGTACTTTACCAAACTTATTGTTTGATGGCTCTTCTGTTCCAGTTACATCAGTGGCATTAAATACTAACAGTATCGTATTCAAGAATTTTACAATCCCCTCTGGATCAACCAATGTCAGCTTATCACATTTCATAGTGAGTATTGGAGAAAGATTAAGTGCATCAACCTGTTTTGATTATCTCGAAGCAAGGTATTCTGCTACTGCTGGATCTCCCGCTTCTGGAACAATCTTACCAATGTTTGATAGCAACTTTGGTGCATTTAAAGAACAACTTTGTTGGGACCATAGCACTGCATTCGTTAGCAATTCTGCTGATACAAAAATTCTCAATGGTTGTATTGGTGGTGGGACAAATTGTACAGTAGGGTATCGAATGTTTTCTGACTTTGCAGATGCATATCCTGGTGGGTTAGTAGCAGATGTTTTTTTGACTGCATGGGCACCCTCTACAACTGCCTATACGAATTTGAATGGAACTTCAATGGCAACTCCTAATGTTGCTGGTGTTGCGGCACTCATTCGTTCCTACAATCCTAGTTTTACATACCAAGAAGTGATTACAAAACTCATTGAAGGTGGCGTTGCAGAAACAGCATTATCTGGTACGACTCAATATGGTAAAGCAGTGAATGCAAACAATTCCTTGAAACATTTGAAACAAGTAACAGGAGTAACGGCTGTTTTACAATAAGTCCATTTTGTGCAGTTTGGTAATAGTTTTCACTTTTATCAATTGCACTTTATCTGGAGATTCTAAACCAAAGCCAGAGCAAAGTTTGCGACCTTTCCGAGATCAAATACCAAATTATAAGGAAGGTGAATATCTATTTGCCACGGAACAAGGAGTTTCAACGGAGGAGTTGATTTCCATGTTCTCCGAATTTGGAATTGTTTCCCTAGAACCGCTCATTGTCAGTGAACGAAGTTATAAATTGGTACTTAAAAACGATCCAGGGATTTCAATCTTAGAGAAAAAAACAAAAGTTTTTGGTAAGTTTAAGTACTTTGAAAAAAATCAGATCATCCAAAAATTCAAAACGAACCCTTGAGTCTTGAGAAAAAAAATCCCAATTGACAACCATAGATTTTGTCTAAGAACAAGTGGTGATCCTAAGAATTTTTTTCCTATTTTCGATTATCTTCATATTAAGCCAATGTACAAAAACAAGTCAGTCCTACGAAACATGTGAGCGAGCTGACTTAGATTATTTGGCTTGTTCTCTTGTTGTCTACCAATCTTACACGTTTTGTGCTGAGAGCGCTGCGAATGTCTCTGGTTCCATTGACACAAAGGCTGCTGCTAAATTTCGATGTGATGCGGAACGATTAGTCGGGTCGTATCTTTGTGATGACATCAAGAAAAAAGCCTGTGGCACGAAATGAGGGCATTTTGCATAGTTTTCAATTACCAGTCCTGTAGTTACCAAATCTAGCTATTGTAGCGGGAATTCCTGTACAAAAGGGATAGTTGTTCCAAAGATTCTTTGGGTTTTCCCTGAAATTGCCTTGCGCAAACACATTCAGCTTTCATCTTTTTACGGAATGAAAATGAAAAGTTTACCTAGCAAATCCGTTTTAGGGTTTCAAGTTGTGTCTATTTTTTTAAGCGTTATGGTTTCTGTAGTTTCTTGCTCCAAGAGTAAAGATAACAATGACACGGTCATTGGTACGATGTTAGTTGCTTTAAATGCAAATTCAGGCTGCGCAAACAAAGACCATTGTAAAATGTTTGTCATCAAAGCAAATGCCATTCTGAATGCTGGTATTTCAGGACTTGATAGCCAATGTAATTCCGACGAAAACAAACCTTCTGGTGGTGGCAATTACAAAGCGATGGTAGCCGATGGAACAAATCGTGTAGCGTGTACTTCCGCAAATTGTGCCACTGCTAGTACATCAGAACATATTGATTGGATACTCAAACCCAATAAGGAATATCGAAGGGATGATGGGTCAACTGTGATAGGTTATACAACCAAAAATGGAATCTTTGAATCAGATTTGACGAATGAAATATCATCAGTTATAAATGGGACAAATTTAACGATAACTGGTTTAAATGCAAATTGGACAAACAGCTCAAATGATTGTTCCAATTTTTCTACAACCGTTGGGAATGTTGCCATTGGATCGCATATTGAAAAAACAATAACAAGTGTAATAGCGTTTGGGAGCGCCGTGTGTTCCAGCACCAGGAAGTTAATTTGTGTGGAACAATAAAGTTTAAAAGAACCTTAAATGGTAAGTATGGACAGGAACGTTTCGATTGGCTCATACTTACTTTGTATTTTTGCCTTCATTCCGAGTAAATGTGTAACCCATGTGAGTGATCTAAAGTGTTACCGATGTGCCTTTCTATACAAAGAGACATAATTCGCATGCGACATAATATACATTATCGCACGTTGCTCACTGCATCACGTAATAATCTACTCGAAACACTAGTCGTTGCATCATCTTAAAATCTACTCCAAATTAGATAAGGAAACGATTCACTCATGTGCAGGTGATGTCCATGAAGCAATCGAAGATGGTGCGTTCTATGCTGGTTCAAGTGTTCAAAGAGAAATACCTTTGGGCTTCGAAAAAAGAAAAAAGCCTGATACTCGATCAGTTCGTTGAAGCTACTGGATTCAATCGGTCTTATGCCAGAACAGTTCTTAGAAAGAAAAAAGACAATGTTGTCAAACTGAGACCAAGAAAGAAGCGTCTATCAAGCTATGATGATGACGTCAGATTCTATTTAGAGAAGATCTGGGAGATCCTGGATCGAATTTGTGGGAAAAGACTCGTGATGGCAATGCCAGATGTCTTAGCCAAACTCGAACAGTTCAAAGTATTTAAAATTGATAAAATAACCAAGGACAAACTTCTCTCGATCAGTTCTGCATCTGTGGATCGCTTATTGAAACCTGCCAGGAAAAAACTTGGTCGCAAAGGCACTTCTACAACGAAACAACCTAAATACCTCATTGATCGGATCCCAATCAAAACGTTTGGCGAATGGAAAAGTTCTCTACCTGGTTTTGTCCAAATCGATCTGGTAGCCCATAATGGTGGGAACGTATTTGGAGGATTTTATTCAACGCTTGCAGCAACAGATGTTTGTACGGGATGGACTGTTTGTATATTGGTGAAGGATAAAACTCAATTCCAGATGCTAAAAGCATTAATAAAACTGAAAAAAATATTACCCTTCCCACTTTTGGGAATCCATTCCGATAACGGAGCTGAATTTATTAATCAAACAATCCTTACGTACGCAGAAAGAAACGATATCCAATTCACTCGTGGAAGACCATACAAGAAGAATGATAACCCACATATAGAACAAAAGAATTACAGTGTTGTAAGGAGAAATACTGGATATTTGCGTATTGAAAATCAAATCCAAGCAGATATTGTCAGATCACTGTACCAAGAATTGAATACTTACAATAATTACTTTTTACCAGTGATGATTCTAAAGGAGAAACATAGGATTGGTTCAAAAGCAATACGAAAGTATGACGAAGCAAAATCACCTTACCGAAGGATACTGGCTAGAAAAGATATTTCGAAAACAATAAAAGCTTCTATGAAAAAGACTTATGAGAAGTTGAATATTTTTGAATTAAAGAATCAGATCAATCATTGGCAAAACGAATTTGTGAAGATTGCCGCCCCTATTCGTAACCCAATAGTTAAAGTAAAAGTTAGAAGGAAGAAAGGAATCGTTCATACAATTCCTAAATGGAGACGAGAAGTTAACTCAGATACAAAGAATCCATTCCTCGAGAGGCAACGTGTTGAAGAGATGAGACGAGCTGCAGAACAAGTTTGGGTAAAAAGAAAATAGCTTGGAATCTTTTAACTCTCTGTTATATTTGGAGTAGATTTTTATTTGATTCTCCACTTAACATTTCGAGTAGATAAAACAAGATTCAATACGAGTCTCATATTGCCTCATAATTCATAGTATCTCAAATCAGAATAATGCTTCAAAAGTAAAAGTATTCGAAGTAAAGTCTACCTCTTCATGAGTGATTGTAAAGAATCACTCCAAGTTTGTGATTTAACTCTCAGATGAGATTGGATTTATTTCAAAAAATCAAAGGATGTCACTTCTTCAATTGAACACGAAAGCTCAACGGAAGCATAGTTAGGAAGTGCTAATCCCAAGATGTAAATATTTTTCACACATGCATCCACACCATCTCGTTTATAATACTTGGCTGGATCTATTTCAGCCAGGATTGGAATCAGTATGTCATTTAATAAAGCCGAAGATGCTTCAGCACCTGCAGAATTGACACCCAATGAGGCAAACTTAACTCCATCAATTCGTTTGGAGGCTTCTAATAAGGCCGCCTTTGCATCAGCTCCCAAAATATTATCATTGCTTAACCTAGCAAGCGTTGGTTGGTTGCAATTGATAACAAAGGCCATCGTTATAAGGAAAAATCCGATGAAGATTGAATTTAATGTTTGTTTCATAACGGGAAGAGTTTAGTCCATGAAAACATTGAATGTCAATCGGAATCGAACCAATGGAAACGAAGGAAAGGAAAAATGGATTCTCGTGTGAGATTGTAGTTACGTCTCGATTAGAAACTTTCTAAACTAAGTTTGATTTGTTGCTAAGATGAACTTTTGTTCGTAATTTTTTGATAGGTTGAAGGGTGAGTTGACGGTTGGTTGGATTTGTGTTAGGAGGGAAATCGGGAATGCCCACGAGCCCACCTCCACCACCCAATTCAGGGCGGGGGCCGCCCTTTCATTTTAAAGTGACATAGTAAAATTATGTCTATTTCTTGACTTGGTCGTTCATCCTCTTTTGGATCACTTGGTTTAAGATTTCCACAAGCTCTTGGAATTCATCTCCCTTACGGATGCGGATGGTTTCAATTGGTTCCCCAGAAGCCATTCTTTGCAAAGATCGTTTGATGCTAAAAACAGGCCCTGCCATCTTATGGGATTTGAAAATGGAAAAAACAGTGATCAACATTAAATACAGAGCGGATAAAGTGAGCACTGCATCTTTTTGGATCTCATAACGATCCAATTTGTGGTCGTAATTTGGTAGATAAATTTCCCTTGGAACGAATTTTTCTTTGGATTCACCTGGAGCTGGGTCTTCGTTTTCGACCTTCCAATAGACAGTTTGTGCATCTTGGCGGAGGCGAAAAACGGCTCCACCTTCATATTTGGATTGGTTTAACCAATATAAGGACAAAAGAGTTACGATGACTCCAGAGATAAAGAGAAGTGAATAATGAGCTAAGAATTTTAATTGGAATTCTTTATCGATGAGATATCGAAATCGAAAGTTTTTTTTGTGATTCTTCTCTGGCATAATTTCCTTTAAAATGTTCTTACAAGTACTCGGTGAAGAGCCTTTCAGAAAAAGGAAATCTTGTCAAAAAACTTCTGAATTTTAGCGGATTTTTTCAGTTTCGAGAATGTTTTGGATCGGGATTTCAAACTTCCCGTCCATACCTTGGAAGTGGAGATGAGTTTCGGATTGTCCTAGGATGACTCCTCGGTACTCTGTTCCGTCTTCCAATCGTACAAGTTCTAAGCGAGAATGTTCCTTATACAACATAGATTCCTTGGCAAGCATGGCTTGTGTGGAAAATGCTTTGAGTTCTTTGTCTTCTTTGGGGCTAACTTGCGATGCCACTTGAGGTATTGTCTCACCTTGTTTAACCACTACTTGTTGTTTGGCATTTAAGATTAAGTCTCCAAATGCAACGGAACCTTCTCTAACAGCTACGGTTTCAATGTTTCCATTAAATGAAACACTGAATATTGTCCCTCGAACTTGTGTAAGGTGCTCTCCAGCTTGGACAACAAATTCACTATCTTTTGATAGTTTAGAAACGGATGCATAAAGTTTCCCCTTCTTCACTTCAAATTTTTGTGAATGGGTTCCTTCATTGGTTTTTTCAATTGTATTCACTAAAACTTCTGATTGTGAACTCACTCGTATCCATGAACCAGTTTCAAAATGTAGATCAACTTGTGAGGATAAGTCCGTAATGATGTGGTCACCAGAAGTGAGTTGGTATTTTTCAACTAGAGGGACTGGTGTATTGCTACCAGATGGAACAACAAAAACTTTGCCCTTCACTTGGGAAACGGAAACGGACAAAGGTGTCACGATCACACGTTTTTCTTCCATAACGGCTGAAGAAGACACTTGAATTGAATTGTTCGTTGGTTTTAATATAAAGGCAAAAAGTATGGTTGCGGCAATCGCAAAAGTTGTCCCACCAACAACGGTAAGGCCCATTGGCTTTCGAAAAAAGGATATGACTTTGTTTGTTTCCGAAGGCATTTTTTCCAATTCATGACGAATCGATCGAGTGGCTACGTCTTCCCAACGTGGGAATTCCACCTGCTCTGTCACCTTGGATGGTTTACGCAAAAGGGCTTCTAAAGCTTCGATGTGTTTTTGGTCTTCAAATTCGCTCATTCGTATTAATCTGGAACCAGATTTTCCCTTTTTGCTATGGCCAATACTTTCTCAGTGGCTTTGATGACAAGCCTTGAGGCTGTGGAAACTGAAACGCCTAAGATTTCTGCGATTTGAACCAGTTGGAAACCTTCTACGTTTTTTAATAACAAAGCAGACCTTTCCTCTTCAGAAAGTTCACTTAAAAAACTATACAAACGGTCTTCTAGGTCTTGGTATTCAGCTTTTGTCTCCAATTTTGGATTGTGGCTGTGGAATTCGATTTCGTCCGAAGCAATTTCCCTCGAAGTGGAAAATTTTTTAGCATAATTGATAGATAAATTGCGAGCAATGGTATACAAAACCATGACGGACTTCTCTTCTGAGAGGCCAGCATTGCTATAATGTTTATGGAAACTTAAAAAGCTATCTTGCATTAAATCCATGGCTGTGTCCGCATTTTGAGTGTACTTATAAAGAAAGTCAAAAATTCGTTTATGACTTCTTTCGTAGATTTGACTCATAGAGACAGAATTGTCGGACACAATCTTGTATGTGTTCGTAAAACCGAGTCTCTGACAAGTAAAATCCCGTCCTTCTCTGTAAAAGAAAACAATTGGGAGACCACTGATTCTCAAAAACTCAGATTATTTTTCACGCAAAAGGGCATCATTGGCAGCATTTTTGTAGGCACCAATCATGGTTGGGTAATTAAAAATATGTTCGGTGAAATACTCAATTGGAGCTTTTAGGCTTACAACACATTGTCCAAGAGTGATGAGTTCCGTTGCTTTGTCCGAAATGATATGAACTCCAAGAACTCTCCTTGTTTGTTTGTCATAAAGAATTTTGAGTAACCCAACTTGGTCGCCACTGATCTGTGCCCGAGTGATGGTATCAAATTTAGCAAGACCAACACCATAGGGAACTCCCCTTTTTTTTAGAGCTTCTTCCGTTGGTCCGATGGTTGCAATTTCTGGTAATGTATAAATTCCAATTGGGAATTCTTCTGCATCCACTGGAACAGAAGGATGGCCAAACATGTGTTTTGCGACATAAGCACCTTGGTACATAGAAACGGATGCTAAACTAGGGAATCCGATCACATCTCCACATGCGTAAATTGTAGGTACATTGGTTTGGTAATTCTCATTCACTAGGATTTGGTTTCTATCATTAGGTATAATTCCAACAGATTCTAATCCTAAATTGTCAACATTACCGAGTCTTCCTCTAGAAATAAGGACTTGGTTGACTTTTACCACCTCACCTTTGTTTGTTGTAAGTTCATAACCTTCTTCATCAGAAATTTTTTTATAAGTTGTGATAGAAGAATCCACGTGAATTTGAATCCCTGAATTTTGCATGATCCGAGTCATTTCATTGGAAATGTCTTCATCCAAAAATCCAAGAATTCGATTTTGTGAATCAAAAAGATGGACTTTCACTCCAATATGAGCAAAAATTGTAGCATACTCTGAGCCAATGATCCCTGCTCCCACAACAGCCAAAGTACTTGGTAGTTTTTTCATCGCAAACAAACCATCACTATCATAAACCAATCCATCCTCAAAAGGGATGTTTTCGTTAGATGGCCTGCGTGGACTACTCCCCGTTGCGATGAGGATGTTATCTGTCTCGTAAACTTTTTTCCTGCCAGCGGAATCGGTCACTTCTACTCGGTTTGGATCAACGATTTTCCCCCAACCAGTGAGAGTTGTGACTCGGTTTTGGATCATTTGTTCCCGAGTGACATCTTCTTCTTTTTCAATGACAGTGGAGGCACGAAACATAAGCTCTTGGAGGGTGAGTTGTGTGGTCTGCGGTGATTGTAACCCATGAAGGTTCGATAGTTTTAAATTTCTATAGAATCGGCTTGTTTCTTGTAGGGATTTGGAGGGGATGGTCCCCCAGTGGACACAACCACCACCTAAATAAGGGTCTTTTTCAATGATAGCAGCTTTTTTGCCGAGTTTACTTGCTTGGATAGCAGCTTTTTGAGCGGCTGGACCGCCCCCGATAGCGATTAAATCAAATCGATTGATAGACATTGGATAAAAGAACGCTACCGAGAAAGTGAAAAATAGCAAGCAAAAATGAATCTCAAACCACTCCCTTTGGCTCTAGTTGGAGGTTCTTCACCTAACATAATTAAAGTCGGAAAACAAAAAATCTTGCATTCATAATTTGCCTTTTTAGCATTCAGTTAAGCGTATGGAATTTTTAAAAATGATTCAGTCTGGATTGATATCCCTTTGGAAAATCCTATCGGAAGGGATTCGTGCAAAACTTGCCTGGTTTACTGGGACACTCATTGCCTTGACCATTTTACTTTTATCCATCATCACGGTCCGGCAACAGACTGCCATCCTCTCAGAGAGTTACGAAAAACAAGCCGCTGTTTCCAAAAACTTTATTGCTGGACTTGTCATGGAGATTGAATCCATTTCTCAGAATTTAATACGTATTGAAGAGTTTAAAACTCGAATTGAAAAACAACAAGAAGAACTAAAAAAATACCAAACTGCCAAACTTGTGACAAAGAAAAAAACCGTTTCGGTTTTTGGATTCAAAACAAATTTATTTGGATCCCTTGGTTCTTCGAAAGTGCTGAAAAAGTTTGATACATTTTTTTCTGTCTATTTAACCAAAGATGACGTTGCAATTTTAGAAAAGGAAATCCGCCAACAACTGAGAGACGCTTCCAATCGAAATATCAGCGAAAGAGAATGGAATACATTGATTCATTTGGCATCCGCTTATGTCAAAAATGAAGAAAAATATTTAGAGATCATTAAACAACCTACCCCAGAAGATACCGAAGCAAAATCAAAATGGGAACTGGATATCAAAAACATCAAAAAAGAAATTAGAAATCATAAATCAAAACTTGATTTGTTCATCGCAAAGTTTTATGCAGATTCTAAAAAAAGAAAATTGGAAGAGTTAGGTCTTGATACAAAATTATTTCGTATCCAAACATTCCCAATTTCGGCAATGATCCAAGGAGAAACATCCATTGCATCTTTTGATACTCAGATCATCGACAATACTTCTCCAATAGCCAAAATTGATCATTTTGACCAGATGGAAAGTAGTTTGGTAGATTCCTTTCAAAAACTTTCAGATGATATCACCGCTGTTGAAGAAAATGAAAAACAATACGTTTATGAATGGAGAGAAAGAGAAATACAGGCACTCCACTCACCTCTTTTCCGACACCAAAACTCAACCAAACGTGCATTTAACTTAATTGGCATCAAATCAAAATTAGGTGATTACCGAGAAGTAATCAAAGAAGATTATAGGATCACAAACGAATTAGCCCAACTAATCCCAAAATTAAGAGAAAGAATTCAGTATTTAAAAAATGCAAAACCACCTATTCCTCCACCAAAGGACAAACTCTTCACAAGTTATTATAAATCTTACAACGAATTGATTTCCGAAAGGGAAAAAGTTTATAATGAAGTTTCGTTACGGTACCCAATTTCTAAAGAGTTGGAAGAAAAAATTGAATCAATTCGAAGTTTACGAGATGTCACTTTAGAAGACTGGGTCCTTTTAAAATTCAAAACTGATCCTTTAGAATATGAAAAATATTACCAAGACCCGGAAGCAAGGGATGAACAAAGGAATCGATGGAAAGCCATTCGGAAATGGATTGTTTCAGCGGAACAAGAAACCCCAACAAAAGAATTAAAAAAAATGTTTCCTGATGGAAGTTTTGGTCACTCGCGGAGTGAATCTGAAGAAATAATGTGGAGGTTGGATGGAACTCAATTATTAGAATCTGAGAATGTTCCACTGATGGTATTACACGACAATTTTTCAGGTCTGATTAGAACACTAGTAGACCGTACGGATGGGATCAGGGCCATCAAAGACAATCGAAACCAAATTGTTTTTACTGCGATTACAATTTGTCTTGTCGCTATCATTTTTGCAATTATCATCTCAGGTGTTGTCGTACAAAAAATACGGAAAATCATTCGAAGTGCGGAAGATGTTGGCCAAGGGAATTTACATGTACATTTTGATGACGGTGGCAATGATGAATTCGGTAACCTAACAGTTGCCTTAAACCAAATGGTTTCAGGACTCAAAGAAAGGGAAAAAATGCGAGGGGTTCTTGGTAGTATGGTAGACCCTGTAGTTGTTGGGGAAGCATTAAAGGATTTAGAGAAATTAAAACGAGGTAGTGAAAAAGTAATCACTGCATTTTTCTCTGACATTGCAGGTTTTAGTACCATTTCTGAAAAACTCAATTCAAAAGAACTCGCAGACCTACTCAATGAATACCTTTCGGCAATGACACTCATCCTCAAACAACATGATGGTGTTTTGGATAAATACATCGGGGATGCCATTGTTGGTATCTTCAATGCCCCTCTTGATGTTGAAAACCATTGTTTAAAAGCAGTAACCGCTAGTGTCGAAATGAGAGATAAATTGGAAGTTCTCAAAAAAGAATGGATCCAAAAAAATTCCTACATCCCTGAAGCTCATAATATGAAATTCAGAATTGGTCTTAACTTAGGTTATGCGAAAGTGGGATTTATGGGAACAGATGCACTGGCATCCTATACCATGATGGGTGATACGGTGAATCTAGCTGCAAGACTAGAAGCTGCGGGAAAAGATTACGGAGTTTGTATTTTGGTGTCCGAATTTGTACACGATGAAATCAAGGATCATTTTTTTACGCGTAAACTGGACACGGTGCGTGTGAAAGGAAAATCCAAACCTGTCACTTTGTTTGAAGTCAGGAGTAAAAAAGGAGAGGAATCGGAAGAAGAGAAAAAGTTTGTAAATGCCTACGAAACTGCACTTTTTTCTTATTTCAACCGCAAGTTTTCCGATGCCAAAACACAGTTTGAAAGCTTATATAGATCCACAAAGGATGAATCAAGCAAACTGCTCTTAGAACGATGCCAATACTATATAGAAACACCACCTGAATTGGATTGGGATGGTTCGTTTACAAGGACAAAAAAGTAATAAAAGGCAGGTTTTTTCCGCTAAACTAGACAGAATATCTAATAAATTGTATATTTTTCTTGCTTTTGCAGGTATAATTTCAATATTGGGAAGTATCTGACCCATTTAGGAGATACTCGAGATGGCACTACGACTCGGCGATGAAGCACCCAATTTCCAAGCGGAAACTTCGGAAGGTAAAATTGACTTCCATGAATATTTAGGACAAAGTTGGGGGATTTTATTTTCTCACCCAAAAGACTACACTCCAGTTTGTACCACGGAACTCGGTTACGTTGCAAAAATCAAACCTGAGTTTGAAAAACGAAACGTGAAAGTGATCGCTCTTTCAGTTGATCCAGTAGATAGCCATAAAGGATGGATCTCTGATATCAATGAAACACAAAGCACAAATGTTAATTATCCAATCATTGCTGACGCTGACAAAAAAGTTTCCAATTTGTATGATATGATCCATCCAAATGCAAGTGAAACAACAACTGTAAGATCTGTGTTTGTTGTTGGTCCTGACAAAAAAGTAAAACTAACTCTCACATACCCTGCGTCAACTGGTAGAAATTTTGATGAGTTACTACGTGTGATTGATTCATTACAACTCACTTCTCAATTCAGTGTGGCAACTCCGGCAAACTGGAAAGATGGTGAAGATACAATCATCGTTCCATCTGTTTCTGATGAAGATGCGAAGAAAAAATTCCCAAAAGGATTTCGCACCATCAAACCTTATTTACGTTACACACCACAACCAAATAAATAGTGGAAAAGTGGCGGGGCAATCACCCCGCCTTTGTGGTAATTTTAATTATGCATATCCATTTAAAACGAATTGAATCCCCCTTTGTCCTCCAAGCAACGAATGAATCTGGAAATTCAATCCAAATCGATGCCTCACCTGAAATTGGTGGGAAAAATTCTGGCCCAAGACCAATGGAACTTCTCATCATGGGACTTGCTGGTTGTAGCAGTATCGATGTATTGATGATCCTAAACAAATATCGTATCGAAGTAAAAGACTACTCTGTGGATGTGGAAGCGGACCGCGAAAAAGTAGAGGAAGCCAATCTTTTTAAAAAAATCCACATGAAGTTTTTTGTGAAAGGTGATTTCCAAGAAACACAAGTAAAACGAGCAATTGATTTGAGTTTAGAAAAATATTGTTCTGTTGCAAAAACCTTAGAAAAAACAGCATCAATTACGTATGAATTAGAATTGGTTTCCTAACCGAAACTGAACAAATTCATTCTCTCGAATTCAATCGATATCAGAAGAGTTCAGCTTTATCCGGCTTGCATCAGTAACAATTCAAAATACGTACATCTTTATGCAAAATGCATAACATTACATCCCCCGAGAGTAACGAGGAAGTTTGTTTATTTTAATTCATTAAGATCCCAATTGTATTCATTATAAATGATTTTTGCATCGGGTTTGATTGTATCTTCAAAACCATCTTGAACAAACTGGATCAAACTTGTTTTTTTTGTAAAATCTGGTTGGAACCAATTGAAAATTTTACTTAGATACAATGTATTCGAATTTTTATCATAGGAATTTTTCTTCGGATTTTTTAAGAAAACAAGTTTTGCAGTTTGTAATTGTTTTTCTAAAAGATTTGGTGTGTATGCTTCCGATTGTAAAATGGGACATCCGATAGAAGCACAAACAATGGCAAAATGAATCCTTGGTTCTGCAAAATCTTTTCTTAATTTTTCATGTTCAATCCAATCCAAATGCCTCGATTTTCCAAGTAGAGAAAAAAATTCTTTTTTCCAAGGAATACCTCTCGCCAAATTGATCTTTGAAATGGGAGAACCGATGTCAGTGATACTTTCAACAGGATAGTGATCAAGGATGAGTTTCACTGTAAATGCATTGTATGCGTTGATTAAAAAACTAAGTTTTTCTTTTTCCGAAAACGTTTGATATTGGTTATCGGTTACTTTTGTTAGGTTGTCAAGATACCCATTTAATAGTGAAGCATCAGAAATAAACCCTTTGTAGGAAACAAACCCATTTTTCACATGTTTTTTGAGTAAAGAATCCCAAACACTGTGTTTATGGTCAAACGTCTGGGCAACTAAGGATTGGGACATACCCAAAACAAACAAAAGCGCAAAATAATGTTTCATAACAACCATCCAAAACTTAGACAGTACCATTTCCTATCTGACAATTGAATTTTCATAGAAAGTGATGGATTAGGATAAACTATTCAGATACCGACTAATCCCTTGTACCACAGGAGCTGGAATTTCATGCCCACCAGGAAATGCGATGAATTCGCCGAGTAAACCAGAACCACGGAGTAATTTTTCTAGTTTTTTCGCATTGGCATATCCTAAGATTGGATCGTATTCACCATGGGATTGAAAAAAACGTAAATTGGATTTTTTAGGAGCTAAGTCTTTCCAAAGGGATTCATTTACCAAAGCTCCAGAAAGGATCATAAGGCCTTTTGGAATCAGTTCATTTCGTAAGGTAAGATCCGTGGCAAGCATTGCTCCTTGAGAAAAACCACCTAAAATTAGTTGGTTCCATGGGACACCCAATGCTTCTAACATCAAATAGGCGGAAGCTCTTGCGATGTCCATACCTTCTGGATCTTTATCTGCAAAATTTCGAAAATCGTTTTTACGGATAGCTTCTTCTAAGGCGGCCATGTCAATGGGAAACCATGCACGACCTGAATACCCGGGCATCAGTGGAATACTCAAATGTCCATGAGGGAATACCCAATTGAATTTTTGGTCTGTCACTAAAACTTCATGGATCGGAAATAAATCAAATGCACTTGCTCCATATCCATGAAACAAAACAACTGTTGGAGCATCCGGATCCCCTTTTACACGTAAAACTTTTAATGGTCCAAGGGATTCTAAATCATTTTCATCATCTAACATAAATTATCCGAATAAGGAGGGTTGGTCTCCCTTTATTTCTTTTTCATAAAAATTTGTGACAGATAATCCCAAAAGTCGAATTTTTTTGGGTGGGTCAAAATTATCTTTCCAAACATTTGCCAACAAATTCGAGGATTGTTGGAATACGTTGTCTGCCAAGAAGAAAACAGAATCGGAAGTTATCGATTTTTGTTTCACAGTAAAATCTTCGAACTTCACTTTTAGAGTCAAAGTTTTCCCTTTTTTATTTTTTTTCAACATCCTCACTTCAAGTTCTTTAGAAAGAGTTTCCAAAGTGAGTAAAAAATAAGAAAAATCTTCAGAATCATGAGTGAATGTTGTCTCAACTCCAATTGATTTAGGATCACGAAAAGGGACCACTTCCCGTTCATCGATCCCTCTTGCCATCCGATAAAAAACAGCACCCATTTTTCCAAATTCCTGAACGAGAAATGACTCTTCAGCCAAACGTAATTCTTTGCCTTTGGAAATACCTAATTGTTGGAACTTCTCATACGTTTTTTTCCCTATCCCAAAAAATTGATACAATGGTAATTCATCTAAAAAAGAGATTTCTTCACCAGGCAGAACTACATAAAGTCCGTTTGGTTTGTTTTTCTCTGAAGCCATTTTCGCCAAAAACTTGTTTGTTGCGACTCCTGCCGAACAAGTTAAACCAGTATGTTCCCAAATTTTTTTCCGAATTTCTTTGGCTATCGTACTCGCAAGTGGGATATTTGGTTTGTTAATCGTTACATCTAAATATGCTTCATCTAAAGATAATGGTTCCACCAAATCAGTGTATTCCAAAAAAATTCTTCGAATTTCCTTCGATACCGATTTATAAACTTCAAATCTTGGTGGGGTGAAAATTGCATTAGGACAAAGTTTGTATGCTTGGTAACAAGAAATAGCAGATCGAATTCCAAATTTCCTTGCTTCATAACTTGCAGCACAAACCACACCTCTAGAATGCGGAGAACCACCAACGACAACAGGTTTCCCTTTCATTTCTGGGAAATCACGTTGTTCTACTGAAGCATAAAATGCATCCATATCAATGTGAATGATCTTTCTCATTTGGGATTGGCAGATAACCTAAAGTCTAAAAAAACCTTGCCAAAAGATTTTTGTAAATCATCCTTTTTGCATAGTGAATTCCAAATTAGCCGCAAAAATTTTAGTCGTTGATGATAATGAAACCAATATGGAAATCATCACTCATATTTTACTCGGCCAGGGATTTGAAGTAGCCGTTGCTTATGATGGAGAATATGCTTTAGAACTAGCTGAAGTTTTAGAATTTGATTTGATATTATTAGATATCCTTCTGCCAGGGATTAGTGGTCTCGAAGTTGCCAAACGTCTTTTAACAATGGATCGCCACAAAAATACGCCTATCCTATTTCTTTCAGCATTAAATGAAACAAGTGATATTGTCAAAGGATTAGAAACGGGGGCTGTTGATTATATTACAAAACCTTTCCAAGAATCTGAGATCTTAGCTAGAATCAGAACCCATCTAAAAATCAAAACATTAGAAAAAGAACGGATCGATTTACTATACGCCATCCAAAAAGATTTAGAATTAGCCAAAGCAAACCAAGAAAAATTAGTTACATTTCAATTCCCCCCTTCTCCCTTATATGAAATTTATACTTCATATAAACCAATGGATTTAGTGGGTGGCGACCTCATTACCTATGATGTTTTGCCTTCAGGGGATTTGGATATTTTATTCGGAGATGTCACTGGTCATGGAATTGCTGCTGCAATGGTATCACTCATGGCAATCATCACTTTTAAGACTATGAACAAATCATTTTTATCACCAAGCGAATGTTTGTATTGGATTCATAATACTCTCACTCCGCTCATCAGCACTCATTTCATTAGTGCTATTTATATCCGATACAGAGCTGAAGAAAATCTATTATCGTTTTCGATGGCGGGACACCACCACATGTTTTTGTTACGGGATCATAAAATCCAAAAATTAGGAACAAAAGGATTTTGTCTTATGATGTTCCCTGACCAATTAAATGCGAATAATGAAGACATCATCTTACAAAAGGGAGATCGGTTATTTTTGTTTTCAGATGGTATGTTTGAAGTTCCAAATCCCAAAGAAGAATATTTAGGTGACCAAAAATTTTCAGAAATTGTAGAAAATAATATCAAACTCCCTTCTAAAGAATTTTTAGATACTATATCCGAAGAAGTATTACGATTTTCGGAAGGGAAAGTTGCCGATGACATGACAATGTTATTATTAGAAGTAAAATGATGGATCAAATTTTAGCCATATTGATCGCATCGACACTTTTGTTTTATGCTTACTTTTATCATAATGCTTATCGCAGAGAAAAAAAACTAAGACAAATTTTATTTCGTAAAAATCTGATCAACGCAGAAGAAATTGAAAGAGTCATTCGCGAAAAAGAAAAACAATACCAAGATATTTATGATACAGCAAACTCCATCATCATTCGATGGAGTCCAGATTTTCGAATCCACTCTGTAAATCCGTATGCAGAAGAGTTTTTCCAAATGTGTAAAGACCAAGCGGAAGGAAAAGATTTAGTTTTGGATTTATTTAGAATTCCTTCCGAATCTTCAAATGAAATCAAATCCTTACTTTGGAATATTTTCCATCGTCCTGAACAAAATATCAGACAGGAATTTGATGTATTTGTTGGAGTGGATGACAAACGAACCGTCACTTGGTCCAATCGGATATTAAAAAACGAGTTTGGTTACCCTTATGAAGTTTTATCAATAGGCATTGATATTACAAATCGAAAAATAGCCGAAGAAAATCTCATGAAATCCTATGAAAGGATTTTGGATTTATACAATAATGCTCCATGTGGATACCATTCTCTAGATAAAGATAACATTGTTGTTTCGATTAACGATACAGAACTTGAATGGTTAGGATACTCAAGGGAAGAAATTGTTGGTAATTTTAGAATCAATGATCTACTCACGCCAAGTAGTTTTGAAAAATTCCAACAAATCATTCATTCCTTTCCTTATGATCCTTTAACGGGGGTTGAATTAGAATTTATCAGGAAAGACAAATCGACATTTTTTGTTAGTTTAAATTCTATCCCAACATTTGATAAAGAAGGAAACTTTGTAATTAGCAAATCGACGGTATTTGATATCACAGATAGAAAAATCGCCGCAGATAAATTAAATGACTATTCTCAAAAAATTCAATTACAAAACAAACGATTACAAAAAGCCGTTGAAGCTGCGATCAAAGCCAACCAATCCAAATCTGTTTTTTTCTCAAAGATCACTCACGAACTTCGAACCCCTCTCCATGCTGTTATAGGATTTTCGCAGATTCTAGAAAAAGATCCAAATTTACCTGACCATTTAAAAGGATATGTAAATTCACTTTATGAAAACGGAGTCCATTTATTAGGTATGATCAATGATATTCTTGATCTTTCCAAAATTGAAGCTGGTAAAATGACTGAAATAAGAGAAAAATTTTCTCTTATTCAATTATGGGATACTTTGTTTTCTATGTTTTCCTATCGATTTGCTGAAAAACAAATTCATTTTGAACTGCTCAATCCAGAAGTAATTGAAAATCGATATTACGAAGCAGATTTACAAAAAATCAGGCAAATTTTAGTGAATTTACTTGGGAATGCATTAAAATTCACAAACCAAGGATTTGTTAATTTAGAATTCAAAATTAAATATGGATTAGAACCTAACATTGATTTAGTTTTATTTATAGTGACAGATTCTGGAATTGGTATCCCGAGAGACGAACTCCATTCAATTTTTGAAGCCTTCCAACAAACAGAACAAGGAAGTTCTTACCAAGAAGGTACAGGGCTTGGACTTTCCATCTCACATCAATTAGTTGATTTTTTAGGTGGGACAATTCATGTAGAAAGTGAGCTAGGTCATGGTTCAAAATTTATATTTGAATTACCTCTATTAAAATTAGTAGACATACCATTGGATTTGATTCAGAAATCAAAAATTGGTCCAACAAATTCAAAGGAGGTTTGGCAAATTACTAAAATTGATGACAAAGAAAAAGACTATGTTCAGAATTTCTTAAACTCAAAAGAAAATTTATACAAAAATGAAATTTTACAGATGATCAAAATTCAAAATTTCGGGCAACTTTTGCAACTATTGGGGAAAATACCATTTGAGGACAAAGGGAAAACCATCTTGCTTGAAAAAGTAAAACACAAACGATATAAATTTTTAATCGATTTGGTTCAATCTACCTCTACGTAATCTTTTATTCTTTTTTTGTTTTGATATCAATTTTTTGGTATTTTTTTTGTTTTAAAACATCAGTGATCTGAACGAAACTTCCAAACTCTGTATGTTGGTCAACTTCCAAACTCACACTCATATTTGGATCTGAATTAGAATCTAAGGTATTCATAAATTCATCTATATCCATTTTGATTTCATTTTTATACAAGTCACCATTGGATTTAATTTGGATTTTTAATGGATGTGTTTCATTTCCAAAACTATCTGTTTTTGATTTTGGCAAATCCAACGAGATTGTAGAAGTTGGTTCAGTAAACCGAACAGCTAACATCAAAAAAATCAAAAGGATGAATAAAACATCGATCAAACTACTGATATCGATTTTAGAGTTTTGTTTTGGTTTTCTGACTTTCATTCTGATTTGGAATGATCTTTGATGATCAGTTCAGATATATATCGAATTTTATTTTCAATGACGCGATGAAAAAATAAGGAAGGGATCGCTACAAGTAAACCAACTATCGTTGTATTGAGAGCATCTTTGATCCCACCTGCTAAAACTTCTAAACTCACTTTTCCTTGTGATTCCATCTCACCAAAAGCAGTGTTGATGCCAATTACAGTACCGAGCAAACCAAGTAACATCGCAAGAGAGGCAATGGTTGGAAACCATTCTGTGACCCGTTCCAGTGGTGAAAAAAATAAATCCAATTCTTCCTCAGATGGGATTTTGGAAAAAACGGCGAGCCTTGTCTCCTTTTTCTCTAGTTTACGAAATCCAAGAAACAATCGAATGAAATAAATAAAGGAAACCACTGAAAATGCTAAAAGAAGAATAAAAATCAAAATTGCGGGAATTGAAAATGTCCAATTCATGGATGTATCGACCTCTATGAACCAATACAAACTGCCTTCCCAAGAAAAGAAACCGGAATATGTTAGAAAGAACTTTGATGGAATCGCCAAAGCCTATGATCGATTCAATGATTGGAATAGTTTTTTCCTTCACCGAATTTGGAAAAACTGGGTGGTCAAAGAGGCAAAAAAAGAGGTTCCAACCGCAAATACTGCCCTAGATCTCTGTTGCGGCACAGGAGACATTACCTACCGTCTTTCTCTAGACCAAGACCTAAAAACGGTAGTAGGACTCGATTTTTCGGAACAAATGTTGTCTTATGCCTTTCCAAAAGTAGAAGGTAAACCCCATGTCAAACTCACAGTGGGAGATGCAATGGACTTAAAACCATTTGCAGATGGTAGTTTTGATATTGTGACAATGGGATTTGGACTTCGGAATGTTTCGGATCTTAAAAAATGCCTTTTGGAAATCAAACGTGTGTTAAAGGAAGACGGAGTATTCGTGAATTTGGATGTGGGACGTGTGAGACCCAAATTCCTCAAAATCTTTGCTGATTTTTACTTTTTCCAAATTGTTCCATTGTTCGGATATTTACTTTATGGGAAACAAAACGAAATGTTTGATTACCTCCCACATTCTTCAAAAACCTATCCTGACCAAGAAACTTTATCCCAAATCCTCACTGAAATTGGTTTTCGAAAGGTTCGGTTTCAAAATTTTGTTTTCGGAAATGCGGTCGCTCACGTAGCAAAAAAACAAAATTGATGTATTTTTAAACAATTATGTCTGATCTGCAGGGGAAATTGTACTTTTTTTTGAATTCTGTTCGTACTTCCCCCCAGAAATCCAATGGATTTCCCTAAATTTTTTCAAAACTGCGTTGATTATTTTCACTAATTGTCGTTTAATCCACTATATAGGTAGGAAAAAAATATGAATCGATGGATCATTCTTTTGGTGCTTCCACTCTTTCTTCTGGATTGCTCCAATAAGAAAAAAGGAATGTTATTACTTCCCTTTTTAGGGCTCGGAGATGGCGCAACACAAGCCACAACTGCATCTGCAAACGATGGTGATGGAACTTTTACTGTGGTAGGTTTAGAGACAACCGACCCAAGCCAAGTTACAACCCCAGAAACAAATGCTGGATCAGGTGACACAAACAATGCGGAAACTCCATCCGTTGTGACTCCCACACCACAAGAGCCTCAAACTCCGGCGCCAACTACAGTTAACAACGATACTACGACAACTGTTGTTGACCAAACAAATGGTGATGATTTTAACTTTGAAACAAATATTACTGTTCCAGTCACAGTTGTGATCGTGAACGAATCAGGTCCTGTAACAAATGCTCCAGTGACAGTGACTGAATCTGTAACAACAGGAGAACCAAACGTGGTTGGAGTTGGAACAACAGACGGAAACGGATCTGTTACCATTCCAATTAGTGTACCTCCAACTGTTATCTCGGTTGATATCACAGTTGTAGGTGTAAACCCAACTACTGGCGAAGTGGTTGAAATCGTTGGTTCTGCTCCAGTACAACAACCAGCAACTGGCTCAAATTCAGAAGGAACTGTTGTCGTAGCACCAGTTGTAAACGTAGACACGACAAACTTCCAACCTGTGAATGGTTGTGTGCAAGCTGTTGATACGGATTGTGATGGAATTGCCAATTCATTTGATGAATTCCCAGATGATCCTAGTTTAGCGACTGTTGCAAGATCAGGTCGTTATACTATTGCATTTGAAGATATGTTCCCTTCTGCAGGGGATGCTGACTTAAATGACCATTCAACTGTATTTAGCACAGAAATGGATAAAACTCCAACAAACAAAGTGAAAACAATTCGTGGAACATACACTCATGTTGCAAAAGGTGCGGGTTACAATCATGAATTGAGACTTTCACTTGATGTTCCAACAAATGCAACTGTCCAAGTGAGTTATGTAGATGGAAACGGAAACCCATGGAATGGATGTGCTTCTGCTTCCAAATACACCGCGAATACTGCAGGAGATTGTACTGGTGGAACATTAACTCCAGCACAACTCAAACGAGGTGTTTTACTTCTCCCAAGCTCTGATAAAACTTTGTTTGGAAAGAAAAATGCTCCAAGTGCTGGGTCAACATTCACAATCAACGACTTTGTAAGAGGTGTAACCGCTCAAGTAACGATTACTTTTGCTGAACCTGTAGATTTGAATGTAACTAAGAACTTAGTTGGGGGACACCTTAACTACTTCCTTGCAATCAACCAAAAAACGGATGGTGTGTTTAGACAAATCTTCCGTCCAGGTTACTTTAAAGATGGAAACGGTAAAGATGCGTTCCTCGATAAAAATGGTTTCCCTTGGGCTATCATTGTTCCAGGTGTTTTCAACCACCCAACAGAAGGTGCTGACATTAGAAAACCATCTACATCGGGTTATATTTTCTTTAACTCATGGATGAACTCGAAAGGTGTCGCACATAAAGATTGGTATTTACACATTGACCAAATCCCTGCGCCAAATCGACCTTCCTATGTGGTACGTGTGAGTGACTTTTATACTGACAATGGTTTTACTGCATACTTAATCAAAGCTGTTCGTAAGAATGCTTTAGAAGTATCTGCAAGCCTCATCGTCGTAGGAGCTGCGTTAGGTTTTCTTATGAAACGGAAAATGGGAAACCCAAAAACCGCTTAAAAACAAACCTACCTAAACAAAAGAAATCCTTCCTCCTAAACCTAGGGGGGAGGATTTTTGTTTTATGGCCTCTCTCTTACGTTTTGCTGACACAGATTACTTCCTTTCTGGTAGATTTTTTAAAGATTTAGAGTCCGACCACCCTGTCCTCGTTGACCCACTTTGGTTAGGTACCAAATTGGAATCTCATTTTAAAGATTTCCCCCTCCCCAAAACTGATAGTTCAAATTCCTTTAGTTTGGTGACTTCAGGTTCCACAGGAGTTCCAAAAATCGTATGGAAGGATTGGAATGAAATCCAAAACGAAGTCGATGTTTGGTTACAAGAACCGTATACGAAAGTTATGTTTCAAGAAACAAATCAAGTGAGAGTACATGTCCCTCTTTGCCATCTCTATGGACTGCTTTGGGGGTTTTTGATCCCAAGGGCACTTGGTTTACCCATGATCATGGGCGATACCCAAAGCCAAAACAAATCGGAGCTTTGGATTACTTCCGCGCCTCACTTACAATCTATAATCTCAAATAAAACACAACTTCCAAAACGAGCCATTGTGTCGGGTATGAAATTCCCAGTCCCATTAGCACGTGAGTTGAGGGATTTAGGTGGGATTTCGCTCATCGAAATTTATGGTTCAACAGAAACAGGTGGGATGGGTTACCGTGACCCGCTGAGACAAAACAGATTCCAATTATTAAACGAAGTCGAAGTAAATTTCCAAAAAGAAGGTGAAACTTCAGAACTTTGTATCAAAAGTCCATTTGTATCCAGAAAATACTTTTCCTTCTCCGAGAATGAGTGGGTATTACAAAACTTACCAAACCATTCATTTTATGCGACGGGTGATTTAGGCGAAATTTCAGATCTCGGGTTTTATTTATTGGGCAGAAAAGACCGGATCATCAAACACAAAGGGAAACGTGTTTCTCTAGACCGTATTGAATCAGAAATCCTTGGACTTAAGTTAGAAGGACAATTTGTTTGTGTTCCTGTTTTTGATGATTCTGGAGATACAATTGGCCTTTTCACAAACACCAAGGACCCAATCGATAAAATCTACCAAACATTACGAAATGAACTCCCAGATAGCCATTTGCCACGTGTCATTGTCAAACAAAATCAAATCCCAAAACTTCCTAATGGGAAAACAGATTACCAAACAATTTCGAATTTTTGTTTGGAAGAATACAAACGACTAAAAACTCTCAAAGAAAATAGGAACTCCCAATTCAAAATCACAACCGATACTTCTGTTTCAGATATCATGCAATCTATTTTAGGATATGTACCGCAACCAAACGAACATTTGGTTTATGATTGTGGAATGGATTCCATTTTGTTTACAGAAATGTTTTTGAAAATAGAATCAATAATAGAACATAAAATACCAGAAGAAGACAAACAAAGTGGTTATTTTGTGAGTCTCTCTGGTATTGAAGAGTATATCAAAGACAAACTATATTTACAATAATTGGAAACATATAATCTTCTTATCCAAAATTGAATTAGAAGATTACCATTTGTCTAGGTTAAGTTTATCTCAATTTTACAAAGATCCAACTTGTATTTGTCCCTTTGTCATGATACAAATGAATGACAACATTCGTTGGTTTCATCTTGTACGTAAAAACATAATTGAAGGCAATATCCAAATCACCTGAAATCATTCCTTCTTTGAATCTTCCATAAAAAATTCTGTTGTTTGTACAAATTGCTACTTCTGTGAAAAAGTTTTTCCCTACAGCAGTTTGGATTGGAACATTTGCAAGTTCTGATTCGTATTTGTTGTATAGTAAAATTTTACCAGATTCATCAACCTTTACAATTCCAAAAGGGTAAGAATCTGCTTCTGATTGGCTAAGGGTACCTAGTTTTCCTAGAATATTTGGGTCTATAAATTTGCTCATTAACTTCGTTCCTATTCGAATGTTTTTTAGGTTTCGTATTCTGAATACATTGAGTTTAATTGTTCTTCCATTCCGCGGATGAGCGCAATCACCTCAGTAATAGAACTGGTTTTGGTTTCCTGAAACAATAACTCTTTTTCCGCATATAAATCAGAGATCTGTTCTTCTATTGAGTGGAGCTCTATAGAGTTTGACGATGCCACGGAGGGATTCGTCACAGAAATTTCCTTCTCTGCGTATAAGTCTTCCACTTGCATCACCAAGTCTTTTGTGACTTCTATGAGGCTAGTTACATCTTCTGCACCTCGGACTTGATTTCGAACCAGTTCGTTGATCCAATAAATGACAGAATTTTGTGATTTCGCTTTTTCTAAACGTAACCGTTCGGAAAGCGGATAATGTTCTTCAATTTCCCTTTTCGTAAATATCATAGTCTAACCATTAGATGTTTTTTTTGGATCCAATACGTCAAAAAAATAAGAAATCAAACAAATTTTAGGGAATTCAATGCCAAAACAACAGAACTTTAACGAAAAAGAGGGATTTTATACCCGTTTGGTTTGGAACGATTCTATTCATTTCAGTTTTTCCATTCTCCTACTTGGTTTCTTTGCTCTCCAATTAAATTATGGACTGATACCGTTATTTGTTCAAAATTCCATATTAGGAATTTTTTTCATTACATTAGTATTCCTTTTTTTTCGAATGATCCAAAATAAAAAAATACTAAAATACCAAATGGGATCGAATTCTTTAAAAACTGATCCCGTACTTTTACTTTCAGGATATGGAATCGACATCAACGATTATTCTGAGACATTGTTGGATACATGTTCAGATTTACAAAAGAGGTTGGACGCGATTGGGAACCATATAACCGAACTCAATCTGAAACTGCAAACAACAGGTAATGATATAGACCGAGTTTATCAAATTGTATCTCAACTTGCCTCAGAAGAAGTAAAACTGATGGAAGCGGTTGGCAAAACATCAGAAGAAATCAATATCATGTTTGAAATCGTCAACATTGTCATTGCAGAAATTCAAAGTCGAAATGAAACGATGGAAAATTTAGTGAATCTAAGCCAAGACGGAAGAAAAAAAGTTAACGATACAAATACCACCATCCAAAGGATCAGTGAATCGTCTGGCAACATTTTAAAACTCATCGATTTTATCAATGGTGTCTCCAAACAAACAAACCTACTTGCCATCAATGCCGCAATAGAAGCCACTCACTCTGGAACTGAAGGAAAAGGTTTTACAGTCATTGCCGACGAAATCAAAAATCTATCGACGGTTACTGCAAACAACGCCAAACAAATATCAAAAATATTAAATGAAAATGTAAATGATTATAAACGAGCAGAAAAATTAGGAATCGAATCTGGAGACGCATTTCAATTCATTGCGGGTGAGATCCATATTGTCCATGGTACCATTGCAGAAGTTGTACAATCCATCCAAGAATTAAAATCAAGAGGTGGAGCAATTCTTTCAAAAGCAAAAACATTAGATGATGTAGCAGAACGTGTGAGAGATACATCTGGGGAAGTTTATGGTGAAATTGTAACCATCAATACCAATTTGGAAGAAATCCAAACCTTATCTAATACGATCCATCATGAATGTGAAGAAATTCGGTCTGCACAACAAGCAATCCTAAAAACCACAGAAATACTAAAATCACAAATCCAAAGTATCCATAATGAAACCGATAAACTCTTACTTTTAGAAAACTGAAAACAAGTAGACCATTTGTTCTATTTGTAAAAAAATGGAAGAATGAGAAATAGAACAGCATTACTCGAATATAAGGTCCACCCTCTTTGGAAATTTTTAGAGGAAACTTACGGATTTGAAGAAGCCTTTCGTATTTTCAAACCATACGAAGGGGCCAACATTTTACCCAAGTTGGTAGATCAAAATACAATGGTAGTATCGATGCCACTGGTTTTATCCAATACAAATTATGTTGGGACACATTTTGGTGGTTCCTTGTATTCGATGTGTGATCCCTTTTTTATGTTCTTGTTAATGTTAAATTTGGGAAAAGATTATATGGTTTGGGACAAAGGTGCAAAAATAGATTTTGTTAAACCAGGAGAAGGTACGGTCACCGCAACCTTCCACCTACCCAATTCAGAATTTGAAGAAATCAAAACTATTTTACAAAAAGAGAAAAAAACGATCCGTACTTACGAAGTCGAAGTTCTTGGTGAAGATGGGAAAACAGTTGCGAAAATCATAAAAGATTTGTACATCCGTAGGCTCACTTAAAAATACAAATACATAACTTAGTTAGTCATTTCTATGTGCCAATAGGACCAAAGTTTTGGCACATTTTTAACCATTAAAATTGGATCCTTCCGATACTATCAAATTGAGATTTAGGCAAACGAAATTCCAATTTTGATCTAGACTGGATCCGTAGGAAACTTGCTCCATTGGGAGCTTCTCCATTCCAAGTATAACCCGATTTTGTTTCCGTAAATAACTCTTGTTTGATCCGATTTCGATCTACATTCAAAAATATAATTTCGACAAGTGAAGATTTAAAATTTGTTTCTAAAAAAATCCGACCGTTCCGTAACCCATTGGCATCTACCAATTTCCATTCCCAAACTTTACCATGAAATTCATATTCATAGTTAGGTGATTTTGGAGGTAATGTATAGGCAATTTGATATTCTTTGAATTCATTTTTTCGAAACTCAGATCCAATTCCAAGAGATAGGAATTTTTGTGATTGGAACAAACTATAATTAAGTGGGAGACCAATCGAAAGGATGAGTAACAAAGGTGAAAACCAAATCGTTTTTCTATATTTATCAAAACTCGGCGAAAAACCTGTTCCTTTTTCACCAAGTAATACTAAATAAAAACAAATAAATGCCCCATCTGAATTTTGAATTTGGACTCCAAATAAAAATGGAATCAGAAGTAAGATGGCTTGTTTCCAAAGCCCTCTTTCCCAAAGGAAAATCCCAATAAAAAATAGAAATACAAAAGCACCGAGAATCCCTAAATCATACAAAATCCAATGGTAAAATGTGGGAGGGAAATCAATGAATGGAATGTATTTGTTTGTGGCTACATGAGATGGAGACAATAAATACAATGGGAAGGATCCAATTCCATTGCCCATCCATAGATTCTCTTTAATCCCAGAATTGGCAACTCGGATCAGCTCCAATCGTACTAAATCCAAATGTTGGAATGCTATATCAGAATTCTGTGGAAAAGAGTTTAGGAATAACATAAACCTTTTTGCTAAAACAACAAGCCCCCATTCTTTCGAAATCAGACTCAATCCATAAAGCGTCAGACAACCTAACACTGGTAAAAAAAGGTACATACCAATTCTTGTCAAAATTTTGTGTTTAGGTGATACGATCCAAATTTCTGTTAATTGTTGGATCATACCAATAGAAATCATCAAACTCCAAATGATCCAAAATGCTTTCCCTTGTTTTAAACCCAACCATGAAATGAAAACAAATGATAAAATTAGGAGTATCAAACTAAATCGTTCTTTTGACATTCGCCAAATATGCATTAGTTTACTGATCCATAAAAACCCTAATACTGGCAAAAGCCAAGAAGCAGAACCTGAATCTTGGAAAAACCCAGTGGTACGACCCGCTTCCACACTCAACAATGTACCTTTTGCAAAAAAATCCAAACTCCAAATAGATTGGATGAACATTACAAGTAAATTGATTCCAAAACCTAAAAACAGCCCAAACCGAACTTGTTCCGATAAACTATCTTTGGAAGGAGTAGGCATTGACCTTTCTTCCGAAAAAAAATAAAGAATTACAAGCGTTAGCGGAATAAGAATTTTACAAGCGAGGCCCATCGCTTCCCTAGAAGAAAGGTTGGGATAGTATAAAAATTCTTGGATCCCAAGGCTTGTAAAAAGTCCCATCCCTTGGAACTGCAAAAAACTCAAAATCATTAGGCATAAAATAAAAAACAAAAATCCAAAATAAGTAGAATACCAAATCGGGAGATTCGACTTACCCGTTGGATTTCGGATCATCCAATCCGTTATGATTTGTTCCGATTGTTTGGGTAAGGCAGTTTCATTTCTACCGAGAAGTACAAGTAAGGTTTCCCTAACCCAAATCCCTAGAATGGAACCAAGGAATAGTCCCACCAATTGGTATGAGCCAACCATTGGAATCCCAGAAAGGTAAGGCAATCGGACAAAGGTAATGGCAGCCATACTTGTCCAGACTCTCCCCCATTTCCTTTGGTACAATTGTGGAAAAAATCCAAACGAAAACTGGAGTAAAAACGAAGGGTAAAAAAATTCAGAAGGAACCGGTTCCACATACCGGTGTAAGTTCCATACGAGTAAACTCGCTCCAAAGAAAAAAACTAAGTCAAGGATTGGTAAAGAACGTAACCGGTCTAAAAATCTCACGATAGAAAGAGTTTAAGGAACGGTATGACGAATCAAATGTATTTTCAATTGGGAAGAGAATTAGAAGGAGATTGCATGTAAAGAAATGCGAAAAAAAGAGTAATGGAGAAAGAAGGACGAGTGGTGAATTGACCTTTCGGATTTTGGAATAATTCGATTCTCTCTAGTCGAGAGAATCTACATCCATTCCAGTTGTGGGGTACGCCGAAAGAGAATCCATTCGGTAACCACCAGCGCGGTTACGGCTTTTCGCCATTTGTTCCGCAAATTCTACAGTGAATCTTGTCCACGGGATTGCTTTGAGTCTTGCAAGAGGGATTTTTTTCTTTGTCCCTTCACAGATTCCATAGGTTCCGTTTTCAATTTTCTCTAAAGCGAGTTCGATCTCACGTAGAGTCTCAATTTCGTTTTCAGTCAAAACAGAAGTGAGCGCTTCTGAATTGAGTTCGGATGCGATGTCTGCAATATCTCCCATTTCCTTGAGGCCAGAAGGAGAACTTGTGTCTTCCCACTGGTTGAGTTTGATGAGAAGAGATTCTTTTTTCTCTTGGAGGAGCTCACGCACCTCTTCGATGAACTTCTTGTCGACTCCCTTTTCGGCGGAGGATTTTGCAGCTGGTTTAGGCATCTTATTCCTTAGACTTTGGATTCCTTGTGATCCGTATGTGATTTGCAATATTTGCAATATTTTTTTGTCACAAGTTTTTCCGACTTTGTCTTTTTATTCTTAGTCTGGAAGTAATTTGACCGCCCAGGTATCGCACATGGGACACAGGTTAGTTTTATGATTTCTCTCATAATTTATGCCATGACGTACCGACCCCATATATAGTCAATTCACAATAGCGGGTTTTTTCGGCTCTCTTCGAAAATAGGTCGCAAAGAGACTCCCCAAGAGCGAATGTGTCAGGCTCGAGAGAGCACTCGGTATCGCTGTGCTCGGATCGAGAAAATGGGTTTTAGCAAGCACTGCCCCAAGCCCTGAATTCTGCATCCCCACCTCAATGGAGATGGTTTGGGAAATTTTTGCATCACGTGTCAACACCCAGGCAAAAATTCCGCCGAATCCAAACCCACCTAAATGCAAAAAGACCACGGCAAAGAAGATTCGGTAGTCAGAAGTTAAGATGGTTTCTTTCCCACTGGCAATGATGGAAGCCACAATCATCGCAATGAGGAGTACAGAAAGTACGGGGAATACATCCTTTGTTTTCTCGGTAACCTTTGGGAAAAAAGATTTGAGAAAAAGACCAAGACCAACGGGTAGAAGGATGACTTGGAAGGTGGTAAGAACAAGACCCAAACGATCAATCTCCAACCGACTCCCTATGAAAAAAGCAACAAGGGCTGGTGTGAACGCAATTCCAAGGATTGTGGAAACGGATGTAAGTGTGACACTGAGGGGAACATTGGCCTTTGCAAGAAATGTGATGACGTTTGATGCGGTTCCTCCCGGGCAACAAGAAACAAGGATGAGTCCCACTGCATAGACTTCTGGTAAATCGAACCAATACCCAAGTGAATAACCTAACAAAGGCATAATGGAATATTGCAATGTTGTACCAATAAGAATTGGTTTTGGTTGTCTAAAGATCCTAAGGAAGTCTTCTACTTCCAAAGAGAGCCCCATCCCAAGCATGATGAGACCTAAACTATAGGTAATCCAATGGCCCTTAAACCAAACCAGTTTTTCAGGTTCTAAAAATCCAAACCCAGCAATTCCTAACAATACAAGAGGAAAGGCGTTTACAATTAATTTTGAGAGATGAGTTAACACGATAATTGAAAATAGTCCCCGATCCTAAAATCCTTTCAGATTACACTAAATCCAAATAAGATTGTAAATAGGTTTTCACACGATTTATATGTTCTCCTTCAATTCCTATATGAGGTGCCATCCGAAGTCGCCCCAACCGAACCGCTGTGATGATTCCATTTTGTTTCAGATGGGCCTGGATGGCTTCTGGTTGGAATTTTTTAGGGTCTTTGTGCCCTGTAATGGCGAGAATTCCTGTTTTGACATCAGGGAAAGCATCTGATTCTAAAGAAAATCCTAACTCGTGTAACATGTCTTTTAACATCCCTGCTACTTCATAGATCCTTTCCTGGACACGTGAAAATCCAAGTGTGGACAACATTTTGAGTGAGGCATAAAAATAAATCCAATCATTGAAATTAATTGTACTTTGTTCAAATTGTTCTGCTGCGGGTTTCCATTCATCGCGGTATGGAAAATAATTGGAATCGTTTACGACACTTGCTTGTCCTTTGAAAACCAATTGGAAACCTTTTGATTCTTCTTTGGAAATGTAAATGACACCAAGTCCCAGAGGACCAAGTAACCATTTCCAAGCAGCAAAGGCACAAAATGCTACCTTTGTTTTAGAAAAGTCAAGGGGGATATGGCCAACTGCTTGGCTTCCGTCAATCACAAGTTTAGTTCCAAAACTTTCACATAATTTAGAAACTGCATCCATATCAAACACTACTCCCGTGCACCAGTGAACAGGTGATAGGCTAAGGAGAAACACATCATTTTTTTCTAATTCTTGTTTTAGATTTTCTAAAAATTCCGTTGGTGTTTTGCCAACTTTGATAAACTCTAAACTCACACCTTTGTTTTGCCAATGTTCCCAAGGGTATACATTACTTGGGTATTCATTTTCCAAAACCAAAATCCGTTTGCCTTTGGGGATTTGGATGCTATGAGAATAAAAATTCATCCCCTCACTGGTGTTATGTACAATTCCAATCTCTGTGGGATCACAATGTAATATTTCCGCAAGATAACCACGAATTTCTTTTTTGATTACGGGTTCCGAAAAATTAGGAGTGAAGATCCCCATTTTTGCATATTCTTGTAAGTAGACATTCATCACTTCAATGGCATAGGTCGAAACAGGAGTGGTTCCACAATAGTTCAACCAAACCGATTCTTTTTGTACGGGGAAATACTCGGAAATGCCTTTCCAGTTTGAAAATTGGGGAAAAGAAGGGATCACTGATGGAGATTGGGACATGTAAAAATAGAAATATCTGAAGCGACAGAAGAGAAAAGTAAAAAAAAATGGGACCGTGCAATCTTCAAGGATTTACCTCTCTCGTTCTGCTTTTAGCCATAATATTGCTCTTTTTCGAAAACTGATTGGTCCCAAATCAAAATTCACGGCCATCGTGAAATCCAATGCTTACGGACACGGCCTACTTGCCACGGCATCCATTGCTCTTGATGCTGGTGCTGATTATTTGGGAGTCAATTCCCTAGAAGAAGCGGCGTCCATCCGTCGTGTGTTTTCCAAAGCCACCATTCTCATCATGGGAAGTATTCCCAATTTACACGAAAGAAAGGCAGAACTTGCTGATGAGAACTTTTGGGTAATGGTTTCTCGCGTAGAGGAAATTGAAATTTTAGCAAAACTTTCCCCCACTCCCAAAATCCATTTAAAGGTTGATACTGGGATGAGCCGTTTGGGGATCCCCATACAAAATGCCGAAGTCATTGCCAAAGAAATTGCAGAAAAAAAGCTCCCCCTTTCTGGGATCGCGACTCACTTTGCGAGTACGGAAGATTTTACAGAACATAGTTATTCCATGTTACAACTAGGAAGGTTCCAAGAAACGATCGATACATTCGCTAAACACGGGTTTATCGATCTAATCTGCCACTGTGCTTCTTCGGCTTCGGCGATGTTATTTTCTGAAGCAAGGATGGACCTAGTACGTGTGGGAATTTCCCTTTACGGACTTTGGCCAAGTCTCGAAACCAAACTTTCTCTTTCTCTCATGAAAAAAGATGTGGGAATGTTAAAACCTGCTCTCAGTTGGAAAACACAAATCCAACACATCCAAAACCTAAACCCAGGTACATTTATAGGGTATGGATCTTCTTTTAAAACGACTCATGAAACAAGGCTTGCTGTTGTGCCTGTTGGGTATTACGAAGGCCTTGATCGAAAGCTTTCTAACCATGGTTATATGCTCGTTAATGGGGAACGTGCCAGAATATTAGGAAGGATTTGTATGAATATGACGATGCTTGACATCACCCATATTCCTGATGCTAAAATTGGTGACGATGTTGTGATTTTAGGAAAATCTGGAAACGAAGTGATCTCTGCCGATGACCATGCCACTTGGACTGGTACCATCAACTATGAAGTGGTGACTAAAATTTTGGGATCCTTCCCTCGTATAATAGAAGATTAGAGGACCTTATGTCAGAACGACAAACATACAATTGGAAAAATCATCGACTTACTTATGTTAGGCATAAGTCTCTCAATCCCAAATCCAAAGAAATCATTGTCCTAATAGGAGGTTGGTGTTCGGCAGCTGGGTATTGGGGTCTCAACATTCCTTTTTTTCGAACTTTGGGAGAAGTCATCGAACTCGATTTAGTAGGCCATTACCCAGCGGAAATTTTTGACCAAAAAAAAGGCCTTACCCTCCAAGATTTTTTAGAAACACAGGCCCAAGGGATTTGGGCTGCAGCGGGAGAAAAAGACATCACACTTGTTGGCCACTCTACTGGTGGAATGGCAGTCCTTGCCATTGCCTCCCTTTTCCCACAACGCATCAAACAAGTGATATCCATTGCACCTTTTGTACATGGGCCAGTCCCTGGGATCTTAAAAATAGGAGTTGTAGGGTTACGTGCCAACTTAGGAACCTTTTTTGACTTTGGATTTAAGATTGGGAAGTCCCTACCGAAAGCATTACAAATTGGATTTTCGTATGGAGTGTATGACTCGAAAGCCTTTCATGAAAGAGAAGATATCAAACAATTCCTAAAAGAATACAACCCTCAATTTGAATGTTTGAATCCAAGGCAAATCCTCATGATCTTAGAGATGCTCGACCGCACAGACATCCGTCCCATTGTATTTGGAAACCAAGTGCCAACACTCATCATGCGAGGAGAAGAAGATCCTATCATTCCAGGAAAAGATGTGATGGAATTAGAAAGAACAACACCACATGTAAAAGCCGTATTGTTTTCAGAATGTGGACATTTTGTTCACATGGAAAAACAAAAAGCAGCAGAGAAAGTGATGAAAGATTTTCTTCTCATGAAAAAATCTTCTGCTAGTAAGAAGTCCTTTTTTTAAATTCAAAACTTTCGGTGGTGTAAACTCGGTAAGGCATTACGAATCTCAGAAAGTTTTTCCATTTCGATGGTAGCGATGGCATATCCTTCTTCGGAATCGAGCTCCGCTAAAATCTCTCCCCAAGGAGAGATGATGAGTGAGTGACCAAAGGTTTTTCGTTTTCCATGTGGGTCATGGGTTCCCGTCTGGCCTGGTGCGAGGACATACATTAAATTTTCTATGGCCCTTGCCCGAAGGAGAACATGCCAATGGGCTTCTCCTGTAGGAACTGTAAAAGCAGCGGGTAAAAAACACAAATCCACACCTTGTTTGGATAAGGCACGAAAGAGTTCTGGAAAACGCAGGTCATAACAAATGGCAGAAGAGATATTTCCGTATTCTGTTGCGACTATATTTGGAATTTTTTCTCCCGCTTCTGTTTGATTGGATTCTTTGTAAGGAAATCCGTCTCCGATAACCGCATCAAACAAATGCACTTTGTGGTAACGGAATACTTCCTCTCCGTTTGGGTTGAAAATGACAGCTGTATTGAACACCTTTCCAGTTGGTGCTTTAGTAGGGAATCCACCTCCTAAAAGATAAATCCCAAGATCCTTTGCCGTTTCTTTTAAAAAGGAAAAGGTTTCTTCCTCAATTTGGCCAAGTAGGTTTTGTTTTTCGGATTCACTTCCCATAAAGGAAAAATTTTCAGGAAGCCCAATGACTTTGGCGCCGGCCTTTGCCGCACCTTCCACAAGTTGCCTACACTTGGTTAGGTTATTTGAGACTCTTGCTGTACTTGTGACTTGCACAACGGCGGCTTTAAAATTCATTATCATAAATGAGGACTTTTATGAACCACCAATCAGAAAAAATCAATCATATCTTAGAAGCACTTCCTTATTTGATCAAATATTCTGGAAAAACCATCGTCATCAAATATGGTGGAGCGGCCATGGTGGAGGAAGAACTGAAAGCTTCTTTTGCAGAAGACATTGTTTTACTCAAATACTTAGGAATCAATCCTGTTGTGGTCCATGGTGGTGGGCCTGAAATTAATTCTCTTATCAAATCACTAAACCTGAACACGCAGTTCATCCGAGGCCATCGTGTGACGGATGAAGCGACGATGGAAGTGGTAGAGATGGTTCTCACTGGTAAAGTGAACAAACAAATAGTTTCTCTCATCCAAGAAAAGGGAGGAAAACCCGTTGGCCTTTCCGGTAAAGATGGTAGCCTTGCTATTGCTGAAAAATACCTCATGGAAGTCGAAGGAGAGGATGGCAAAACTCAAAAAATCGACTTGGGACTTGTTGGTGAAATTACATCAGTTGACCCAAATATCATCCTCACCTTACAACGAGAAGGTTTTATTCCGATCATTTCCCCAGTTGCCATGTCAAAAGAAGGCCAAACTCTTAATATCAATGCTGACACTATGGCAGGAGCAATTGCACAAGCACTCCATGCTGACAAACTCATTTTACTCACTGACACTCCTGGGATCCTGATTGATGGCCAATTGGTAACTGGTCTCAAAAAAGTCGATATTCATACTTATATAAAAACTGGACAGATCTCTGGTGGCATGATACCAAAAGTAGAGTGTTGTTTGGGTGCGATTGATTCTGGAGTCAAACGTGCTCATATTATCGATGGTCGAGTGCCCCATTCCGTCTTAATTGAGATTTTGACAAACCAAGGGATTGGAAGTTTGATTGAACAAGGATAGATTTGGATGCCTACGAAACTTTTAACATTAAGTCTGATTTCTGATATAACGAGTCGTATCAATTCACAAGAAGATTTGGATACACTTCTCGGTGAAATCATGGGAATCACTCGTGATGTTTTACAAACGGAAGGATCTTCCTTACTCCTTTATGATAAAGAAAATGACCAACTGGTTTTTAATACAACAAGTGGACTCAAAGAAGAATCCCTTGCTCACCTAACGGTTCCTAGGGGAAAAGGAATTGCTGGTATGGTTCTTGAAACTCTCAAACCAGAAATTGTAAACGATGCAGCAAACGACCCACGAATTTTCAAAGCAATTGACCAAAAAGTTGGGTATGTAACAAAAAATTTAATTTGTGTTCCCATGGTTGCCCAAGGGGAAGTGCAAGGTGTACTCGAAGCAGTAAATTCACTCGATAATAGAGATTTCAACCAAACCGATATCAAAATCCTTCGTTACCTTTCGAACTTAGCTGCCATTGCGGTGAAAAACCGACTCCTCATTGATAATTTAAATCTCAGAGCAAACGAACTCAATTGTCTCTTCCAAATTTCACAGGCCCTTGCCAATATCCAAAGTTCGGATGAATTTATGGACCTTGCCGTCAAAACCATTTCTGAAGTGTTACAAGTGGACCGTGTTTGCCTCAATTTCGAAAAAATTGAAAAACGAGGACTCCCCCGTTCTAAGTCCAAAGGTTTTTCCGACCAAATCCAAGATGAGGATGTTGTCGGACTTCTCTTCAATGATAAATCTGATTGGATGTTCAAAGGTTTTAAAATCATCACTGCAAGTTCACCCCAAGGAATGCAACTCACTCATAAGGGACTATTCCAACACAGTATGATTTTATTCCCCATCCTGAAAAACAAAGAGTGGTTAGGTTCCCTTGTTGTGTCAGACAAAACCTCTCGCACTCGTTTTGATGAAATGGACATTCGTATCCTTCGCACACTTACAAACCAAGTTGGGGAAGCATACACAGCCTTACAGGTAAAGATCCAAAGTGAACGTTTGAAAAATATCGATCGTGACATGCAAGTCGCGGCCATGATTCAAAAACATTCCCTTCCCATCATTCCAAAACAATACTCACTTCTCGAATTTGATACCTACTACCAAGCATCACGTGAGATTGGTGGGGACTTTTATGATATGGTCGTACATGGAAAAGACGAAGTATCTGTCATCATTGCCGATGTTTCGGGGAAAGGAACCCCTGCGGCACTGTTTATGGAATTCTCCAAAACCGTATTACAACAAGAAGTATCAAAAACAACTTCCACAAGTGAAGCTCTCTTCAACGCAAACCAAATCCTACAAGACAAATCTGGGTTTTTGATGTTTGTCACAGCGATGTTAGTTCGCATCAATATGACAAAAAAAGAATTAACCTATTCTTCAGCAGGTCATAATTTACAAATCATCTATCGCAAAAAACACCATAAGATCCAACACCTTTCTGGAAAAGGCCAACCGATGGGAATTGGCAAATGTGAATTCTCAGAGCACACAGTCAGTTATTTGCCAGGAGATTTACTCGTATTGTATACAGATGGTGTCACAGAAGCTATGAATCTAAAAGAAGAACTCTTTTCAGAAGAAAGACTTGAATCCGTGATTTTATCCCACATCAATGATCCTCCAGAAGTGATCAGGCAAGCAATCCTACAAAAAGTAAGTGAATTTGTAGGAGAAGCAGAACCACATGATGACCTTTCTCTCTTTATCATCCGTCTAAACTAAGGATAAGGAGATTATATGAAACGCATTCTATATGCAATGGCAGTGTTTCTTCGTTTGGACAAACTGCACAAAGCGATGTTAGATGCTGTCATCGAAACAAGAGTCAAAAACGCACTGCAAACATCTGACAAATTACGCAAAGAACAAGACAAAATGCGTGAAAAAGAATTCCGCAAACAAATGGAAGACCTTCAAAACAACCACAACAGTAGTTTTGAAAATTATAAATTGGAAACGGAAAACTTAATCCGTATCTTCAAAAACCAAATCCTTGTCGAAAAAAAAGAAGTATTAAAAGAACGCGAAGTGGTAAAGGAAATGCAAAGGCAAGCCATGATCCGCGAAAACAGATTCCAACATTATATCTTACGATTCAAAGAAATTCTCTTTGTGAACAAAAAGGTTGTGGAATCCATCCAAAGTTTGGTGAAAGTAGAATCTAACATCGAAGATCTGTTATACGAGATTGACAATTACGATGAAAGTAAATTCATCAAAAAACCAGAAATGATTTTGGATACCGAGTTCCTAAAAGAACTCCACAAAAAAGAAGAAGAGATCAGAGACAATATCCTCAAGTTCCAAAAAAAAGTCGAGAACAGCTGAAGTTTAACCTTCAGCCCTTCGCCTTCATCGAATTCGGTTGGCCCGTGGAAGCAAGCAGAGCTCGCCACAACGTACTCCTTTCTGGTCGTAACACTTTTCTTTCTGCAATCGCAAGAGAGATCGGCATGACGGTAAAAACATTGTTCCAAATCCCTACAACACAACCCGTCCTTCCTGCGAAAGCCGCATGGACTGCGTTTTGTGCAAGGAACCCACAAAACACGGAATCTTCTGCATTGGCAGGGACGGAACGTATGATGTAACTTGGATCGATGTATTTAAGGTTGAGTGCCACACCTTCTTTTTTAAAGTATTCCGTAATTTTATCTTTGATAAAAACACCAACGTCCGCGAGTTTTTTGTTACCCGATTGGTCTTTTTCTCCCTTATCTTCGAAGTACTTTTGCCCTGCTCCTTCCGCAATGATGACAACCGCATGCCCCCTTCTTTTGACTCTATCTTTTAGGACGGGTAAAAATGCCCCTTCTCCTTCTAAATCAAAATCGAGTTCTGGGATGAGGACAAAGTTTACATTTTTGGAAGCTAGTGCTGAATTCACAGCGATGAATCCGGAGTGGCGGCCCATCAGTTTCACAAGACCAATTCCATTTGGTGCGCCTTTTGCTTCTTCGTGCGCACAATTGACTGCCTCCACCGCCTTACTAAACGCAGTCGAGAACCCGAATGTTTTTTGGACATAATTGATATCATTGTCAATGGTTTTCGGAATCCCAACGATGGCGATGTCTTCTTTTCGTTTTTTCACTTCTTCTTGGATGGCCTGGGCACCTCGTAAGGTCCCGTCCCCTCCAATACAAAACAACATCTTCACACCGTATAAAAATAAAGTATCGACCATCTCTTCGATCTTCTGATTGCCTCTGGATGATCCAAGGATGGAACCACCAAAATTCATAATGTGGGCTACTTTATCAGGAGTGAGTTCAATGGGTCTATGGCCAAATTTTTTAACCAAACCTTCATACCCAAAGGGAAAACCAAGGATCCTTGGTACTTTGTATCGATAGTGTAACTCCATAACAAGGGCACGGATCACATCGTTGATGCCTGGGCAAAGCCCTCCACAAGTAACAATCCCGGCAGTGACTTCTTCTGGTCGAAAGTAGATCTTTTCTTTTGGGCCTGCTTGTTCAAAAAATACAGGGCTTGTATCGATGGTTTTTTTAGCATCTTCTGATCCAGAAAAGATGGTTTGGAAGAGCACCACAGAATTGTCTTCTGTCCAATAGTCATACCCTGCTGGGTTTGGGAACGTACATGGTCCAAATTGTTCTACTTTTGTATCGTTTTCATTCATCGGTCTCACTTATAACAAAAAAAGACAGAGAAGAAAGCAAATTTCATTGCCAAACAAAGGAAAATCAGGCAGAAATGCTTTTAGATGCTAAAAAAACTAACCTTCATCTCCTTTCTCGTTACATTGACGAGCCTTAGCATTCTAGCACAGGGACTTCCGTTTTTTTCTAGTTATTCCTTTTCAGACCCTCGTTCGTCCCTCTTCCAAGTTGGCAATTCACATAACGGAAATTTGGCGATCCTTATCCCTTTTCGGTTCCCAAAAGAATTAGAACTTGGGTCCAATTTTATTTTTTCGAAATCAAATGATCCCATGGCAGGGATTCAAATTTTTTCTCCCGTGATCCCTTTTGCAGCGATAAACCCTTACCGTAACCCCGAGGGAAATTTTGATGTCCGACCAGAACGTTCCAATGCAGCACTGCTTTCTTACCAACCGAACGTGACTTATGTATATTACCGCAATGGTTTCACTCTTGATTTAGGGCTCAGTATGGGAATGTCACTCAACCAAGGTTCGAGTGGGTATGTAGACGTTGCAGAATCGAAAGTTCGGATCAAATACCGACTCAATCGCAATTTGTTTTCTTTTATCAAAAATTCTAGGTGGGAACTGTTTTTACAACTTTCCGAATTACACCGTTTTGATGCTTCCGAATATTCCAATCGTTTTAACTCATCCATCCGTGCCCAAGAACCTTCCCGCACAAACTTCGTTGGAAGGCAAGTTTACGTCACACCAGGGATTAGTATTTCCAATAGTAATCTTACGTTTGAAGGGATGGTGCGAGTTCCGATCAATGCCAGAGAAGCAGGTCGCACACTCGACGAACTTTGGGCACCTGAGATCCAAGGAAACTTAGGACTTAAGTACTACATGCCCGTAACCCAATCTCGTTCCAATTAAGATCTAGTTCCCAATCCTCCAAAGTTTTCGTTTGTTGGAATCTTGTTGTTTGGGCGCCTCGCATTGGTTAGATGATCAGTATTTGAGTCTATCACGACCGCGCTATCCGCTCCAATCTTTCCTTCGGAAAAGATTTCCGCTACTATCGCTGGCGCGGGGGGAATAGGAGAAAAAAATTTTATATATGGTTTATTCGAAGAAAGATTAGAAATGACGACCAGCTAACGTTCACTTAATGTTTGGTGGCAATATAATTTTGATTTAACTTAATTGATTTTTTTATTGACAAAACAGATCCCATTCTCTTTATGCTTGACGAAAATTAAATATGATTAAATATGATTAAATATCAAGAAATCCTAGTCTGTTTTGTATTTTCCCTCCTAACCGTTGCAAACTGTTCAACCGATAAAAAATCTGATGACCTGACACAACTTTTGTTACTAAATGCTTTAAGTTCAAACCGAACGACTGCTACCGCTTGTGGTTACCTACTCACTTCTGGTAGCACAATTGCTGCTGGTAAATTTGAAGTAAACCGCACATTACGTACAATTGATACTTGGGAATCAACCAAAAACGGTTCCACCGAAACTCAGTGGGTAGTATTGATCTTTACTGGTGTATCCAGCACGGACCGAGTACGATTTGTTTATTCAGGAACTGATTTAAACGATTTTGGCCCTGGACAAAGGAAATCAACCTCCACCACATGCCCTTTCTTAGCTTCTACAACGGTAGACGGATTTAATACTTTAGGTATGACTCGTGATAATTCTGTGAGCAACAGATGGCTCTATAATGCAAGTGGAACTACCCCTACTCAATTTTCGATGTTAGTTTCTAGAGATAATTTTGATGATCTTAGCCGAACACTAAGTGTCATCATCGAAAGCCAATAACAGTAATTGTCTAGAATTTCAATCAAATCCTTTAGAAATGAGTTTTACTTCATAAATCTCATTTCCTTCTTGTATTTCTCCGTAACTTAATCTTTTCCTTGGGGGCCAACTAATATGAGTGGACCAAACAGAACATTGCCTTTCATCCTCATGTTCTAAAGTCATACATTCCTCACTAAATACTTCAATATGGGTAACAAAAGGATATATTTTATCATTGTTCTTTCTTGATCATAAAATTCAAAAATGACCTCTTTTTTATCTCGTATGACTTTTTCTTCTAATGGAGGTATGGTGATACAATTATTGAATTTGTAATTTCATTCTGAGTAAAATTAACCATTATTTTAAGTGATAGAAGCATTTAACTCAAGATTTTTGTCGTTTTCTTTTTCAAAAAAGTAACTTTTATAACGCTCGAAATTCTTCCTATCAAATTATATGTCTTTTAGTTTTATATCCATTCTTATACTCTTTCATACAACTGAGAGTTGACGAAACATTCCCATCTTAGATGTCCTCCTTTGAGGTTCAGTATCTCTCACTCCTGCCAGCGTCCCGTCCGGGTCCGACTGGCGAGCTTTGGCCATCTATGGCCACTCTACCATGAGAGAGACTTCACTTGGGAAGATTTGTGCCTCGTAAATTGAATCTATTTTAAGTGGATTTTATTTTCTGTAGATACGAAAGCTTTGTTTTGATCTAAAAGATGGAAGGGGGAAATTATGGTGGATGTTAATTGTAATACGCATAACATCAAAAAGGCGGGCAATAATAGAATTTCAGATAACTGCGGGGAATCGATTGCCTTTGCGAATTTCGTTAACCACCCCCAGTCTACCAGCTATATGTATTGCAATTAGGCGCGAATTATGCGAAAGTTCCGAAATTCTCATTGATAAGAAATAAGAAAACCTAAAGAAATTTATTCAGTAAAGATCTTTCAAAAAGGTATTTTAGCCGCAAAAATTTAATTTGACAGTGATTATTTTCGAAATATCTAATTATTATGCCTTCAACAAAGCAGCACGCTATCAACCTAATCGGAAATTTGCCAGACGATACATCATTTGACGATATTATGGAAGAACTTTTTTTTTCTAAAAAAGTACAACAAGGCCTAATTGATTTAGATAATAACGCAGTCTTTTCTCATGCACAAATTCTAGAAGAAATTGTTAAATGGCGAAAGAAATAATTTGGTCTCTAAGAGCTAAGGCTGACTTACAGGATATACATGATTATATAAATAAAGATTCTGAAATTTATGCATTGAGTGTAATCAATAGAATTATCAGCACTGTTGAAAATATTCCTCAATTTCCCTTAATGGGAAGAGTAGTTCCAGAATTTAATTTAGAAAATCTAAGGGAACGAATTTCTGGTAATTATAGGGTTGTTTACCGGATTAATAAATCTCAGAATATTGAAATTGTTACAATTCATCATTCAGCAAGAACATTAAAGTAACCATAATTAATCCTCGCTCATTTCGCATAACTATATAAAGGCGGGCGAAATAGAATTTCGCATACCTGCCTTAAATCGATTGGCTTTGCGAATTTCGTTTATCATCCCTGCTCTACCAGCTATCAGCATTGCAATGAACCCCGCCCAATCTAAAATTTGAGAATTTCAATTCTCTCAACGAAATACCCGAGGCAAATATTCCTCTAAATTGATACGAATTGGCATAAGATAGGCATTCATTCCATTCTTGGAACAATATGAAATCACTTCTTTTGCAAACTTCACATTCCATTCCATATTAGGTTTAAAATCTTTTGGAAAATATGCTCTATTCCTAGATTCCCAATAACTTTGCGATTTTTCAGTGATCACGGGACTAACACCGATATACACTTCCATCCCTTTCAGTTTTTCAGTGAATATATCAACCAGTCTCATATCAAAAAATGGTTGGGTCAAAAATCCATCGGCGCCTGCGTCTTTTTTCATCTCTATATAATCAAATTCATCTTTGATCCCAACAACAGTAGAGATTTTCGATTGTTTTAAGGTTTCGATGATTCCTTCACAGTGATCTAAATCAAAATCGATGGCACGTAGGTGTGGAATCACATTTGGAAAAATTGGTTGTATCAATGAAGCTACTGCCCAACTTCTATTGTCAAAACGAAGTAGATCAGGAATATTGATTCCAGAAATTTGATTAAAATTATTTTTTACATAATTGACTTCCTGTAAAACAACAGAAACATCCCGCGGCACAACTTCTAATAAAATTTGATTCAATTGGATTTCCTTATAATTTAGGATGGGTCTTCATGTAGCAATTGGCAAGTTCATGATCTATTTCTGGCATTCCCTCTTTGGTAAACTCATATACATCTTCCAAGCCTGATGTTTATAAAACTTGAGTAAAATCCAAAACTAAAATTCAAATTTGTTTAATTGATTGGATCGTTTCTTTTCATGATCATTCTTACGGTGATGGCAAAAAGAATGAATATCGATACAATTTGTATCCCTGTCATCCCTGACCATTCAGTCTGTGATTCAAAATCCCTGCCAGAAACAAACTCCATCGAAAAGATGCTTACATAACTCGAAGAGATAGTTAAAAATTCGCACCCAAATTCCAAAAGTGCATAGTAAGCAATGAACAGATAAAAAAGATTATTTTTGATCTGTTCTTTAATTTTAGGAACCGATACAAACCCAAGAAAAGTTAGGATTGAAACCATTTTTATAAATGGTAGATTCCAAATTTGCACAATATCCTGATCCAGTTCGATCGTTTTTGTGAAAGGGTATAAATTAAAATTAGTTGTATATCCATTTTGAAAAGTGTCACTCAAAAGAATGCAGAAGTAAATGATTAGTAAATAAATTACAAATGGTATCGTGAAACGGTCCAATGTTTCTTGATTTATTTTTGTATATTTGAGTGGATAAATTTTTATCAAGATTAGGAAAGCAATGAAGCTTTTGAAGAAAACATCATAATTGGTTTTGAATATGAGTGACCATAATCCAATTTTTCCGTGAGTATAAAAACCATCCCAAGTAAAAAGTATTGTCGAAATCGAATGTACAAAATCATTTTCAAAATACCAAGAATAGGGCCAGCAGAAAAAGATATTTAACAATATATGGACGATTTGTTCGGCAATTCTGAGAAAGATGATGAAAAAGAAAAACTCTTTGATCTTATTCCAGTTGCCAATGATATCTAAATTAATGATAAGTAAGATAGTTAGAATTGACCCTGCACTATGGAAGAGTATATTTATAAAATCAAATTCATAATTTATCATATCAATTTTTAGAATCCTAACTGCTGCAGATCATGATCTTTTACGATTTCCCAATATACCGCTTCCATGATAAGTCTACATCCATCTTTGAAATATTTTCTTTTTTACGAGAGATTCGAAATTCAATCGTATGAGATTCAATGTTCGGATTAATATGCGATGTAGTTTCGATTTCTGCCGGTTGAGAAGTGGGAGGTATGACACTTGGGTCTTTCCAGACAATTAAGGTTTCTTCCGTCGGGCAACTCACTTCCCCACAACTTACCTCTAAGATTTCTAAATCTGCCTCTTTGGGAATGGTAGTGTAAATCGAAAGCCACTCGGCAAGTTTAGGATGGAAGGAAAACCCTGTTGAGAGTTTTCCTTTCCCTGTTCGTATCCAACCGTGGTTGTGTGAATGTCCAGAAACAGTCATTTTGATCTCCATACCTACTAAAAACGCCAACTAATGATTATTAGTGTAACAACCATTAGTTAGTCAACTTAAACTTTAGACTTCCTGGATGGGTCATAGTTGAGGATTGGAGATAACCAACGTTCAACTTCCTTTTTTTCCATTTGTTTCATTTCGGAATAAGTATCCACTTGGTCTTCGTTGATTTTTCCAATGGCAAAATAACGCGCTTCAGGGTGTGAAAAATAATACCCACTCACACTACTAGCAGGCCACATCGCACAGGATTCAGTTAGTTTGATCCCTGCGTTTTTTTCTACGTCTAAGAGATCCCAAATCTTACGTTTTTCCGTATGATCAGGACATGCAGGATAACCAGGAGCTGGTCGAATGCCACGGTATTTCTCGCGGATCAAATCTTCAGTGGTTAAGTTTTCGTCTTTTCCAAATCCCCATTCTTCTCGCATTTTATGGTGCATATACTCCGCGAATGCTTCCGCAAAACGATCCGCAAGTGCTTTTACCAAAATAGAATTGTAGTCATCATGTTTGACTTCATAAGTTTTTGCTAACTCTTCGATGCCATGCCCAGCAGTGACCGCAAAATAACCAATATAATCGTTTTTGTTCTTTTCTTTTGGAGAAATAAAGTCCGCCAAACTATAATTAGGTTGGTTTGACATTTTTGTTGTTTGTTGGCGTAACATTGGATAAAATCCGAGAGATTTTTGTTTGGAATCATCTTCAAAAATTTCTACCATCTCCCCATGAGAAACTGCTGGGAACATACCAACAACAGCCCTTGGTTTCAGGTTAGGATTTTCTAACATTTCCTTTAAGATACTTTGTGCATCATTGTACAAAGATGTGGCTTCTTTTCCAATCACTGGGTCTTTTAAGATTTGAGGGAAACGACCCTTTAATTCCCAAGCCAAAAAGAAAGGAGACCAGTCAATGAAAGGAAGAAGGTCTTTTAAAGTAACATCATCAAATACTTTTATGCCCGTAAAACTTGGTTTTGGTGGAGTATAGGAATCCCAATCCATTGTGAATTTATTCTGAATCGCATCAGCAATGGGTAAAATATTCCTTTCGTTTTCTCTGGAATAAAACTCTTCTCGGATTCTTGTTTGTTCTTCTGAGACTGTTTTTGCATAATCTATTGAGGTTACAGGATTTAAGACACTGTTCATCACGTTTACCACACGAGACGCATCCATTACATGTAAAACAGGCTGTGAGTATTGTTCGGCAATTTTTACAGCAGTGTGAGCAGGAGATGTCGTAGCCCCACCAATGAGAAGTGGCACTTTGAACTCCAATCGTTCCATCTCTTTTGCCACATATACCATTTCATCAAGGGAAGGAGTGATAAGACCGGAAAGTCCAATGGCTGCTACATTTTCTTTTTTGGCAGTTTCGAGAATTTTTTCACAAGGAACCATTACTCCGAGATCAATCACCTCATAATTGTTACACGCTAAGACTACTCCTACGATATTTTTTCCAATATCATGCACATCACCTTTTACAGTTGCAATGAGGAATTTTGCTTGTTTACTTTCGTCTTTTTGGTTTCGTTTTTCCTCTTCCATATAAGGCATGAGGTATGCGACTGCTTTTTTCATCACCCGCGCACTTTTCACCACTTGTGGTAAAAACATTTTCCCAGCACCAAAGAGTTCCCCAACGACTTTCATGCCGTTCATAAGAGGGCCTTCGATGACATCAAGAGGTTTTGCTAAACTTTTCCTTGCTTCTTCCGTATCTTGGGTTACAAATTCATCGATCCCTTTCACAAGAGCATGTGTGAGGCGCTCTTCAACTGTTCCGCTCCGCCAAACATCATCTTTCTTTAGGACTTTTGCTTCTCCATGGAAAGTACCTGCTGCTTCAATCATACGTTCCGTAGCATCTGGTCTTCGGTTGAGCAATACATCTTCCACGAGCTCAAGTAAGTCTTTCGGAATCTGTTCGTATACTTCTAACATCCCTGCATTGACAATGGCCATGTCCATTCCGGCTTGGATGGCATGGTATAAAAAGGCAGAGTGCATCGCTTCCCTAACTGGGTTATTACCTCGAAAGGAAAAGGAAATATTACTGAGTCCACCTGATACTTTTGCACCAGGGCAAACTTTTTTGATCTCACGTGTCGCTTCGATAAAATCAACAGCATAATTATTGTGTTCTTCAATCCCTGTTGCGACTGTAAGGATGTTTGGATCAAAAATAATATCAGTTGGTTCAAAATCCAATTTTGAAACCAGAAGGTCGTAGGCACGTTTACAAATTCTGACTTTGTCATCTTTGGTTGCCGCCTGCCCTTGTTCGTCGAAAGCCATCACAATCGCTGCAGCGCCAAACCTTTGGATCGTGCGGGCATGGTTTAAAAATACTTCTTCTCCTTCTTTCAGGGAGATGGAATTGACAATTGGTTTTCCTTGGATACACTTAAGGCCCGCAAGGAGCACCGACCATTTCGAAGAATCAACCATAAAAGGTACACGGGCAATGTCCGGTTCCCCAGCGATTAAATTCAAAAACTTAGTCATGGAAGCTTCCCCATCGAGAAGCGCCTCATCGAAGTTAATGTCAATGATATTGGCACCAGCTTGTACTTGTTGTAAGGCAACCTGCACAGCTTCTTCAAAATTTCCATCTAAGATGAGTTTTTTGAACTTCGGAGATCCTGTGACGTTGTTTCTTTCTCCGACGTTGATAAATCCTTGGTCTTTTGTGAGTTTGAGTGGTTCTAGTCCTGCGAAGGCACTAAGCATTGGTTGTTCTTTTAAAGCACGAGGTTTGATTGATGATACCGCTTCTTTTGCCGCACGGATATGGGCAGGTGTGGTTCCGCAGCATCCACCCACAATATTCAAAAAACCCGCTTCAGCGAAATTTTTCATCCATCCACCAAACTCTTCTGGTGTTTGGTCATACCCACCAAACGCGTTTGGAAGTCCCGCATTCGGATAACAAGAAACATAACAGTCTGCTATACGAGAAATTTCCTCAATATAAGGACGCATCTCACCTGCACCGAGTGCACAGTTAATGCCGACAGCAAGTGGTTTTGCATGTTTAATGGAAATGTAAAATGCTTCTCCCGTTTGTCCAGAAAGAGTTCGCCCAGAGGCATCAGTAATGGTAACAGATAAGATAACGGGAATACGAATGTTTCGTTCTTCAAATACCTTTTCAATGGCAAAAATACATGCTTTGAGATTCAAAGTATCAATATTTGTTTCTGGTAATAATAAATCAACACCACCATCAAGTAATGCTGAAACTTGTTCATGAAAACAATCAACTAACTCATCAAAGGTGACAGCACGAAATGCTGGGTTATTTACATCTGGCGAAAGGGAAGCCGTTTTGACCGTTGGCCCGATGGAACCTGCAATGAATACATCGGTTTTACCAGTTTTAGCTTTGAACTTTTCCACTGCATTTTTCGCACACTGTACGGCTGCAAGGTTTAAGTCCCTTACAGCTGATTCCATTTTGTAGTCTGCTTGCGAAACAACATTAGAACTAAAGGTATTGGTTTCGATAATATCGGCACCAGCTTCCAAATACTCTAAATGAACGGATTCAATAATGTCAGGTCTTGTGATGGCAAGTACATCGTTATTACCTTTAATTGACAATGGCCAATCTTTAAATCGATCTCCCCGAAAATCATCCTCTTCCAAAGAATGCCGTTGGATCATTGTTCCCATAGCTCCATCTAAAACTAAGATTTTTTCCGAGAGTAACTTTAAGAGGGTTTTGGAGGAAGGATTGGTATATTCAAATTTCATAATATTTCTGTGTATAATAAAGATATGTAGATAAAAGTAAAGGTGGGTCGATTACTAACGTAATCCACCCACAAGGTTCGTTATTTACTCGGGTCGGAACATTTTGCACCTTTGAGAGGTGGTTTTGTTGTTACGATTACCGGAAATTTATTTGCTTCTTTTGCGTTCACTTCAATTGACGGTTTGTGTTTTTCAGGAACATCATAGTCCGGAAAAATTGCATCAATGGGACATTCGTATTGGCATGCATTACAATCAATACAAGTATCTGGATCGATGTACAAAGTGTCTGGAGCTTCGTGAAAAGCTTCCACTGGACAAACTGCAGCACAACTCGTGTATTTACAATCAACGCAAATTTCAGTTACAACATAAGCCATGAGAAACTCCTAATGCCCTTTTCAGATTCACCAAAAAGGGCAATATTTTTAGTAGCGGTAGTGGTCCGGTTTAAAAGGACCTTCTAGTGGAACACTGATATAATCAGCTTGTTTTTGAGTGAGTTTAGTTAAACGAACACCCAACTGTTCCAAATGAAGTGCTGCTACTTTTTCATCCAAGTGTTTTGGAAGGCGATACACACCCAACTCATATTTGGTAGTATAGAGTTCAATTTGTGCCAAAACTTGGTTAGTAAAAGAACTAGACATTACGAATGATGGGTGACCAGTTGCACAACCTAAGTTTACAAGACGACCTTCCGCAAGTACGATGATTGATCTACCATCTGGGAAAGTGTATTTGTCTACCTGAGGTTTGATTTCTTTTTTCGTAACACCTTTTTCGGAATTCAAACGTGACATTTGAATCTCAGTATCAAAGTGACCAATGTTACAAAGGATTGCGCCGTCTTTCATCGCTTTCATGTGTTCAAGAGAAATGATATCATCATTTCCAGTTGCTGTTACAACGATGTCTGCGTTTTCAATTACGTCTTCCACGCGAAGCACTTGGTATCCTTCCATCACAGCTTGGAGTGCACAAATTGGATCGATTTCAGTTACGATCACACGTGCTCCAAAGTTACGAAGGGAAGCAGCAGAACCTTTTCCTACGTCTCCGTATCCACAAACAAGAGCCACTTTTCCAGCAAGCATCACGTCAGTAGCACGTTTGATTCCATCAGCAAGTGACTCACGGCAACCATAAAGGTTATCAAATTTTGACTTTGTAACAGAGTCGTTTACATTGATTGCAGGGATTTTTAAAGTTCCTGCTTTTAGTTTTTTATGAAGTGCAATTACACCTGTAGTTGTTTCTTCAGAAACACCTTTGATGTCTGCAAGTAGTTGTGGGTATTTTTCATGAATGTAGTGAGTTAGATCATGACCGTCGTCAAGGATCATGTTTGGTCCTTTTCCACCATCAAAAAATAAAGTTTGTTCAATACACCACCAGTATTCTTCTTCTGTTTCACCTTTCCAAGCAAATACAGGGATTCCTGCTTTTGCGATCGCTGCTGCTGCATGGTCTTGTGTTGAAAAAATGTTACAAGAGGACCAACGAATGTCAGCACCTAATGCGCTCAAGGTTTCAATTAAAACCGCTGTTTGGATTGTCATGTGAAGGGATCCGCAAATTCGTGCACCTTTGAGTGGTTTAGAAGTTCCGAACTCTTTACGAAGTGCCATAAGACCTGGCATTTCTTTTTCTGCCAAAATGATTTCTTCTCTTCCCCATTCTGCAAGAGAGATATCCTTCACTTTGTATGGCAATCGTTCCGATTTTGTTTCAGTTGCTGTGGACATATTGTCCTCCTTATTCCTTTGTTGCTTTGATTGTTAAAATTTTAAAACTAGATTCTGTTTGGATTTCTCCAATGGATTCGACTTTGAATCCTGCATTTGATAACCAGGATTCAAACAATTCAGTTTCAAACCCAAGCCATAAATCCGCAAAATTATCTCTCATGTATTCCGCATTGTGTTTTTCTAAATCCACAATACACAAAACTCCACCTGGTTTTAATACACGTGCAATTTCTTCTAAAACTGTAGGAGGATGAGAGATATGATGCAATACCATCGATGCTACAACTGCATCACAAGAATTTTTTGAAAGTGGCAATTGTTCCATAGGTGTTTGGATGAGACTTACACTTGGATTTTTCCCAAAGTGTATGGATGCGTTTTCAATCATTCGTGAAGAGTTATCCACACCAGTAACATGTTTTGCTTTATTGAGTAAAAATGGAATGAGTCCACCTGGACCACATCCTAAATCTAAAATATTTTCGCAAAGGGGTAGTTCTTGTAAAATCCAAGAACGGTAGAGTTTTGGGTGTAATGTTTCTTCCTGTAATTTTTCCCAACTTTCTGCCACTCCATCGAAAAAGGATTTCGATTTTTTCTCTCTAGCTTCTAAAATTTGGTGAACCATCTTTTGGTCTTTTTCTCTAGAAGGAAGATCTTCTTTATAAGATAACAATAATTTGGTGAGCTCAATCGGAAATTTTAAACCAGAACTTTCTTCATTAGGTAAAAAACTATAAACCAAACTGCCTTCACGCCTTGATCCAATGAGACCAGCTTCTGTTAGGATTTTTAAATGGCGGGAGATTCTCGATTGCCCCATCTCAAGAATTTCCACAATTTCATTCACAGAAAACGCTCCAAAACTCAAGATGTTGAGGATCCGAATCCTTGTTTCATCCGATATGGCTTTGGTAGCGGAGAGGATTTGTAATGAATTACGATTGGAAATAAGGGCTTCTGTGACCATAACCAAGATATCTACATATCAAGAAATCTTGATATGTAGATAGAAGCAAGCGAATTTTGGCTGGATTTGGGAAAATGCAGCCTATCCGCAGGATTTGTTAAGAAATTTTAAAGAAGTTGATCTTTCTTTTTAGGGTTTCCGCTAAGTTTGCAATCCCATTCGCAGTGGCTGTCATCTCTTCGAGGCCTGCGGCTGTTCCTTGTGTGAGGTCATTGATACTGAAGATTGCTTGGGCTACTTCCCCAATGGCATTTTTTTGTTCTTCCATGGACAGACGAATGGCCTGGCTGATTTGGTTCACCTTATCCACTTCTTCCCCTACCTTTTGGTTGATGATGAGCTGTTCTTTTGTACTTTTTTCAATACTATCAGTCATATCATCAAACGAACTAACCCCTTGGATGATCCTTTGTATGAGAGATATTGTAGTTTCAATATTTTCTCGACCATTTAAAATTTCTTTTTCGTTCGCTTGGATGAGCTCCCCAATATCATTGATAGATATGGCAGTTTTTTCTGCAAGTTTTCCGATTTCATCAGCGACAACTGCAAATCCACGACCATAAACACCAGCTCTTGCAGCTTCAATTGCTGCGTTTAACGCGAGTAAGTTGATTTGTTCAGAGATATTATTGATAATCTCAATCACACTTCCAATTTCTTCCGAACTATTGCTGATTTTTGTGATGGAATTTCGCATGGAATCAAGGGAGGTTTGTCCGAGTTTTGCTTCTTCTGAAATTTGATTCACATCTTGTGAAGCTTTTCCCACTTGTTTTCCTGTCGCTTCGATGAGACTGGAAAGTTCGGTCATTTTTCCTTTTAAAAAATCCACTTTGCGAAATTGGTCTTCCGCCTGTGCATCAACATTTTGTACGGCTGCTGAAATCTCTTCAATCGAAGCAGAAATTTCTTCTGCAGATGCAGCTTGTGTTTGGGCATTGGATGACAACATATTAAGTGAAGCTGACATTTGTTCGGCAGATGCAGCTAAATCTTCTGAAAAAGCTTGGTTCGAACCTACAACTTCTATGATTTGTTTGAGTGTGGAATTGAGACCTCTCGACAATCGTGCAAATTCATCGGATGATTCTAACTTCACCTTGGTTCTTAAATCACCAACTTCTACATTCTGTAAAACTTTTCCGATTGTTTTCATCGGATGAAACCTTGCAGAAAACAACATATATATCGCAAAAGCAATTACAAAGGAACCAATCAAACTAATGACTGTTAACCCCCGTAAAGAAGATAAACTTTCTACCTCAATTTCTTTTAAATCAATTGTTGAGAAAAACTGTAGTCCATATTTTGTGCTGACTTTTCTGCGGAGTAAAAAAGTAGAACCTTCCCAAGGGTTACGAAAGGAATCCGTTTCCCCTGCATTTAAGGCAAGTTGTTCAAATTCGCTATTTTTGAAACTTTTCATTAGGTATTTTGGATTTGGGTGGTAGACCATTTTGGATTCACGATCAAGTAAAAAGGAATACCCAGTGGAGCCAATTTTCACATTTTTTAGGAATGATTCCATTGCTTTCCCTACTAAAAATGGCATCCCAACAAACCCAATCACAGTTCCATTTGCATTTTTTACAGGTGTTGTGATCATGATCACAATCTGACCGTTAAACGGTGATTTGACGGCAACCCCAACATGTGACTTACCTTCTTTGGAGGCTTTGATGTTTTCGGAAACCTCGGGATTGGCCACAAGTTTGTAACCGACACTCGCACCACCCGGTAAACCTGATGCCACAATTGGAGTTCCTTCATCAAAAGTTGCAATAAAAGCATTTTCTAGGAGCAATTGAGAGTCTCCATATACTTTTTCCAAAGCTGGCACAGCTAATTTAAAATTTCTAGTTTCTAATGCTTGTTTGACGGAAGGGAGAGAAGATACTTCTTTTAGAGTATTTTCAACAGCTTCAAAGTAAACATTGATCCCAGCTTCGTTACTTTGGTTAAAATTGTACAATTGGTTTGAAAATGCCTTTTCCAATGCTTTAGCATTCACATTAAAGGAATAAATCAAAAGGAAAATGGAAAGAACCATCACCATAAAGGAAAACATAATGGGGACAGTGTTTTTTAAATTTCGGTAATAAGGAGTGATACGATCATTCAGTTCTGATTGAAAAATATCATCATCGAGTACAATATGAGAAGCTTTTTCTAATAAAACAAAGGAAAGGATTACATTGAGTAATGCTGTTAGCAAATAACTACAAACAATATAAAATCCATCTGACTTACTAGTTTCCTGTAAATACAGAATAGGTCCAAGGACGATAGGAACCGCCAAAAGCCATTGAGCAGCTCCAACAAGGGCTCCAATCACTGGCATTTTTGCAATGGAATCCCAAACCTTTGTGTAAGTTTCTGGATTTTTTTCTTGTTGGGATTCTAATGCAACAAGTCCCTCTTTAATGAAATTTAACTTTTTGGGGAAAACAAGACCTGGCAGCAGTAAACTTGTGAGAGATCCAATGACGGCGCTAATTAGAAAGGTTTTGACCTGTATAGCACTTAGATCGACGTAAAATAAAATGAGGGAGATCCCAATAGGAATCACAACTCCGAGAGAAAACACTTGGGACGCCATAACAAAGGCACGTTTGTAACGTTTGTACAAATTCATTGGATCTTAGACCTTAGCATATCGTAAATTCGATACGTGGTACGGCAAGGTTTTATGGATTCCCCGAAAGATTTCTAAAAGGAAAGTTTGAGTCCTAGGTTTGCCGAATATAGGTCTTTGCCACCATACAATCCCTCGGCGATAACTTTTAACATAAACAAGTCCAATTCCAAACCGACAATCCCGTAACCAATCCCTCTTTTTGAATTGGATTCTCCACTTGCCCGAAACCCAAGGGTTGCATTGGGATTTTGTGCGAGGAGTTGTTGGTCAAGGACGGCCTGGTACTCCCTTGGCAATTCAAGGGGGAGGTCGTTTGTTGAAATGATAAATGGACCACGCCTTGAGAGAGAGGCTGAGTTATGACCTGAGTTCCAACTGTATCCTCCTCCCAAAATCAAATTAGCCACCCAAAAAAGTCCTACCCCCGTTCGTAAGTCAACATTGGTCGTTTGGACTTTGGTATTGAATAGAAAATTAGTATCTCCACCCCATTTCCCTTTTACACCTTGGAACTCCACTTGTGCGGCCTTCCCTTCTAAGTAACTAAGGCTCATGTTTTGTTCCATGACGTGATGGCCCACCCCTACATTCAGGCCGTTCCACGTGATGAGGTTCATAAGAAAACCTTCTTTTTCGAGAAGTTGGTAACGAAGCATCCCACCATACGAACGTACGGCGATCCTTCCCTCATAATTCTTGTTATTTGATGCCGCTTGGATTTGGTCTTCAGTTACTGCGACATTCATCCCATGTAAAAAAATTCCAATACGACGGATGTATCCACCTTCTTCAGTTCCAAGTAACCAACCTGGGTTGATGTCTAAGTGGATGGAAGGGATGACAGCTCCACCAACATTGGGTAATTTTGGGTATTTGATTAAATCATCTTGGATTTGGATATCGTCTTTTTTATAACCTGCCGCAGAAGCACTCACCCCTACTTGGATGCGTCGAACTGTTCCAGTTCCAATATTACTAGCACCAACATTGGCCAAAAAACCAGCTTCCAAATTTGTTTTTAAAACTTCGTTTAAGTAACCAGTTTCAAATTTTTTAAGAGCGGAATTTCCTGTTTCTGTGAGAGGAGATGGTAAAAAACTACAAGCAGAACCTTCACATGTGAATTGGGCATAAAGTTCGGATTGTGTGAACGATGTGACCAAAGTAATGGAAAGGAAAACGATTCTAAATTTCATATACGTCCTTTATTCTCTACTCTGAATCAACAATTGGAAAGTAATTTTCTCTCTCAAACAGAGACTTCTTTTGGTTTTTTTCCCGTACTAATCCAAAAAACTCCTGTAAGAACAAACAATGTTCCAATACTATGTAGGATTGTAATTGGCTCATCTAATAACCAGTATGCTAAAAATAAAGTCGACATTGGTCCAATCGATCCAACAATTGCAGCTGTTTTACTTCCCACTCGTTTGATCCCTTCTGATACTAGTACAGCTGGAACTACTGTATTCACAGTCCCCATCAAAAACGCTAAAAGATAAAACGATAACGGTTGCTTGAGTTCTTGGTATGTTCCAAATATTAAAAAATGAAGGAATACAACAAGAGAAGAAATGATAAGTGCCCAGGAAGTGAATCTTTTGGCACCTAACTTTGGAATGATGGAGCCACTCCCCATAAGGTAAATTGCATAGGTTAATGCTGAAAGTAGTATAAAAAATGCGCCTAAACTGACATCTTTTGGAGAACCCAATTGGACATCCTGGCCATAAGCTAAAAATACACCAGTGTAAGTAAGAATGAGTGAAAATATTTCTCTTGTATGGATTTTCTTTTTTAAAAAGAAAAAGGAAAGTAAAACAACAAGTGTTGGATAAATGAATAAAATGATACGTTCAAGGCCAGCACTGATGAACTTAAGACCAACAAAGTCAAATAAACTGGCCAAATAATACCCGACAACTCCCATAAGGAGAACATTCCAATAATCTTTTTTTGTTAAGTTGGGTTTTTCGGTTTCTTTCTCCGCTTTCCATGCCATCCAAAGTAAAAACGGGAATGCAAATAACATTCTAAAAAATAAAGACCCAATGGCAGAAATTTCATATCGATAGGTTAATTTAACAACTACCGCCTTTGCACTAAAAAGTAACGCCCCTATAAGAACAAACGCCACTCCTTTCCATTCTACGTCTGAATTTTCTTTCACAAATCCATCCTGAAAATGGATGAAAATCCCGATAGTTTTATTGGATGTTTCGTTATTTGGTTTTATTCATTTTTGTTTTAGGAATTCCTTCCCTATCCCCTGATCCAAATGAAGAAATTTCAAAACCATTCTTACGAGTTTTTCCAACATACCGCCCAGAAGAGTGTGAAGATTGGGCCATTATGCCTTTTGTGTGCAAACGTTGTTTGTGGGAAGGGAAACGATATGCACAGGAAATTCGTTTTTTTGAAGACGGCCCTTACAGAACTCACGGTTGTTATACGGATGCGAAAGGATTTGAAATTTTAGGGGAAAAGTAAGGAACCGGGAATCGAAACTCCCGGTAAAGGATAGTGAATTATTTTTTTACACAGCCCATAATGCCAGCGATGCCTGGAGCATTTTTTAAGCAGTTTGGATCAAATTTTCCTTCCATACATTGGTCGATCATTTTTTGTTTGCCTTGTTGTAAACCTGCAAGAACGGGAGCTGCTGCTGGGTTCTTTTTAGCTTCTTCCTCAATTTGAGTGAAAGTACTTGCAAGCGCAGATTCACACTCTTCTTGGGTATACACTTTGGATTTACAATTCGCCAAAAATAGCCCGAGAGCGAGCGCAAGGATAAGAGATTTTTTCATGAAAAACTCCGATGAAATAGATTTCCTGATAGTTTCTTTTTTACAAAGGGATTTGAAAACAAAAAAATGATCCATCACATTGCTATAGGAACGACCAATCCAAGCCAATTGGCGGCATTTTACCTGAAGATTCCAGGTTCAAAACTCATAAAAGAGCATCTATATGAAACTGGTATTGTTCGTTCTGTTTGGATCCAATTTGGTGGACAAATTCTGATGTTGGAAGAAGGCAAAAACCATGCTCCGAAAAACCTAGTTTTTTCATTCGGTCTATCGGACAGAAAAGAATGGAATGAGTTTTTGTCTTCGATCCAAATCCAATCTCGGACAAATTTTACCTTGTACTTCCAAGACCCAGATGGAAATGGACTAGGTGTAAGTTCCTACCCCGAAAAACTTCCTGATTTCTGAGAAATGAGTTGAGAAAACCAATCCCAAAAGTATGGTAACCATCACTTAAGGGAAATTAATTCACTAAATGAACATCAAACAAAAGTTAGCTCTTGGATCTTCGGTGATCACTTTATTATCACTAGGAGTCGTCCTAACTCTAATTTCTTATGTCATATATAAAAATGCAAAAGAAGATGCATTGGAAAAAATCTCTCTCCTAGCTGATAAAATTTCCTTAGATGTAGGAACTTATTTATCTGCACCCTTAAATGAAGCATACTTATTAAAACAAATCTTACAAGAACCCAATCTTTTAGACAGAGAAAGGGTATTTAAAACTCTTATCATCATGTCAAAATCCAATGAATCAATTCTTGGAACCTATGTAGTATTTGAACCCAATGCTTTTGACGGAAAAGATTCTAACTTTCGTAATGCGAAGTACCATGACCAAACAGGAAGGTTCATTCCTTATGCAGTAAAATCAAATGGTAAAATGATTATTGAACCTGTGATGGGATATGAATTACCAGAATCAGATTTCTACCAACTTCCCAAAAAAAACAAAAAAGTCGAATTGATTCCTCCCTTTGATTATAAAGTTGATGGTGTGGATGTCACGATGATCTCACTTGTTTACCCTGTGATCCAAAATCAAAAGTTCATCGGGATAGCTGGGGCTGATTTGTCTTTAAGTACAATTCGTTCTTATTTACAAAATTTAAAAATTTTAGATGGAAATGTAAAAATCACTCTTGTCGCAAGTAATGGGTATGTTCTATTTAATGGCCTTCACCCAGAATCCAAAAATACCCAATGGGATGACAAAGAAGACAAAAATGTCTTTCTTGCGATGACAACAAATCAAAAACAAAACTATACTGATTCAAACTATTTCCATGTTAGTCTTCCTATTTCCTTGGTAGAAAAAACTGCACCTTGGACACTCAGAATTTCCTATCCACAAGAAAAAATCACAAATGAAATCCAATTTATATTTTGGATTGCTTTGGGTCTTGGAATTACGGGAATACTATTTTCGACTCTTGCCAATATTGTCATCTTCAGAAAGTTAGTTGATAGTAGGTTACAAAATTTAATATCGTATACTAAAGACGCTGCGAGTGGAAACCTATCAAAAGAAATCAATGATAACAAAAAAGACGAAATAGGAAATTTGGTAGAAGCCATTATCACAATGGTGACAAATATCCGTCATATCTTAAGTGTTGCACAATCTTCGGGAAATGAATTAAAAGAAAGTTCCTTACTGATGGAAAATACCATCATCGAACTTTCGGATTTGGCACAAAGCCAAGCTGCCTCTTCCGAAGAGGCAAGTGCGACTGTGGAAGAACTAAATGCTTCCTCGGAAACTATCAATGCAAATGTGGAACAAGCAGTTTCCAATTCCAAATCAATTCATACATCTCTTTTAGAAATACAACGATTGGTACAAGATATCACAATTGTTGTTGAAAACTTTGGACAAATCGCAAGAGGTGCCAATCTCAAAGCAGAAGAAGGGCAAACGATGGCAAACCTTACTTCAAAAGCCATTGAAGAGATCCAAGAAAAATCAGTTTCGATCACAGAGTTTTCTGATGTAATTTCAAATATCTCGGAAAAGACAAGTTTACTTGCGTTAAATGCTGCCATCGAAGCCGCAAGAGCAGGTGAATCTGGAAGAGGATTTGCTGTAGTTGCAGAAGAAATTTCAAAATTAGCCTCACAAGCAGCCAATTCTGTATCTCAAATCAATTCCTTGTCAGAAGAAGCTTTGGAATCAATTCAAAATGGTGGGAACCAAGTATCTAATCTCATTGCTCTACTCCAAGACATTATTAAAGAAGTTTCTGTTATTTTCGAAAAAGCATCGGACATTGTCCCTCTCATCCAAGACCAAAAAATAAGAACAGATCAAATATATGTCGAAATTGAAGAGATCACTTCACTAGTTGTTTCCATCCAACAATCAACTGAAGAACAAAAACGAGCTACTTCAGAATTATCAAATATGACAATCAATATATCAAACGGTTCACAAATTTTATCTGACCAATCCGAAACGATGTCAGGCAACTCTCTTCGTATGACAGGCATTAGTGCCAAAATCTCAGAAATTTTACAAAAATTCAATCTTTAGGTAAACCGATGTCGATCAAAAAGAAAATCATTTTTATATCACTTGCCGTGATTTCCTTCATCATTGCGGGGATTCTGATTGTCCTTTCGATGGTAGTGCGATCGACACTCCTCCATAATTTGGAAGAAGATACAAAATACATATCATCCAAAATCATAAGTGATATTTCCAATACACTCAAATTTCCTATGAAAAAAACCTATGCTTTTCGAAAGTCTTATGAGAATGGAAATTTAAGTTCAAGAACAGAAGTAATTCAATACTTAAAATTATTAACTAAAGAAAATGATATTGCCTTTGCCACTTATTGTGGATTTGAACCCAATGCATTTGATGGGAAAGACTCTTCTTACAAAAATTCACCAAATCATGATGAAACAGGTAGGTTCATTCCTTATGTGTTTCGAGATGGAGAGAAAATATTTTCCGAACCATTAAAAAATGTGGATGATCCAATCCAAGGTGAATTTTACCAAAAACCAAAAGCAACATTACAGACAAGCATCACTTCTCCCTACATTTACAAAGTTGGGAAAACAGATATATTCATTGTATCGATTATGGAACCAATTTTGCGGAATGGAAAATTTATTGGGATCTCTGGAATTGACATTAGCCTAACTACAATTAAATCATACTTAGATTCACTGAAGTTTGCAGATGGTGAAGGGAAAATTACACTCATTTCAGACAATCATTTGGTTTTATATGATGGTTTCACAAATCTTTCAGAAGGTTTGGATTTTCGATCAGCTTCTGATCCCTATTTTTATGACCGACTCAAAAATAAAAACACAAGCATTTATGAATTTAATGATTATTTTCATGTTGCGATTCCAATCACGATCATTGAAAAAAATGATCCATGGTTTGCTCGGATTTCTGTTCCCAAATCACAAATCCAATCCACTCTTAATTCAATTATTTTTGTCACTATTGCACTTGGATTTTTAGGTGTAACTCTTTCCATTTTATCGGTATATTTTAGTTTCCAGAAGTTGGTCGATCGCCGTATCCAATACATCAATGCTTCTACAGAAAATGTTGCTTCTGGTGATTTGCGTAAACTCATCAAAATCGACGCGAAAGATGAGTTGGGAAGTATAATGATTTCATTAAATCAAATGATAGAACATTTGAGAAAACTGATTCGAATCGCCCAAAAATCATCAGGTAAAATTAGCGAAACAACTGAAAAAATTCAAAATACGATTACAGAGCTGACTGATTTGGCTCAAAACCAAGCAGCTTCTTCAGAAGAAGCAAGCGCAACAGTGGAAGAACTCAATGCATCTTCCGAAACCATTCACAGTAATGTACTCAGTGCCGTTGAAAATACTGAGACAATACATCAGTCGTTAGGTGATATCCAAAACCTTATGAAAAAAATTATGGAAAAGGTAAATACTTTTGGAGAAATTTCAGTAAGGGCGAATCAAAATGCGGAAGAAGGTCGTGCGATGGCAAAAGATACCTCTCTTGCAATTCAAGAAATCCAAGAAAAATCTAAAACGATCACCGCTTTTTCCAATGTGATTTCAGATATTGCCAAACGTACAGGATTACTTGCGTTAAATGCTGCGATTGAAGCGGCTAGAGCTGGTGAATCAGGAAAAGGATTTGCTGTAGTTGCAGAAGAAATCACAAAACTTGCAAACCAATCAGCAGAATCGGTTTCCCAAATCAATACCCTTTCACAAGAAGCATTGGATTCCATTGAACGAGGGAACCAACAAGTCGAACGTTTGGTTGAAGTATTGAAAAAAATCACGGACGAAGTGTCTTTGATCTTTTTATCATCGAATGAAATTGGTCCACTCATCGAAGACCAAAGTTCTCGCACAGCAAGTATTTACTCAGAAGTTGTTGAAATTACGGAACAAGTAAAGTCCATCCAACTTTCCACTGAAGAACAACAAAGGGCTACAAATGAATTGGCCAATATGACAATCAATATTTCCAATGGCTCACAAGTTTTATCAGACCAATCCTCGTCTATGGCTGAAAATGCAGAACGATTGGGCCAAGTAACAAACACATTGGATGAACTATTAAAATCGTTTCGAATCGAAAAGGAAGTTTAAGACAGAACCTAGTGGGAGAAAAAAGAAGTACTTTCCAAGCGACTGCAAACTGCCCGAAGGAGACCACCCATTCGGAACTTGGAAAGACTGTGTCTGGTCGGTTTTGCAACAAAGCTTGAGGCGTTATTGCCCAGCCACCTCGCGGGTCAAAAATCTTTTGTTGTAACAACTACTATCCAAATGGACCACCTCCTTTGCTCATACCTTAGCTAACCTTTTCTCGTACCTTCCAGATTTTCAGTCAAGAAAACATTTGATAAAAAGTAAAATAAAAGGAGATAGTGTTCTATGGGAAAAGAGTTAGAAGGAAAAACAATCTCATTGGATGAAGAGTCTAAGCAAACACTTCAATTACAATATGAAGTGGGTATTTTTGATTTATACAAACACTACTACCAAGTACGTTTGACGGTTGAAACAAACCAAAACCAAATCTGTTTTTGTTTGCCAAATTGGACTCCAGGATCTTATATGATTCGCGATTATTCCACTCACTTACACAAATTTGACGCAAAAAATTCAATTACAAATGAATCCGTTTCTTGGGAAATGATAGACCTACACAAATGGAAACTAAACAACTTACCTCCTAAATTTGAAATTACGTATATCATATATGCATTTGAAGACTTTACAGTTAGAACCAATTATTTAGAAACAGAATTTGGATTCATCAACCCACCGGCTCTCTTTGTTTACCCAGAAGGTCATCTTGATAAACAATCTACAGTGGAATTTAAAGTATCCGATTATTTTCCAAATATTTATACTAGTTTGCCTAGAGATGAAAACAATTCTCATAAATTTTATTCCAGTCATTTTGATGAACTTTTTGATTCTCCATTCCATTTGAGTAAAAAAAACTCAGTATTTTTCACTTCTGGGACCACCAAACATGAATTATTGATAGAAGGTGATGTATCCTTCGACTTTAAAACAAAACTATCGAATGACCTACAAAAAATAACGGAAACACAAATACAGTGGATGGGAGAAAGTCCAAACTTGTATTATCTTTTTGTTTTAAACTTAAGTTTACCCGCGTATGGAGGATTGGAACACAAAGCTTCTAGTATTAATTATTTTAATCCAGAACTCATTTTTGATGAGGAAGAATACAAACGGTTATTAGAACTACTTTCGCATGAATACTTTCACCTCTGGAACATCAAACGAATCCGACCCATCGCCCTAGGGCCATTTGATTACCAAAAACCAAACCTAACACGAGAACTTTGGATTGCGGAAGGTTTTACGAGTTTTTATGATGTTTATTTTTTATTCCAATCTGGTTTTTTAACATTTGAAGAGTATTTAAATAAGATACAATCTGATATTTTTTCATTGGAAGACAATGAAGCAGATTTTTGGATGAGCTTAGAAGAATCATCCTATACCGCTTGGACAAAATATTACAAAAGGAATGGGAACAGCCATAACATAACGGTATCATATTATACAAAAGGTGGTGTGCTTGCCTTGTGTATGAATCTGTTTTTATTAAACGAATCCAAAGAGAAAAAAACCATTCGACATGTATTCCAAAAACTAAATGAAGTGTTTGTAAAAGAAAAACAAAGAGGATTCACCAAACAAGAATTTTTTGATACAGCTAAGGATGTCACAGGGGTGGATTTAAAACTTGAATTTAATGAATTTTTAGAATCACCAAAACCAATCCCAGTGGATCTTTATTTAGATTTGATTGGTATCCATAGAATCCAAACTGACTTAGTTGGTGAAACAGGATTTAAAACAAAGGAAAAAAACGGAAACCTTTTTATCCAAAAGATACTACACAAATCCGATTCTAATTCATTTGATTTGATGTTAGACGATGAAATTTTGGCAGTTAATGGTAAACGTGCGAATACTTCGATCCTACAAAAACTGGAAAAAAATTTAAGGCCAGGTGAGAAGTTCCATTTAATCCTCGCAAGAGCTGGGAAAATTCGAGAGACTATGATGACTGCATCTGGTATGTACAAAACAAAAAAATTTGTAATCTCCGAAGATTGTAGTGTTGAGAAAAAAGAAATCAGAGATTATTTTTTAAGGAACATCATTTAATGCCTGCTCTATTTAATTACATCCTAAGTCCATCTTCCAAAGAAGAAGTACTATTAGACACCCCACTTCCACTATCTCATAAACACCCAAAACATTGGATTCATTTGACAGCCGAAAACGAAGAAAAACTCACTTTTTTATTCCAAAAACACAACATCCACCAATTAACAATTGAAGATATCCTAAACCCAAACAGCCGGATCAAATTAGAAAAATTCCCAAATTATATATTTTTTATTTTTCGTGGATTCCATTTTGAACGAAACCAACTCACATTGAAAAATTTTAACTTCATTCTTACACCAAACCAAATCATATCTCTCACTTTAGATTACAGAGATAGTATTGGGAATATGATTGAGGATTGGAAAACAAATAATAAGGTATTATCCAAAGGATACGAATTCATTGTTCACAAAATTTTGGACATTGAAACAGACCATACCTTAGCAATCACTCAAAAAATTGAAGAACGAATCGATCATTTTGAAGACCAAATTTTTAGCAATGCTAAGTCTTTAGATATTAGTAATGTTTATAGTTTAAGATCGAGTTTACTCACAATCAAAAAAGGAATGTTGCAGAACAAAGAAGTTTTGGAAGACTTAGAGAAAATCAAAAATAGTTTTTTTAGTGATGAGGCGGATGCTTTTTTCCGTGACGTAAGAGACCATTCCATCCGCATTTTGGAACTGGTTGATAGTAATATAGAATCGATTTCATCTGCATTGGAAGCACATATTGCCATCTCCACAAGAAAAACAAATGAGATCATGAAAATTTTAACCATTATGACAGCCATTATGTTACCGATGTCACTCGTTGCAGGAATTTATGGAATGAATTTTAGGCACATGCCTACCCTAGAGTGGGAATATGGATTTATTTCAGCCATAAGTGCCATGGGACTACTCGGCTTTTTAATGTTAGTTTATTTTCGGATCAAACGTTGGTATTAACAAATTGAATCAATAACATTTGGTTTAATTCTATATAAACTTAAACCAAATTACGAATTTGAACAAATACTTCTGGATCTTCTTTAGGAGGGTCAACTTCTCCTCGGATCCATTGGTTAAGAAGATCTTTTAGTTGTTTGTTTAAATTGTCAAACTCAGGAGAATTTGGAAATAAAATCACTGAATGAGGTTTAATCGTTTTTCCAGTTGTGGATAAAAAAGCAAAATCAGGGATCATTTTTTCCAAAGTTTCAGCTGAAAAAGCAGGAAAATTCATTCCAAGCCAATCCACAGAAGGTAAACAATTTCTATTAAAATAAGCATCCGTCAAAGCAGATACAAGAGCTTTTTTTAACTGTTGTTTTTTCTCTTTTTCAATTCGTTCTTCTCTCTCTCTCAGTTTTTTCTTAAAGAAGTTTTCCCTACGTTTTTGGTATAAAAACTGACGATCCATTTGTAAAAAAGTAAGTATCGATTTTGCTTTCGCATAACCTGAGTTTACAATTGGAGTAATTCCTAAAAAATAAAATAATTTATAGAACCAAGGAATATAATTAAAGTAAACTGCTTGTAAATTTTTACCATAAGTTTTCACAAACTCTTCGTCTTTGAAAATGGGTTTGAGTTCCTTTTCATTTAGTTCCAAAATTGCTTTTAAGTATAGAATATGTTCCGTTGTGAAACGATAGTTCTGATATATCAAATTATTTATATCTTTGATATTGTTTTGGTTATTGTTTACAAAAACTGCAATTTTTGAATCCGCATCATGCCATTCCGCAGACAAAACCTTTGGATTTTTTCGGAGCAAATCAACAATTACCAAATTATGTTCATCATCTTTTTCCAAATTGATACGAAGTAATCTAGAATCAAAGTCAAATTGGCTATCCAACATTTTCATGTAGACGATTAACAATCGATCGATTTCTTTTTTCTTTTCTAGTTCTGCGTATTTGACTGCGATTTCAGTTACTTTTTTTAAGTTGTGAATGAACGAATAAAAGCCGTTTTCTTTGAGTATTTCTTTAAATCCGTACAAAGTGTCCACTTTTGCACGAATGATTTGAATTTCGTTGATTTCAACATCTCCAGATCCAGGTGCAAACAATCGATCAAGTGCCAAACGAATTTCGGAATCAAATGCTTTGGCAAGAGGTTCCACTTTAGTCATCAGATACTCGTTTGCTATATTCAAAAAATTAGCAGCTTCTGATTCAGGAAGAAAATAAAATCCAATATGAGGTAATACAATGACTTTTGGTTCTGCGGTTAATTCATCAATGATAAGACCACGAGAACGATTCAACATTTCTTTTGATGGCTGAAGAGGGAATTGTTTGGGATCGAGTAAACGGTCGAGTTCATCCCCTGGACCTTCTGTTTCTTTATAATCAATGTCCGCTAGTTTATTTAATACATTTCGCCATGTATCTTCTGTCAAAATTCGTTTGTTCTGAACATATTCATACAAATGTTCGGCGGAACGTCCGATCAAAAGTTTGTATGGTTCCTCAAGTGGCATTCCACCTGGTAATCCAACTAAAAACGGAACAAGTCTTAACTCACCAAGATCGGCGTCATATTTGATCTCAAATAGTTGTGTTGTAAGGCCATAATCGATGAGTTCCCACATTTGATCGAGAGCAGTTTCTCTATCCAATTTGAGTTTTTCAAAATTGGAATCCGTTGGCCGAAACAAATGACCTGCTTCAATATTTTCCCTCGAACTTTGGGCCTCTACCGTCTTCATGATAGAGAGAGCTTCTTTTTGTAAGATGATCCCGGATGACCTTCCCAAATTTTCTTTCGTTGTGAGTTGTAAAAAATGATCGTGTGGAGGTGATATTCTCATAAACTAAATAGCAGTGATCCCACCATCAACGGTCCAATTTGATCCAGTGATATAACCTGATTCTTTTTGTAAGAGGAAATTCACAACTCGGGCGATTTCGGATGGTTCGGCAATTCGTTTTACGGGTGTTTGGTTGATAATTTTTGATTTATGGTCAGAAACTTGGTCTTCTTGGATCCCCATATTTGTATCAACATAACCAGGACTAACTGCGTTTGATGTAATTCCAAATTTCCCCCACTCATCAGCTATTGATTTAATGAATCCAACTAATCCGTGTTTGGAGGCCGAATAAGCAACAGAGTTCCCTGATCCAACGATGGACAAAGAAGAAGCAATGGCCACAATCCTTCCGAATTTTGATTTTTTGAAAATTGGTAAAACTAACTTTGTTAAAAGATACAAACTTGTGAGATTGATTCGAAAGATGGATTCCCATTCTTCGATGGAAACATCAGTAATTGGATGGTAGGGCCCACCATATCCAGCGGTATGGACAATTCCGTAAAGTTCACCCATATCTGAAGACTCCATTATGATTTTGGATAGACTCCTTTCGACTACGTAGGGTGTTTCTGAAAGGTCAACTTCTCGGTAGGTTTCTTGTAAGATGGGTTCTTTTGGCCGGACTTTGTCGAGATTCCAAACAGAAAACCCCGCAAGGACCAGAGTTCTCACGATCTCTCGTCCAATCCCACCACTTCCACCTGTCACGAGAACAATCGATTCCTTGATATCCATCGGACCTATAAAATTCCTTTTTTTGGGGTAATGGATAAGTCATCCACAAAGATGGATTTTGGCAACCGCGAAATACACCACAAATACTCGGAAATGTCCGCAACAGAAACCATGTCTTTCTTGTCAAATGTTGGTCTTGTGTCCCAAATCTCCGTCGCCACAGCCCCAAGGCTTACATGGACAACCTTTGTTCCATACGGTTTCCATTCCTCCCGTAACGCACGGCAAATCCCAAGGACAGCATGTTTTGAGGCACAATATGTTACCGAATTTGGGAATCCTTGTTTTCCAGCTGTGGAACCCAAAAACACAAAGGTAGAATCAGAAGAATTTGGTAAAATATAAGCAAAGGATCGGGTAAGTTTGATGAGTGAAATTACATTTAAATCCAAATGTGATTGTAAATCGGCATCGGAAAGTTCTTGGATAGGTCCAAAAACTCCATCACCTAATGCAAAGTAAACGACGATAGAAAAAGAATCTTTTGTTTTTTGCTTATAAAATTCATGAAGGTATGACTCAAATTGAACAAATGATTGGTTATCTTTTGCATCAAATTGGAATGTACCTGGGGATTCTAAAGAAAACGAAGATAGTTCTTTTTTACCTTTTCTTGAAAACCCAAAAACCAAATTGTTTGGATCATTTTTTGATACGAATCGTTTGTAAAGACCCTCACCTATCCCGGAACCAATGCCAAAAATATAAACATGGGCCTTTTTTGTCATATCCTACGTGCCATCACTTGCAAAAGAAAATGCACGGCTTCCAAATGTTTGTTGGCTTCCGCGATACTTTTTCCCCAAACTGTTGGGCCATGTCCTTCGATGAGTAAAAAAGGAACTTTGGGAATTCCATGCTTCATTAAGTAATGTTTGATTTCATTTGCGATTGTTGGGACATGAGTGTGGTTGTAAAACACAGGCATGGTTAGATTTGGTTTTTCGTCCCAAATCCCAAAGGCTTTGATAATTTCAATCGGTGGGATCGGAATTTCACGATACCCTTCTTCTTTACCAACACCAAATTCGAGTAAGTTGGAGTCAATGGTGTGGACGTGAAGGCAAGAGCCAACTTCTGGCATCTGCGAATACAATACTTGGTGGATACTCGTTTCCGCAGATGGTTTTAACCCTTCGTTTGCTTGGACGAGACTGCCATCACTAACCGAGACACAAACAAAGTCTGTAACTTTTAGTTCCCCTTTGTGTTTGCCAGAAGCAGTGATCCAAAATTGATTTTGGGTTAAATTGTCTCGGGTAGAGAGATTCCCAGCAGTGGCAAACATCCACTGCCGTGAATAGTAGAGATGGGAAAGTTTGGTGATTTCCTGTAAGGAAGTGATCAAATCCAAATCTATTTGTTAACGCGCTCCACGTAAGTCAAATCACGAAGATCGATTTTCACCGTATCCCCTTGTTTGATAAAGATCGGAACTTGGACTTCACCACCCGTTTCTACAGTCACTCGTTTGAGAGCAAGACCAGTGGTGTCACCTTTTAATCCGTCTTCCGCGTAAGTCACTTCCAAAATAGCAAAGTTAGGAGGTGTCACACCAATTGGTTTGTCATTGTAAAATGATACTTCCACTGCTGTTTCTTCTTTCATAAAAGGAAGGATGTCTTCCACATAATCTTTGGAAACAGGAATTTGTTCGTAATCGTTGACATCCATAAAAATGATTTGGTCACCATCAGCATAACAATACTGCATTTTACGGCGTTCCAAATCCACACTTTCCAATTTCTCTGCTGCTTTGAAGGTTCTTTCAATGGAAGAATCACGGACAATGTTTTTGAGTTTGGTGCGGATGAATGCTGAACCCTTTCCAGGGTTCACAAATTCTGTTTTGACGACGGAATAAAGCTCATTCTCGATTTTGAGGATCATCCCTTTTTTTACTTCTGTAATGCCTAAGTTCATAATTTCGTTGCTCGTAAACAAAATCCGAGGGACTTGGCCTAGTGTCAACCGAAGTATGGTCATAAGTCATGACTTGGTCCGATTGGAAATGGCAATTACAAAACCGCATCACAAACTTAGCGGATTTGGAAGGGAAAATCTCTCTCACTGAAGAAGAGAGGGATTGCTTTGCACAAGCCTATGAACAGTTCCAATTTGCAGTGACTCCATACTATCTGGCAAGGTTGGACCAAAACAACCCCAACTGCCCCATCCGAAAACAAATCCTGCCGAGATCAGGAGAACTTGTCCGACGGCCAAACGAAATTGATGACCCACTCGCAGAAGAAACTTATATGCCTGTGAAAGGGGTAACACACCGCTACCCTGATCGTGCGATATGGTACATCTCTCATGTATGTGCAGTGTATTGCCGTTTTTGTACACGAAAACGAAAGGTATCTCTTCCTGAGGAAACACCAAATCGTAATGAATGGGAAAAGGCTCTCGAATACTTCCGAACGCAAACCAAACTACGAGAGGTGATTTTGTCTGGAGGAGATCCACTCACACTTTCCGATTCTTCTTTGGATTATTTATTGGGAGAATTAAAACAAATCCCTCATCTCAACCATATTCGAATTCATACCCGCCATCCTGTGACTATGCCCATGAGACTTACTGAAAGTTTGAATTCTGTATTTTCGAAATACTTCCCAATCTATATGGTCACTCATTTTAACCATCCGAATGAAATTTCTGAAGAAACGAAATTCTATGTTATGCGAATGATAAAAGAAGGGCATATTTCTGTTTTTAACCAATCGGTGTTACTTGCAGGGATCAACGATGATGCAAAAATTTTATCTGACTTAAACTACAAATTAATCTCAATTGGTATCAAACCCTATTACCTCCACCAATGTGATGAAGTTTTTGGAAGTTCTGACTTTGTGGTTCCTATGGAAAAAGGAATCGAGATTTACCGCAAACTGCGTGGTTACCATTCAGGGATCACAATCCCTAGTTATGTAAAAGACCTCACTGGTGGTGGAGGGAAAGTTTTACTCTCTCCCAATTATTTGCAAAAGAAAACGGAGAAAGGGTATCTATTTCAAAATTATTTGGGAGATGAATATGAAGTGGGGCACTAATCCTTATTTGTTTTTGATGTTTCTGATTTTTGCATTCAGTGTTTGCAAATCAACAAATCCTGTTGCGATTCCAAAAGAAAATAATTCAAACCAAACTCCTAAAGAACCAAAACAAAATCCCCCACTAACTAAAGAACTACGCCTCACCTACCATGCAGTTTGGGTGAACAAAGAAAATTTTGAACTAAAGGAATCCACTTCTCTTTTTGGAACCGGGAACCAATACAAAATTTTCCTTTCAGAACCAAATGAATTTTTATGGTTACGGTTGTCTTCTACGGATCGAGAAAACCAATCGCAGTTTCGTTATTTTTTCAAAGACGAAACCCAAAATCCTGATGTTTCTTATTTTGTTTGGGGTCAAAAAAAATGCAGTGTCCAAGTATACCGCATGCCGGAAGGAGATTTTTACCTACGTTGGGAAGGAATCCACAATGGTTTTTTACTCGTATTTGAATCCTCTACTAAAAAAACCGATCTTCCTAAAGAATTGGCAAAATCCTTTCATGCTCTCATCCTAAGTTCCCTTGAAGTGTACTAATCTATTTTTTTGAAAGAGAGGATTTTTTAGAAAAAAAGATTAGGCAAATGGAAAGGTACCGTTAGGCTTTGAGGAGAAAATTTATGTGGTTAAAACTTGGCGAATCGGAAGTGATCAATTTGGACTTTGTTGCATCGATCAAAAAAAATCCAAACCAACCTTCTATTGAAATCATTTACCAAGATTTAAACAACGTAAAGTCCCTTCCCTTCCCAGGAAAAGAAGAACGTGATCGTGCTTTTAAAGCAATCTTGGAAAACCTTTCTCGAATGAAATTATACTTTGAATGAATTATGGAATTTGAAGCACTGAACCCCAATCTCTATGCACAAGTCTTGGATGAACTCGAACTCATTCCATCCACAAAACCGTACCAAATTTTGTTTTATGGTTCGAGAGAACGAGGGGACTACCACCCAGAATCCGACCTAAACTTTTATTTGGTAGCCCATTCCACAGACCAAATGAAATCACAATTCATTGATTCAATTTCTCGGGCCTTACAAAAGTTAGAAGATGTGGCTCCCGTTAATATGATTGCAGGTGACGCAGATTCCCTCCGCCATCGACTCAAAATTTCGGAACCAGGGTCTGTACAACTCCTCGAAGCTTCGTCTGTTTTTTTTGGGGAAGGGCTTTTTGAAGACCTCAAAACAGATTGGGACAAATGGAAGGAACGTGAGATTCCAAAATCGGACCTCATGCAGTACTTAGAAAAACGAATTCGATTTTTCAAACAACAAGTGACTCGCAATGTAAAGGATGAAATTGCGCAATTGGAACGGATCACCACTCTCACTCTCCATATTTGGGCCTTACAGAATATCGAAGACCTCACTCATATCGAACTTTTGAAAATGGACACCCCTGACCAACTTGTCCCTCTTTTTACCAATTTGTATCGAAAGGAATTAGAAGCACCTATTTGGGAACTTCTCGAATTACAAACAAAGGTGCGAAAACTAAAAGTGGACATCCGATGGAAACGTGAAGTATCCAGAGAAGACATCCACGAGACTAAATACAAACTCATCTCACTCCGAAATGATGAGGAATTTATGATGAACCTTTGGGCTTAATTTCCGTATCGGAATTCCAAAGGGAAGTTCGTTTTTTGAGTCACCAGCAACTAACACTTGCGTATGTTAGATGATCTTTTTTTTTTACAGCAAATCTCTACTTTTGAAATTCCGATAAAAAGGCTTCGTATCCTCTTTCTTTGAGTTTGGTTTTCGGAATGAATTCCATTGAAGCTGAGTTCATACAATATCTTTTGCCTGTGGGCCTTGGTCCATCATCAAACACATGTCCTAAATGGGAATCCCCTTGTTTTGACCTAACTTCTGTTCTTATCATTCCATAAGAATTGTCTTCTATTTCGATGACATTAGATTTCACCAAGGGTTTTGTAAAACTAGGCCATCCTGTTCCTGATTCAAACTTGTCTTTTGAACTAAAAAGAGGTTCTTTGGAAACAATATCAACGTAGATCCCTTCTTCATGATTGTCCCAATATTCATTTTGGAAAGGTGGTTCTGTATCGTCTTCTTGCGTTACACGGTATTGTAGATCACTGAGTTTTTTTCGTAACTCGGGATTTTCTTGTTTTTTTGCGTTTCCTTTCGCAGAGGGAGAACAACAAAAAGAAGTGAACATAGACAAAATCATGACAGATAACAGAGAAACCACAAAATTTCGTTTCATACGAGTTAGACTCCGTGAATTTGATTTTTTTACTTTCATTTATACGAAAAATCCTTCGTCATAGTATCTATGCAGATCGCTCCCTTGCCAAAAAATGAGGCCGCAAGACTTTCCGCTTTGAAAGGACTTGAGATTCTAGACACTCCTGAAGAGGAAATGTTTGATGAAATCACAAAACTAGCTTCAATGATCTGCAATGCCCCGATTTCCCTTGTCAGTTTGATTGATGAAACACGGCAATGGTTTAAATCCCACCATGGACTTAAAGCCAGAGAAACTCCGCGTTCCCTTGCTTTTTGTTCCCATGCCATTTTAGGCGATGAAATGTTTGTGGTTCCAAATGCAAAACATGACACACGTTTCAAAAATAACCCACTTGTGAATGGGGATCCAAATGTTATATTTTATGCAGGAATCCCACTTGCATTAGATGACCAAATCAAATTGGGAACACTCTGTGTCATTGATAACAAACCAAGAGAACTTAACGAAGAACAATTACAAATGTTACGACTTCTAGGAAAACAAACAGTTCGGCTTTTGCAAATGCGTAAGGACAGAGACAAACTCGAAATTGAAAAAAGATCTGCAGAAAGAGCAACAGCAGCAAAACGTGATTTTATAGCCGCGATTAGCCATGACATTCGGAATCCATTAAATTCACTCCTCGGTATGTCGGAAATGATCCGGGAACAACAAATCCCTGAATCAATTCAAAGTTATGTGGACCACATACAAAACGCTGGTGAAGTGATCCTCAACTTGGTAAATGATACGATAGAACTTTCTCGATTGGAAGAAAATGTGTCCGTCTTAAATAATGAATGGTTTAATCTAAGCCAATGTTTAGCGGTATACCATAATTTTTTCAAACAAGAAACTAAACGGAAAAAAATAGAATTCCAATTGAAGAACGAAATTTCTGAAACAGTATTTTTGTTAGCTGATAAACGAAAATTAGAAAAAATCATTTGGAACTTAACTGCAAATGCAGTAAAATTTACCGTACATGGAACCGTTTTTTGCCATGTTTATTTAGAAACTAAAGCTGATGAAAATGCAAATCTAATCATTCAGATCAAAGACACAGGTCCTGGGATTTCTCCAGAGATCAAAGACCGACTCTTCCAAAAATACAATGAATTTGCTCCAGAAGGATGTGAGATATCTGGATCAGGACTTGGTCTCTCTATCGTAAAACTTTCGTTAGAAGAAATGGATGGAGAAATCAATGTCGAATCCAAATTAGGGGAAGGGAGTACATTCCAAGTGAAAATTCCAATTGTTTGGAAACGAGAGGAATTAACTTCTGAAAACATAGTCCAATCAAACAAAAAAGATTTGAACCCCCCGAATTTTGGCTCTCGAAAAAAAGTTCTGATTGCTGATGATAATGAACTGAACCGAAAGGTTTTAAAAAATTACTTACGACCTCTCCCTTTTGACATTGTAGAAGCAAATAACGGGATCGAAACAGAACGTATCCTAAGATCGGAGAGTTTTGACATCGCCTTTCTTGACATTGAGATGCCAGGGAAACACGGGACAGAAATTGCCAAATCCCTCTCTACCGACCAAAAACGACCTATTTTATTTGCCTGTACTGGACTCTGTATGCCGGAAGAAAAGGAACAGATCCTTTCCTCGGGTTTTGAGTACTTTATGCCCAAACCTTACTTAAAAGAAGAATTGTACTCCCATTTGTCCGAAATCGCCAAAAAACACCCGTAACGTTTGCTCTTGGCGGTATGGTAGTTTTTACCTTTCTTTTTTAGGCCGTTTTTTTATTGTATCCTATTTCCATGACTAAGAATGACACCGAAGTTGGAAATGACTTCCAATCCTTCGGATTACGTCCTGAAATACTACAAGGAATCACTGAAGCAGGCTTCGAATCACCAAGCCCTATCCAAAAACAAGCGATTCCGCTCGTATTGGAAGGAAAAGATTTAATCGCACAAGCGCAGACCGGTACCGGAAAAACTGCAGCTTACGGACTCCCCTGTTTGAACCGAATCAATGTAGAAGATGGCATGCAAGTGCTCGTCCTCACACCAACTCGGGAACTTGCATTGCAAGTATCAGATGAATTGTTCAAATTGGGAAAACATTTAGGAATCAAAACCACCACGATTTATGGCGGTAGTTCCTATTCTAAACAAATCACTCAAGTGGCAAAAGGTGCCCAAGTTGCAGTAGCAACTCCTGGCAGACTCCTTGACCTATTAAAAGGTAAGGAACTTAAAAATTTCAAACCATCAATGGTGATTTTAGACGAAGCAGATGAAATGCTTGATATGGGATTTATGGATGATATCGAATCCATCTTTAACTTACTTCCCACCAAACGCCAAACATTATTATTTTCTGCAACAATGCCCGAACCAATTAAAAAATTGGCGAGTAAATACCAAACACACCCTGCTCACGTAAAGATTGCAGCAACAGAAAAATCTTCTAAAAACATCGAACAAGTATATTACATAATCGATGAAGCAGAACGTGAAACAGCTGTTGTACGGATTTTGGATTATGAAAGCCCATTTAAGGCAATCATTTTCACAAAAACGAAAAAAGAAGCTGATGATCTGAAAGCAACCCTTAGTTTCAAAGGATACCCAGTTGAAGCTCTTCACGGAGACTTAAACCAAAAACAAAGAGAACAAGTTTTGAAAAGCCTACATGATGGCCGAGTGAAAATCCTTGTGGCAACTGACGTTGCAGCACGTGGTCTTGACGTAAAAGATTTGTCTCTTGTGATCAACTACCACCTACCTTTTGATAGCGAAAGTTATACGCACCGTATTGGACGTACTGGCCGAGCAGGAAAATCGGGTAAGGCTGTAACTCTTGTAACAACAAGAGAATCAAGAGCCCTTCTCCGACTAAAAGGAACATCTGGAACTCAACTTACCATTGCAGCACTTCCCACTAAAAAGGAAGTACACGCAAGACGAGAAGAAGACTTCCTGAACAAAATTGTCGAAACCGAAATCCATGCCGATGCAGAAGAAGTATTGGAAAAACTTTTGAAGTTAGACGACAAACGTTCTGTCGCTTTAAAACTGCTTTCCAATATGCTCGACAAAGCTAAAATCAGCGGCCCTGAAAAAATCGGAAAAACCCCAGCGGAATGGAGCGAAATGCCTCCAGGTGGTGGTTCTGGTGGAGGAAGACGTCGTCGGGATGATGGTGGTGGATCAGGAAGCCGCGGTGGTTACCGTGGTGGAAGGTCCAACAGTGATCGCAGCGAACGTGGTGAAAGAAGTGATCGCGGCGGAGAAAGAAAGGAACGTGGTGGAGAAAGCCGCCGTTCCAGCACCCCCTCTTCTTCTAAAAAAGAAGGTGGAGTGTTTGTGAAAGCGGCTGGGAAAAAAACTCAGCGTTTTCGAAACAAGTAGTGGCTCACAAACCACTCTTCTCCGTTTCGATAACCCCATAACTCTGCACAGGCGAGAAAGAAAACTTTCCAATAAACAAACCATTTGGTTTTTTCTTTTTCGCCGTATGTGCTCGCAAGGATAGGCATGAGCTTATCCTTGTTTTCGATCATGTTTTCATACCAAGCTTCACTTGTTCTCGCGTAATGCGTTCCGTTTACCACCCAGTGGTTTTCCATTAGAAAGTCTTTTTGGAAATACAAAAACAAATCATCAGAAGGCATTTGGCCACCGGTGAAAAAATACTTTGCCATCCAATCCGTTTCATCAATCACTTCAAAAGGATATGCAAATTCTTTGTGGGTGAATATATGTACAAAAAACTTTCCATCTGCTACAAGAAACTTGGATAATTTCTCAAATAGTTTCTCATAGTTTTTCATGTGTTCTAACATTTCCACAGACACAATGCGATCGAACTTATCCTTTGTGGTGAAATCATTCATATCCTTTGTGATAATGGTAAGGTTTTTTAATCCTCGTTCTTTGGCACGTTTGTCGATGAATTCTTTTTGGGTGCGGGAATTGGAAACACCCGTTACTTTACATTTCGGAAATTTTTCGGCGATGTAAAGAGAGATACTGCCCCAACCACAACCAAGGTCAAGAACACGCATTCCATTTTTGATTTCTGCACGTTCCACAGTGATGCGTAACATCTCTTCTTCCGATTCAGCAAAACTGGTATCTAGAGTTGGCCAATACCCAGAAGAGTATTTCATCCTCGGTCCCATCACATAAGTGAAAAAATCACTTGGGACTTCGTAGTGTTGTTCGTTAGCTGCTTCTGTATGTACAGCAATTGGAGAATTCTTTAAAGAATTCACATAATTCATTTTGTGTTCGAGTTGTGCGGTAGCGTTTTCTTTTCGCTCTTGTTTGATGCGAAGATCAAGCAATTGTCGGATACGGAAACGAATGAGCCAATCTGGAAAAATGTCCTTTTCTAAAAGTGAGTTGATACTAAAAGAAGATGACTCTTCCTCTTTGTTCGAATCAGTGAAATTCATGTTTTATCCTTTTTTATTTATTGTTTTGGAAACCAAGGGAAAAATGCGTTTGTGGTGCGCATGTACTCGCGAAATAAATCTCCTTTCGACTGAAGTGAATATTTTTCAGCAAAAGGGACACCGGATACAAATCGTAACAACACAAACATAAAAACGGGGGTAAAGAGAGAACCAATAGCCTCTGGCGACGATAGAATCGGAATCACTCCAATCCCAAGCCAAATCACCCATTCAAAAAAGTAGTTGGGGTGTCTTGTGTACTTCCATAGGCCAAGATTACACACCTTACCTTTGTTTGCCTGAACCGAAAGGAATTTGTGTAGGTCTTTGTCAGCAATGGTTTCCCCAATGACACCTAATATAAACAAAGTCCATCCTATCCAAACCATAAGGGTTCCATTGGGACCAGACAATCCAACATTTGGAAACAAGTTCCAATTAGAAGCAAAGTAAAATGGAAAAGATAATAGAAGTGCTAATACTCCTTGTAATAAAAAAACATTGGTAAACATCTTACTATGGACTTTATCACCATAATCACTCCGAAACCCAGCATAACGTTTGTCTTCTGGGTGGTTTGTGCGGATGCGTGTGAAGTACAAAAACCCCGACAACCGAAGTGCCCAAACCCAAACTGGGATGAGAACTGCTAACTTTGCAACCAAAGTCCCATTTCCAAAAAATGAAAGGACTGTTGCAATGCCTGCAATCACAAGCCCCCAACCCACATCGATGACGGCATAATTGTCTCGGGTTTTTCCCCAAAACCACATCAAAGTCATAAAACAAAAAGTGAAAATAACAGCCGTTAGATACGGAATTAAAATATTATCCAAGTGGGTTTTTCCTCTACCTTGGTTTAGACGGAGTTCAATGTGTTTTGAAGTCGTTGTAGAGTTTTTTATAGAGAATTTTTTCTAAAAACTTGGGAGAGAAAAATCGCATCCATTCTAAAAACTTACCGCTCAAATTGAACGTCACAAGCCTTGCTTCTTTTTCCTTTGCAACCTTCATTAATACATGGGCGACTTCTTTTGCCGACTTGCGTTTGCCTTTAGCAGGAGCTTCCGAAAGAACATTCCCTCCGGCATCAAGACCAGAAGTACGGAGTGCTGTGTCCGTATAAGGTACACAAACAAGGGATACCCCAATCCCTGAATCTAAACTTTCAATGCGGAGGGATTCGAGTGCAGCATGAAGGGCAGACTTAGAAGCTGAATAAGCTGCGCGCCCAGGCACTCCATACAAAGCAGAAACAGTTGATGTGGTAACAATATTCCCTTTGGCTTTCTTCACTAGAGGGAGAAGGCCTTGGATGAATTGGATGGGTCCAAAAAAATTGGTAGCAAATGTCTTTTGGTACACGTCCATTGTAAGGGAATCAAACCGACCATGGGCCGTGATCCCTGCATTATTAAATAAAACATCTACACGATTGATTCGTTTTGAGATCCAACCAATGGCGTCCTCAACGGAACTAGGGTCGGCTAAGTCACAAGTAACACGATGGAAAACTGTATCTTTGTGTTTTGTGATTGGTTCGGGAATATCACCTGCTCGGCGTGCCAAAAGCACCAATTGGCAAGGGAATACGGCAAGTTCTTCCAATAGTGCCTTTCCAATCCCACTGGAAGCTCCAGTGATCACTACGACGGTATCGTTCCAAAATTCTTTTTTCATACTACCCTTTCACTTCAATTCCCACTCGACAAAGGAAAAGCAAGGGTAACGATCTGACGAGTGAATTTTCAGTTAAATTGGGAAGGGAATTGATGGGAAATAAAGTATGGGAAATCCAAGGGAATTTTGGAATCCAAAATCTAAAAGTAACAGAACGTGATATACCAGAAACACTTGCTCCCAAAGAAGTACTCGTTCGCCTAACAGCGACTTCTCTCAATTATCGTGATTATTTAATGGTGATTGGCACTTACAACCCAAGGCAAAAACTCCCACTCATCCCTTGTTCTGATGGAGCTGGAGTAGTAGAAGCCGTAGGATCTGAGGTTACCCTTTGGAAAAAGGGAGACAGAGTCCTACCAATTTTCGCCCAAAAGTGGCTAGATGGTGCTCCCAATATGGACAATTTACGTTCTACCTTAGGTGGCCCAAATGACGGTTGTTTGGCGCATTATGGAAAATTTTCAGAAGAAGGACTTGTTGCCACCCCAAGCCACTTAAACGACAAAGAAGCAGCTACACTTGGATGTGCTGGCCTTACCGCTTATAATGCAGTTGTAAATTTTGGTGGGATTGAACCTGGTAGTGATGTACTTTGCCTTGGTACTGGTGGTGTTTCTTTATTTGCCTTACAGTTTGCCAAGATGATGGGAGCTCGTGTCATCATCACTTCTTCAAGTGATGAAAAATTGGTTCGTGCCAAATCTTTAGGTGCAGACGAAACCATTAACTATGCAAACAAAACCAATTGGGAACGTGATGTGCGAAAACACACCAAAATGGCAGGGGCTGATCTCATCATTGAAGTGGGTGGAGCTGGGACTATGCAAAAGTCGATGATGAGTGTAAAACCTTACGGAACGATTGCACTTATCGGTGTTCTTGCTGGTGGTGAGTCCAGTTTGTCGCTTTATCCCATCCTCATGCAAGGCGTGAAGGTACAAGGTGTCATTGTGGGAAGCCGCAGTGACTTTGTCCAAATGAACCGTGCCATCGAACAAAACAAAATGAAACCCGTCGTGGACAAGGTATTTGGTTGGGAAGAAGTGCCGGAAGCTTTACAATACTTACAAACGGGAAAACATTTTGGGAAAGTAGTTGTGAGTTGGGAATAAACATTTTTTACAATTGAGATGTATAAAATACTGATCGATTGTTAAGTGACATGACCCAGACCAAATGACCAAAAGAATTTTTAGATTCATACTAATTGGCCTCTTCATTTTAGTATTAAATTCTTTTATATTCGAACGTTACATCATTCGTTTTCCAGTTTATGAAATCACATCGAAAAAAATTCCAAAAAGTTTTGATGGTTATCAAATTGCCGTAGTTTCTGATTTACATTATGGATTTCTGAATCCAGAATTTTGGATCCACTATGTGATAAGGTCCATCAATAACAAAAATCCTGATTTAATTGTTGGCCTTGGCGATTATGTGAAAAAAAGAAATTTTAACGAAGAATTAATTGGTGTTTGGCCCCTACTCAAACTTTTGAAAGCCAAAGATACAGAAGTTTTTGTAAACGGCAACCATGACCATTGGGCTAATCATAAACTTGCTTTATCTCTATTAGAAGAAAGTAAAAAATCCCTTCGCAATCAAACTCTAAAAATCAAACGAGGGAATGATTCCATTACACTTGGTGGTTTAGGGGATTTTTGGGAAGATCATATACCGATCGATACTGTTTTTAAAAAAACAAACTCGAGCCAGTTTCGCATTGCAATTGGACACAATCCAGATTCTGCAGAGTCCTATCACACAGAAAAAATAGATTTGTTCATCATGGGGCATACACATGGAGGGCAAGTCAGAATCCCCTTCCTTAATTTTTCTCCCGTTTTACCCGTTAAAAACCAGAAATTTGATATGGGATTAAAAAAAACAAAATGGGATGAGTTAGTCTTTATCTCAGCAGGTATTGGTTGGTCCATTCTCCCTATTAGGTTCAATTGTCCTTCTGAAGTACCAATTCTGATCTTAAGGCATGAGTGAAATTCGGAAACAAATACAAACTAATGTTATGCTACTAAATAAAAGTTTTTTCAATCGTTTCTAAACACATTTCTTTTAGGAATTTTGAAATGAAAATTGATACCATTTTCTGACTCGAATGAATTCAATATTTCATCGCCTTCAATTTCAACAAAACCTTCCTTATTTCCGTATTTAATTTTGCTCATTATGGGAAAACAACTGGTGTTGCTTTTATTTAATACATTAGTCAGGTAAAAAGTAGACATTTCCGGGATTGTTAAATACAATTTACAATTTTTGAAGGCAAGGTATCTATTTATATTCTCTTCCCATTGAGAATTTCGACTCTCACTGTTTCTCAACATTCCTGGTCTTTCAAAACATGATGGCAATTCCTTCAAACAATGGTCAAAACTTAGTTCCATTACAATCTCGGAATCCCTTGTATTTTCAATAGAAACCGTACCTACAAAATCACAATTAAGATTCAAAATGGAAAATGAAACTAGTAATACCACATAAAACAAGTGATTTGTAAAAAATGTCTTTTTAAAACTCATTTGGACCAAGTTCCTTTGCCGAGAGAGTTGTGATCAAAATAAATATATACAAAACAAATGGAACTTTTATTTATTATTTTCTTTCAATAAATTAATTGAGTAAGTTTCTTAGTTCCACTCTCAAAGATACAATCTTTGTTAGTAAAATTCTGATTTTCAAAACCTTTTCATTTTAGTGAAAAAATCTTTTTTATCTTTTGGACCAACTGGTAAAAATTGTATTTAAAAGAGGATTCAAATTCTACATTCACAAGTACCCAAATATTCTCTGGATTTAGTGAAAAAACCCAATGTTCCATTTCCCATATTTTATCGTCTGGTCCTGTCATCACCGGATGATACTCATCATAATAAGAAAAATAAACTTCAGCAAATATACGATGGATTTTATCTTTGTCTATATTTTCGATTTTAAATATCGTAAAGGATTCGAGAGTGATGTATTGGAATTCAGAACTCCTGGGATTATTTTCCCTGTCTCCACTTGGAAACAAAATCTGGATTGGGCCTGTAATTGTAAAATCAAGATTGTCCAATCTGTTTCTCATAATTGTTTGAAAGTTTGCCTTACAAAGTTCTTTGATAAATTCGACATGATCGAAATTCACAAATTTGTTTTTATTTTTTCGGCTTTGGATTCTAGAAGAAATGATTTCAATTGTGAGGGAGTAGAGGTAAAACAGAATTAATGAAAAAACGAAATAGTATAGTTTAAAATTCGTATCTATCCATTCATTTCGATAGAAAAAGTAAAAACTAATGACAGCAAAAAAGTAAATGAAGTCCTTCATATCATTTTTTGTTCTTAAAATTCCAACTTTGAAAAAATCACCTTTCCCAAAAGTTTCAAGGCAAATTCCATTTTTACAGAATTATTCACATAACATTGATTTTGTTTAGAAAATTTATTTTGGCCGGATGGATTGGTCCATGATAAATTCGTAATGCAGAGTCGAACCAATTTGTCCCACAATTTTTGCGCCTAGTTTCGTATAAAAGGATTTACCTATCGAATTCAAATCACTAGCTACCCAACCAAGATGAGTCGCTTTGATTTGGAGCGCCAAATTGGTAAGTTTGGTAAATAATTTTTCTCCTATACCAAGACCTCTATATCCCTCTAGAAGGTAAAGATCATCCAACCAAATGGAAGGGAGACCTTTAAACGAGGAATAACGAATATGATACAGTGCCATCCCTATGGTTTGGCCCGATTCATGGATTGCTAAAAAAACAAAAGCAAAGGGATTTGGATTGAACATAGTATCTTTGATTTTGGTTTCATCCGTTGTGACGGTTCCATTAAAATCACCGAGGCTTCTATCAAAATCAGCTTTTTTAAGAATTAACTGATAAATCTGCGGAATATCAGAGGGTTTCCCTTCTCGAATCAACATTTATAACCAGATTGGAATCGTTTTATAGAATTTAAAGTAAAGAAATGGAGAAGGAACGAGTCTAGTACCAACGTTTTAGGAAATAATATTTATTTTCAGTAGGGACAATTCGTACAGGAGATACACATTATTTTGAAATTTAGAACATATTGATGAACGAATTTACGAATTGCTAAAACTTGTTTTTGTGATAAGAACTAAAAAATAGTTAAAAAAGTACAAAATGTCCATATCTTATTAAGTTCTATATATTTTTGAACTTTTCTCATTCAATCTGTACGATTCTTGCATTCGCTTACCGGTATAGGAGAAGGCCCACCACTGTAGGTCTTTTGAAAACGAAACATGCGAAGATCCCTCATTTTAATCCTAATGTTTTTGGCAATTAGTTATCCAGTCACTGCACAAACCAACTCACCGGAACCAAATGTCACAAGTCCCACTACCCCAATTCCGAATCCAAGTCCTTCCCTGCAACCAGTCCAAGAACCCAAACCAAATCCTGCACCCACTTGGTCTGATGGATTTAGTGCTGGTGCTCTTGTTCGGATCCGACCAGAGATGAAATATAATTTTGATTTTAATCGGAATACGAATGACAATGTCGATTTTACAGGTCAAAAAATCCAATTCTTTGTCCAAAAAGAATTCACAAAAGACGTCATCGCCAAAGTAACATTCCAGGACAGCCGACTGTGGGGTGCAGAAAGAGGATCATTGACTGGTCTTTCAACTGCCAATGATGCAACTAGACAAAGTACAGATGTGCGTGAAGCTTTTGTAGAAATTAAAAATAATTTTGGTCTCCCCTTACACGTACAAGCTGGTCGTCAAATCCTACGTTATGGTGACGAACGATTGGTGGGTTCCCTTGATTGGACCAATGTAGGTAGGAGTTTTGATGGACTTCGTTTTAAGTGGGAAGACAAATTTTTTTCTTCACATCTTTTTGTCACTTCGGTCAGCGAACGACACTCTGAAATCGCAGGTAATACAACCAATTTTGGCGTAAAATCCCAATACAATACTTACCTCGACTGTCCTTATAACGGTACAAAAGTTTGTACAGCAAAAATTGATGCACAAAGACAAGAGTTAGGTGATTCTTATTTCACAGGTTTTTACAACACTCTCAAACCATCTGATTATTTTCATATTGATTTGTATTATTTGGGATTACAAAAAGAATACTTACGTACAAACAATTCCCTTGTCCTCACTACAGGTGAGGTGGGAAATCCCAATACACGTGCAGGGCGATGGGATGTCCTGCATACCTATGGTATCCGTGTGACTAACAAAACTCAGGCCAATAAAAAAGCGCTGCAAGCTATTGATTATTCCTTCGAATATGCAACTCAAACTGGAACAACAGGAAGGAATATTTCACCTAAGTGGGACACATTCCAAACCAATGTGAGTTTGGTTGACCCACTCACCAATACTATGTACCAACAAAATTTTTATCGTGAAAAAGAACGTTATAAAACATTCGCCTTTGGTGCTGACATTGGTTATACGATTTCAAAATTAAGGATGGGAGTTGCTTATGATGTGGGTAGTGGAGACCCAAATCGCACCGATGGATCTATCGCTTCTTTCCAAAACCTATTTCACACAAACCACTTATTTTATGGTATGGCTGACCAAGTCAGTTGGGTGAATATGAAATCAAAATCTGTCAATTTAAGTTATGCAACTGAATCTTATGGAACCTTTCGGATCGATTATTTTGCCATTGAAAAACATAAATTACAGGATAGTTGGTATGACATCGCTGGTGTTGCAAAATCAGGTGCGAGTACTGAATCCATTTCGAATAACCAATACGATGTAAGCCAGGTTTTGACAGAAAATGGAACAGGAAACAATCGTCCCGTATCTATGTTAGGTCGTTCCCTATTTCGCGAAGTGGATGTAAAATACAATCTACCATACAAAAATATTCTATTAGAGTGTGGGTATAGTATGATCTTTGCGGGAGATGCCATCCAAAACAAAGTGAATGACCGAACTGTGAATGCAAACTTGTACACAAATCAATTCTCAAAAACAGCACAGTTTGCATATCTTATGGTTACGGCACAGTTCTAAAAGGAAATTCTCATAAGGATACACGAAGCATCCATTCTTGTTTTGAACCACTTCAGAACAAGGGTAGAAATCAGGTTGTATTAAAATCCTCAAATCCAAGGTACGATCGATAGAATAACCAACCAATCAAAACCACTTCTCCGATAAAGGTAAACATAGCAACCTCCCAATTATAACCAGCAACTAAAAGTTTACCGATCGCATCCACAGAATACCCAAGTCCCGCTACCACAACAAAGACCCCAATTATTTTCGATGTTTGTTTTGCAAAAAGAAATACCAGTCCCACAAGAAACAAGTGGATTCCAAATAATAATAATGAAAAATCCCAGAAGGATTGGAAAGATTCATATAAATGTAGGACAGACGGACAAACATTTGTATTGCAAACAGAAGTGACAAATCCTTCATTTTCCACAAAAGGAAGGATCGAAAGTAAATTTTGTAATGCAACAACCAAAAGAACAGCATATACCAAACGAAAACATACAGCTAACAATGATAATCCGTAGTGAAGTGGTCTTAAAATCAAAAACAAACCCCAAGCAACAACCAAAAAGAGAAAGATCCCCAATCGGAGGGAAAATACTGATACCTTCAAATTGGCAATAGTGGCAGCAAGGTCACTTACAATAAACAAACTCGGGAAAATTTGGAAGTAAACGATGGGAGCAATCAACGCCATGGCAAGTAATCCAATTCCAGTAAAAAGAGAAAGCGTGCGTAAGGAAAATTCTTTGGATGTGTTTGTGCGATTCATAGAGAAACCGTAACCATCCCATAAAGTTTCGAAGAATTTGTCATCTTTTTTTGGGGCGCCTCGAATCTGTTAGTGGAACAATATGTGATCCTATCACGACCGCGCTATTCGCTCCAAACTTTCCGATTTACTTGTGGATTTACATTTTGTCGAAATGGGAAAGGATTTCCGCTACTATCGCTGGCGCGGGAGGATGGGGAGAAAATATGGAAGGCGGGAGTTAATCGCAATACAAATAACAATCTTATGACGGTCAATAATCAAGTTTCATATAGATGCCTGGGATTGAATGGATTTGCGCTTTTCGTTTACCACCCTACCCCTGCAAGGTATACGCATTGCAATTAACTGCCCTGTGTCAAAAAAGTATTGACGTATCCCCCTCATCGATTCTCCACAAACCAAGAAATGGAATTTGCATATTGGATTCCATTTTCGTGTTAGGCGGACTCTACCACACATACTCTTGGAAACAAGCGCCAAAAAGAATAAACTCTATTTAACACTATAGGTTGCAAGTTTTAATTCTTTACATTTTTTCTTCAAGTTCATTGCTGTTTTTACTTAGCTCCTGACTTAACGAACATTGTGTTCGCTATTATAGTTTTGAAGAAACTCAGCTTATATATAATTTCTTACCCTTCATTATATACATTAAATCTTTTCAAAAGTCTGATATGGGAATTGCACTAAAGGCAATTGTCTACTAGTTTCGATATTTTTTTAAAAGTATAATCGTTACAGTTATAGCAACATTGTTTGTTACACAATTCAATCTACAACTAAACCTTCTATGATGATCGTTCTACGAGAGTACAAAGCACGATTGGAAACAAAAAGCACTTGGGCTAATGTTGTGAGAGTCCGAATCACGGAATCGGCTACATTTTCTTTTGATTCAATGCGAAGGTTCACAATTTTTTTGGCGTTTGGAAGTTCCTCTCGAAAGATATCATCGAGTTGGAGGGTGTCGATGGGTTGGGTATCAAACAAATACCAAGAAAGTTTGACCTCGATCCGGAAGGGCCGGTATTTTTCATTCGGTAATAATTCATTAGAAAAACTAACAGGGATTTTGGTATCAGTCAATTCATATTGGTAGTTAGCACAATGTGTTAGAACAACAAAAAAAGATAAGAGTAAAATAAGCTTAATTTGATTATGTGAAATCTTCATTGGTTACCACCTTTATTTGTCGCATATAGATTTCCACGAATGTGGACAGTATAAGGCCGAACAATTCCGATTGTAATCAAATCATATACCCCATCCATAAATTCATATTCTTCCGTGATTTTTAAATCTCCAATCTGTGTATTGGGATACTTTAGATAAATATCAGAGAAAAATTCATCTAAACTTTGGTCCCGCACATTGGAAAGACCCCAAAATAAATACACTCTTGTGTAAGTAAAATTGAAGGATTGGATTTTTTGGTATCCTTCTTCTTTGGTATACCCATTCAAACGGACTTTTTGTTTCCCCCAAGTTTGGTAATACGATGTATTGGCACATTGGAGGAAGAGGAATAGAAGGCTAAAAACGAATTTATGTTTCATAAATCTCTCAATAACAAATCATTGTACAGAACTGTCGTTAGATGGCAACTGTAAAAAACCGCATTCCCATTGACAAGCGTTATCTAAATTTATGTAAGAAGTTCTTTTGTTAGGAAGGAGAGAGAACGAACAGGGCAATCACACGGCTTCGCATCTTTGATTCCCGTTTACATCAAGCGTTTCATTTAACGAATATCATGTTCGCTATCATTATGTTGGCGAGGTTCAATACAATTTTTACGATATTTGGAGTTTAATTCTTCCTTTATATGTCTAGAAAAATCTTTGTGATTGTCAATGCCCGTGAAGAATGTATTAACAGATGTATAGTCATTCCCACCATTAAATGATTTGATTACAAAATATTGACCTTTCTTTGGAGGGAAATATTCAAAACCCAAAACAGTGCTATCTAAAGCATAATGCAATTCGTTCCCATCCTTTAAATAATAATTGATCGAATACCTACGTGTCATTTTATTTTTAAAGTAATTTGCTCCAGATGATAAGTCAGAGATAAAAATTTTATTCTCAACTGACTTCAGTTCCTTCCCATTTTCGCATCCGAAATAAAGCAAAAAATAACCTCTTTGATGCTTTTCTAGGATTATTTCCTGAATGGTTCCTTCATGTTTACATGAAACTTGAAATAGGAACACTATGAATATATTAATAAAATTGAATAAATTAACTTTCATCATCTATATTTGTTCTTTTCCAAGGTTGTGGATCTTTTGTTGTATGTTTCCGATTCCAGACCGGCAATTTATTAGTTTTACGCTCACAATGACCAGTCACCTTCGTAAAATCCCAGAGTTTGTCTTTGTGGATCGAAATGTTACTCTTTGTCATTTCTCTATCATTCGCTCCTGGCAGTCGAAAAATACTTACATTCCAATCTGTTTTTCTATGTAACATTAACGAAATATCACATGGAACTAGTCTTTGGCATCTACCCAACAATTCCCTTGGATCCCATAAGTACCTCTTGCAATCATAGAGAAAACAGAATATACGCGAAAATGTGAACTTATTGTGAGTAAAATTTTTAGATTTCAGGAAATGAGTTCACAAAACAAAGGATATGTGGTAGAAGGAGCCATTGGGTGGCGGGTGGAATACCCCACCCAGTCCAAATAGGGCGGGGATCTCTACGTACCAATACCCTCCCACCTTCACCCAAGCCCCACATCAAGAGCCATCATGAGCACAAATCCAAACATCGCTCCCAATGTTGACATTTCGGTTTCTTTTCCCGTGTGAGACTCTGGAATGAGTTCCTCCACTACCACAAAGATCATCGCTCCTGCCGCAAAGGAGAGAGCAAACGGAAGGACGCTTTCTACATAAAATACAAGAGCCGCACCGAGAAGACCACCAATGGGTTCCACAAAACCAGAAAGTTGTCCATACCAAAAACTTTTTTTAGCACTAAATCCCTCACGTAACAGTGGAATGGAAACTGCTGCCCCTTCGGGGATATTTTGGATCCCAATACCAAAGGCAACCACCACTGCCGCCATAAGAGCCTCGTAAGTAAAACCATCACCTAATGCACCGAAGGCGACACCTACCGCCAGTCCTTCTGGGATGTTATGTAAAGTGATGGCAAGGATGAGTAACAAACTCCTTTGGAAAGAAGACTTCCCTCCTTCCAATCTGTTTTCTTCCAAACCGACATGTAAATGAGGAAGGAGTTTATGTAGAAAATACAAACTTAGCCCACCTGACAAAAACCCAAGGCTCACATGGAGCCAAGCAGGTTGGCCAACATTTTCTGAAAGTTCTATCGAAGGGAGTAATAATGACCAAAAACTGGCAGCGATCATAATGCCTGAGGCAAAGCCAAGCATCGCATTAAAAACAGGCCTTGGCACTGTACGAAAAAAAAACACAAACCCTGCACCAAAAGCAGTACAAAACCAAGTAAACCCAGTGGCTAGGAGGGCCAAAACCACCGGATGGAGAGCTAAAAGATCGATAAACATCTATTTGGCGGGCATCATTCCCACAAATAAGGAACTCATTTCTTTGGCTCGCCAAAGTCCATCAGAATCTTTTTCTACACTGACAGGACGGTAACTCGAGGCACCTTTGGTTGCTACAAAGAGTTTAATTTTCCCTGTTGCCTCATCTCCTGAATAGGGATTGGTAAATGTTTCGACTGTGATAGGGAGAGCCGGTGAATACCCGTTAGATGGTTCCGCTCCTTTCCAATACCCATTTGGTAACATTTTGTATTTGTCTAATTGCCCGAGTAAATACGAATCACTCCCTCCTAAATCCACTCCATCAATTGCTGTAGGTTTGTTGGACTTTTGTCTGTTTTTGGAGAGGACAGACAACACCACAGCCTTCCTTCCCAATTCAGGATTTTTGCCGTATAAGGAAATGGCAAGGACAAGCACAGCAACTCCACCTTCAGGGGATGTGGCGGTGGCAGCTTGGATGGATTTGAATTCTTCAATCGTGGTTGGTTCATTTGCAAAACTCACAGGAGTTCGTTCTGTCAAATTTTGCGCCACAAGGGATACGGTAAACGAGACAAGGAGTAGACTTACGATTCGTTTCATGGGCGAAAATCCTAATGGCATCCAAACCAGATGCAATCCTTTTTCTAATTTTTTTCTTTACCAATCTTTCCTATCGAATATGATTCCTTTATGAAAAAAATTTCGATTTTCGTTTTCCTAATTTTCCCGATTGTCATCACCTCACAAACATTAAAGGATGCAAAAGAATTCCAGGCCCTTTCCAAAAAAATGTGTGCCAAATCTTCTGAATGTATGAAAGAAAAACTGAAAGAGCTTCCTCCCGAACAAAGGAAGATGGTTGAATCTCAATTTGTAAATGGGAATGTCTGTGAATCTCGATATAAACAATATATTGTAGAAGGCCAAAAGCCAAGTAACGAAAAACCAACCAAAAAACTCACCAAACAAGACATCGAAGACATGAAACAATGTGCAAAAGAAATGGCGGCTTTTTCTTGTGCTGATTTGGAAGAAGGGAAAGTTCCTTCTGCTTGTGAAAAATTCCAATCCGAAGAGGAATAATTGATTTTACAATTCCATCCAATACGGGCTCACTTCTGCGAGTCCGTTTTTCCCCAAAAGTTTTAACATAAGCCTATCCATCCCGATGGAGATCCCCGAACAATTGGGAAATCCATTCCCGAGAGCAGTAACAAAATCTTCATCAATAGGAAATACTTCTTTCCCCAAATTGGCACGTAACTCTTGTTCGCCTATAAAACGTTTTCTTTGTTCTTTTGGATCATTCAATTCGTAAAAAGCATTGGCAAGTTCGAGTCCGTCCCAATAAATTTCAAATCGTTTGGCAACTCCCTTCTCAATTCTAGCAAGTGCTGCACATTCTGGGGGGTAATCATACAAAAACACAATTCCTTCCCCGAGTTTAGGTTCGATACAATTTAAAAACACCAAAAAGAACAAATCTTCATATTGCCAAGTTTGCAATTCCTCAAAAGATGCGGAGGTTAACTTTTGTTTGATGATAGTCGGGATCAAATTTTCTCTTTCAAATCCATGCCCAAGTTGGATGAGAAACACTGACTGTACTGAAAAATGACGGATAAAACCTGGTTTGGAAAGTTTGTTGTGTAGTTTTGTTTCGCCAACAGTCAATATCAATTCACGTAAAAATTTTTCTGTAAAATGCCTGAGCACTTCATCATCCATACCTTCTGCATAGAGTTCTAACATCAGAAACTCTTTGGTATGAAACGAACTCCCCACTTCCCCTGACCTGTAGGTATGGGCCAACTCAAAGATACGAGTAAGGCCCTTTGCCATCATCTGTTTTAGGCTGTACTCAGGAGAAGTGATGAGATACCCTTTTTCTTTCCCGGAAGGAGAACGCACTTCAAAAGGATCAAGGTATGGTTCCATGCCGACGATGGGTTTCAGAGTGGGAGTATCCACTTCCAAAAATTCGTTTCGTGAGAGAATCTCTCGCACAGATTGTAATACTTTTGATCGAAAAATGAGTGTCTCTTTTGGTAGAACCTGCAAACCTAACCTCCGATGGCAAAAAAAACCAAATACTTAAATGTAAGGGAAATCCAAAACGCTTATGAAATTGTCATCTCCTCCAAAGAAGTGCATTTAGATTTGGAAGAAGAATTGGACTCGGTCATGCACATGTTATTTTTCCAAACCAGATCTCATATCCAAATGGACCTGTCGAATTTACCATACCTTCCCATCACCCTCCTCACCAAACTCCTGAATATGGCAAGAGACCTACGTTTGAAAAAACGTGTTTTGGTTTTGAATGGACTCAACCAATCCAGTTACCATTATCTCAAACGGTTTGGTCTCATCCGATTGGTCTTCCCAAGTGAAGCCATCCTTAGGGAGTCCCACCGAGTTCCCAGGGGATAATTTCCAATTGGACTCCCATTTCGCCTAACAAAAGCATCGTCCTTTTGTCGAGAGTGACCCCTTTTGTAAATTCAGAGGCAAACTCGACAGAGACGTAAATGGTCGAATCAAAGTTTTCTGTGAATTCTTTCAATTCTTTGCGAACGGGTCCAAGAGATTTCAGAATGTCCCAAATATGATCTTGGGCAGAGAACTCAGGCCCTAACTTTGAATTGAGCTGCCAATGACTCGGAATTGTCATATTTTCGATGTCTTTTACATCCCCACCATGGTAATAGTCGGGTGTTAGGCCTAATTTTTCCGTCACTTCCAAGGGACGTAGCCTTATTCCTGTGATGGCAAACATTGCCCACGATTTTAGTTCTCTTTGTGTTCCCAATTCCATTTTTTACTTTTTTTTTCTACTACAAGAACCAAATTGAGAAAGAACTCAAGGGAAAAACATGAAAAATATTTTGGTAATTGAGGACGATCCGGACATCGGGAACCTAATCCGGAAATCTCTCGATTCAGCTCACTACACCACCTCCGTTTTTGAAAATGGCGAAGATGGATTGAAATTTTATAAATCCAATCATCCTGATTTAGTGATTCTTGACCTTTCACTTCCAGACATTGATGGTATGGAAATCTGCCGTAGCATTCGGAAATCAGACGAAAGTACTCCAATTTTTATCCTTTCTGCTAGAACGGAAGAAATTGATAGGATCATGGGACTCGAGTTAGGTGCTGATGATTATATCACAAAACCATTTTCCGTTCGCGAACTCAAAACTCGTGTGGACGTTTTTTTTAGACGTTGGGATAAAAAAATTGGAATCAAACCAAATGTTGGCCAAGCGGGTGAAATCATTCGTGGTGCCTTAAAGATTGATTCCATTCGTCGTCGTGTTACGTTAAACGAAAACATCATCAACATCTCCCGTAAAGAATTCGATATTTTACAACTACTCGCTGGATCACCTGGAAAAGTTTTTTCTCGCGAAATGATTTTAGAATCAGTTTGGGGAGTGGAATGGGATGGTTTTGAAAGGATGATTGATAGCCATATCAAACGGATTCGTTCTAAACTGGAAAAAAATTCTGCTCAACCAGAATGGATTGAAACCATTTGGGGAATTGGGTATCGTTTCACCGACAATTTTGAAAACATAGTTGTACCCGATTAACATACGTTATGGAAGAAGCAAAAAAAGAAAAGTCCCTCATCGATGAAATTAAGTTGTATGAGAAAAAAGCCAAGGAAATTGAACAAAGAGCCAAGGAGAAGTATATGGAACAAGTAAGCGACATCAAACAAAAGTTAGGGAAGGCAAGCGAAGAAGCTTCTATCAAAGCAAAAGAAGTCATAGACAATGTAGGATCTTACGTAAAAGAACATCCACAAAAAGCAGCTGTGATTGGTTTTGGAGTAGGACTTGGTCTTGGACTTGCCCTTGGCTTCATTTTTAAGAAGAAATAATTGGACGAAAAACACTCTAAACAACGCAAAAAAGGTGGTTTAAAAGCCACCTTCGAAGAATTCATCGCCAAACTTGTCTCTTATGCAGAAGTCATGTTGATTTATCTGCAAAAAAACTTACAGTTTTATATCCAAAACTTTATTAAAAAATCAGTTTGGGTATTCACCGCTCTCACACTTATTTTTCTCGGACTTTTGTACACTTCGTACGGTATTTTTCTAAGTATCCAAAAGTTTTTAGCTGCTGGAGATCCTATCCTTGCGAGTTTCGGAACTGGAATTGGATTTTTAGTTTTTGCAATCCTCTTTTTATCTTTTGTTTTCCGTAAATAAATTGTATGGTATTTAACCCCTTCCAAGACCACAACCGTTACCTCGACAAAGACCCAAAAGACATGACTTTGTCCGAATTACGCATGTTACTCAAAATCAAACGAATGGACTTAACACTTGGTTGGATTGAATTGGAAGGCAAAGTTAAATTTTGGCAACGAGTGCTCCGTTCCCTTCGCGAATCTGGCATTTTAGACAAAGCCAAAGATGGAATCCAAAGTTATTTGCAAAAGGACACACCAAAAGAATAAGGATTTGCCCTTCCTCATCCGATCCTAGTAACAACAGTAGGATCATTATGGCATCAGATGAAATTTTAGTATTTACCACAATTGGCGACCGCGACATGGCGGAAGAACAAATCTCTGAAATGTTAGAAGAAGGCATCATTGTATCAGGGACCATTTTCCCTGAAGTCGAACTTGTTTACCTTTGGGAAGGCAAAATCACTGTTGATACCGAAAACAAAATCCTACTTAAAGCAAAAGCCGACAAGTATGATGCAATCGAAGCTTATATCATGAAACACCACCCTTACATTGCACCAGAAATCATTCGGATGGATGTGAGTTTTGGTAGCCCCGCCTACAAAGCGTTTGTTGCCGACAAAATCAAAAAAAATAGTTAACAAAAAAAGTCCAAACGGAACTCGATTCCTTATACCCATCGCGTATCGTTTTGAATTCTTTCTTCCGAAAACGACGGACACTTCACGAGCAGTGCTCACAATCTCGGCTTGCTTTTTCTTTTCGTGGGCACCTCGGATTCAATTTTCTCACAATCAACTTTACGTAAAATCGACCGGGCCACTCCGGGGTGCGCTACCGCTCCCGTCCTAGTTGGCGTTTCGCCTCCTAGGACCAAGCCCTCCGTGTCCCTGGCGCAGGGATAGAACGTGTTCACCAAATTGCATTTACTTTATACTGAGTGATGAGCGAATCTTTGGTTAGCATTGGTAACTTTTCATGATTAGATTGACAAACTAGAATACGATCAAAGGGATCTTTATGTAAATCTGGTAAATTGAGAAGACCAAATATGTGTGCCGTTGTTATCTCTAAAATCTTACAATCGATTGCAACGAGTGATTCAGAAACGATTTTCGCGGGAGAATTGGGTAATTTTAATTTTCCTATTTTAAACTTAATGATCATTTCCCAGCTACTTACAACACTCAAATACAATTCTTTTTCTGAATTTTCGACAATTCGCAGAACCTTTTTAGATAAATTTTCTGGTTCAAATAATATCCATAAATATGAATGTGTGTCGAGTAAATACTTCAAGATAAAAATCCAGAGATTTGATCGTTTGGCAGTGGTTCGAAAAAATCTTTTGTGATTTTTGTTTTCCCTTGGTAGATCCCTATGTTTCTTTTTTTATTTTGATCAGGAACAATTCGCACGAGCTTTAACAATGGTTTTCCCGCTTTGGAGATAATCACTTCTTTACCTTCTACTGCCTGGACAATGAGTTTAGAAAGATTTGACTTTGCATCATGAATATTATATTCCATGAATATAGATTAGATAATAAAGTGGGCTAAGCCAAACAAAATACGAAACTATCCGTCTCTCCCTTCTCTTAAATAAATTGAATTTCCTCTGACTCTCCGCAAAAAAATGTGTTGCCAAATGACTACATATAATTGATTAGTCAAATGGCTACACAATGGATTTACGAAGAGATGTTTTTCAGGCAATTGCAGATCCCACAAGGCGGGCCATCCTACTTCTTGTGGCCACCCAGTCTATGACTGCGGGCGCAATCGCTTCCCAGTTTGATACGAAACGACCGACCATTTCCAAACACCTTCTCATCTTAACCGAATGTGATTTGTTACAACGAGAACCCATCGGCCGTGAAATGTACTACCACTTAAACCCACATAAGATGAAGGAAATTGCCCATTTCATTGAACCATTCCGTAAACTTTGGGACGACAGGTTTAACAAACTAGAATCCGTAATGAAACAATATAAACCGAAGGCATGATGAACATAACGATCAAAAAAAGGCATAATCCATATCGATTAAAACTAAGGAATTTAAAATGGAACTGAAAACTAAAGTGATCGCCGAGGACGGCAAACAAGAGTTAACGATTGAACGTGAGTTTGATTTACCCGCTTCTCTTGTTTATAAGGCTCATACAGAGCCAGAACTCATCGAACAATGGATGGGAAACAAGGTAATCCAATTTGAAAAACGTAATCATGGAAGTTATGTATTGGAAACAAAATCTCCTGAAGGTGTCGTACTCTTTCGTGCCAATGGAGTATTACTGAACCTAATTGAGGACAAAAGTTTTGTCCGCACTTTTGAAATGGAAAACACAGGATTCCCAATCCAACTTGAGTTTTTTACCTTCGAAACAATTACCGAAAACAAATCCAAACTCACAATGCAAATTGTATTCAAATCTGTAGAACAAAGAGACCAGTTATTGAAAATGCCATTTGCCCAAGGGATCAATATGGCTCACAACCGATTGGAAACGATAACAAAACAAACTTTAGCTTAATCTGAGGGATAGATTCATCGATATGGACCAAAAACATAAAAAATTACGTTATAAAACTACCGATGATTTTTTTATTGAGACTAAAACTTGGAAACAAGAGATGAAAGAATCACAAAACATATCCCAGGTATCGTTAGTGGAAAAGGATGAAACGATTGAAGAGATACTGATGGAATTGTGGGTGAGTAATGTTTTGTTTAGGAGAACTTAACCATCAAATTTGCGGATTAAATTTTTTATTTAGGAGATAATTTATGTCAGAGAAAACAAAAAAAATTCTATATTGGTTCTTTACCCTTTGGTTATCACTTGGTATGGTTTCTACAGGTATCGTCCAACTCATCAAACTTCCCGAAGAAGTGGAAAAAATAAACCAATTGGGTTACCCTACTTATTTTCTTACGATCTTAGGTGTTTGGAAACTATTGGGTGTCGTAGCTGTACTTGTGCCAAAATTTCAGTTACTCAAGGAATGGGCGTATGCTGGTTTTTTCTTTGCCATGTCTGGTGCGTCTATTTCTCACATTATTTGTGGGCATCCCATAACTGAAGTTTTACCTTCCGTTTTACTCTTAAGCCTAACAGTGATATCATGGTACTTACGTCCTGAAAATCGCAGAATAAAAAGATAATGCCAAAGTATTCTTAAACAATGAAACGACTAAACAAGAGGATGAAATTTTGTTTGGTTGTTTTTGAATGGATTTCGATTATACGGAAAGTGTCGAAGATTTTAGATTCTCCCGATATTCCTGATACCAATGCCAAGACCCATAAAAGGCAATGAGTAAAAAGATCCCGTATTCAAGTGTTACAAAAGGAATATTTTTTAACGAGTAAATTACTATACAGACAATATCTACAAATACCCACAAAAACCATGATTCCAGTTTCCTCTGCGCAAGTAACAGATTGGCGATGATACTTGTTACGGTTGTAAATGAATCCCAATACAAAAAGTCTGGTGGTTTCTGAAATACTTGTGGAAACCAAATCGGTAAGTGTTTTGTAAAGTATCCAAGGCCGATGGTCCCAGAAAGAATCAGAAATAGTACCAAAAGATTTTTTTCTCTTCCTAACGAAACAATCTTCGTAAATTGTCCAGTTCGTTTCCTCCATATAATCCATCCATAAATACTAGAACCAAAAAAATAAATTTGTAATAACATATCCGAATACAATTGGATTTGGAAAAATAAAAAGAAAAAACAGATAGAGTTAAAGATTCCAATTGGCCAGGTGAGGATATGATTTCTGGAGGCTAGATACACACAAACGAGTCCAGAAGTAGTGCCTAAAAATTCCAATAAAGAGAAAGAATACCCAATCCATGTAAAGATGGTAAATTCTAAAAAAAAATATTGTTTCAAAAAAAGGATTTGTTCCATAATTTCCTATTCTCTTACAACAGACGACACACCTTTTTTCTATCAAGTTTGTTTGGCGAACAAAATTGGAATGCAAATGTTATCATTGTTTTGATATAATGCTTAGATTTTTTTCAATTCCGAATCCATTTCAATCGATTCGGAAAAAATCTTCCTTAAAGCCTTTTTCGCCAAGCCATTTGCTTTGCAAAAGATTATAACCAACAATTTCAAAGTCCCTTGAAATCCACTTCCTATACTTTTTTTTGGTTCTAGAAAATGCATAAGGGTCTACAAAAGACATTTCTTGTTTCATAACCGCATAATCTTCATTTGTTGGAACAGTAAAATATAAATAATTACAATATTTTGCTATTTTTTCCAATACGGCTGGAATTTGGTTATCAGGTAAGTATTGGATGACGGAATTACAAATCCCAAGTTCCACTGGTTCTTTTTCCAATTTTGGCAAAACTAGTGTTTCTAAAGATTCATGGTAAATATGAAATTTGTCAGATCGTTTGACCCAATCTTTTTTTTTCAGTTCGTCATAAGCTTCTTTTGATGCATCAACGGCATATACTTTCACTGGTGAAAATACCTTAACCATCTCACGAAGGAGGATTCCCTTCCCAAATCCAAAGTCAGCAATTTTATAAACAGGAATCTCCATTAATTGGAAAAGAGATTTTAGATAGTCTGCATGTTGTTTGGCGTTATATGATCCATCAACGTCGAGCCCATTTCCATAAATTTCAGACCAATATTCACTTCCAAACTCTTTACCATTTTTTCCAAAACCAGTTTGTTTTTGTTTTAAGAACCTCTTCATTAAAACTCTACTCCCAAACTTTGGAGTTCTTTTATCATTTCTTTGATGTATTTTGGTTCTTTAGTTAACATATCCACTTCATTTTGGTAAGCTTTTGTCACCATTTGGTTGTCGAGTTTCACACGTTTTAAATAAACATCTAAAGTTTCTTTTGTGATTTTACTAGAAGGAAAGTCGGCCATGAGTGGATGAGAAAAAAACCTTTGTTTGATAGAATCTTCCAATTCTCGGATTTTCGATTTGATGATCCCAATAAATCGTTTGATGGAAGAATCCTGAAAGGAAACATCCATTTGTTGGTTCGGAATGAGATCATCCACTTGCAGTTTGATTTCTAAAATTTCGGCGATGTTCATGTTATCTCTGGCACCAGAGAGTTTTGTCATCAGTTTTGCTTTTTTTTCCCTTAATATAGGATCTTGTTCTTTGTCAGGATGGATGAGTTTCGCTAAATTTTTAAATAAGGTATTGATATCAGTACTTAACAAACGTTCGGCTTCCATTTGTTTTTTTTCTTTGTCTATTTGTGCTTTTGATTTTTTTTTGTCTTTGAAGCCAGACTTAGACTTTCTAAAATAATCTGCTCTATATTCTTCATATTTTTCTCGGAAGTCTTTGTACTTTTCTTCGTGAGATTCCCTTTCTTTGTCTGAATCAAATTGGGTCCGATTAAAATCATCCAAATCAATTTCTACTCCAAAGGTTTGTTTGATTCGGGATTCCATTTGGTTTTTATACCGTATTCGTTCTAATTTTTCAAACTTTGTTTCTAATTGGTCCCTATAACCACTATAAAATTCAGTGTTGTCCGCCAAATTATCGTTACAGAATTCAAGTAGATACCGGCGTAAAAATTCCCTTTGCATTTTTCCAAAAGAAAGTTTTTCTTCGAGTAAAATCGAACACATAAGTTCAAATCGTTCCCGTTCCAACTGTTTTTGTTTTTCCAATTCTGGTAAAACAACTTTCAAATAAGTTTCATTCACCAATTGGAATAAAGGTTCAATTTCTTTGGATCGTTCTAGTGTTTCCTTATGTTTTCGTAAGGCATCATTAAATTCTTTTTGTGCTTTTGTTTGGTTCGAAGTTTCACCTGTCCAAACAAGTGTATCTTCAATTGTGATTTGACTGTCAGAAACCTTCGGCTTTTTCGAATTGGATAAAATGGGTTTTTCCTTAGAATGTTTTTTTGGATTCGTTTTAGAAGTTGGCATGGAAGAAGGACTTGCCAGAAAATCTTCTGGCAAGTGTTTTATCGAAATTTTTGTTACGCTTTCATCAAGTTCAAAGCAGCTCCTGCTTTGAACCATTCAATTTGTTGCGCATTATAGGTATGGTTCACTTGGATCTCATCTTTTTTTCCATCTTTATGATTGAGAACCAAACTGAGTGGTTTTCCTTCTTGGAATGAAGTGAGTCCGATGATGTCGATCAAATCTTCTTCTTGGATTTTATCGTAGTCATCTTTGTTTGCAAAGGTAAGTGCAAGCATCCCTTGTTTTTTTAAGTTTGTTTCGTGGATACGAGCAAACGATTTCACAAGCACTGCTCGAACACCTAAATGCCTTGGCTCCATAGCTGCGTGTTCTCTGGAAGACCCTTCTCCGTAGTTTTCATCCCCAACGACAATCGATCCAATCCCTTGTGCTTTGTAAGCCCTTTGGGTTTGTGGGACTGGTTCGTAGTTACCAGTCAGTTGGTTTTTCACTTCATTGGTTTTGCCATTGAAGAAGTTTGTCGCACCAATGAGAAGGTTGTTGGAAATATTATCCAAGTGACCACGGAATTTTAACCAAGGGCCCGCCATTGAGATATGGTCTGTTGTACATTTTCCTTTGGCTTTGATGAGGAGTTTCAGACCTTTGAGGTCTGTACCTTCCCATGCTTTGAATGGTGCAAGGAGTTGGAGTCTAGTGGAACTTGGATCTACAATCACTTGGACACCAGATCCGTCAGCTGCAGGAGCTACATAACCCGCATCTTCAACAGCAAAACCTTTGCTCGGAAGTTCTTCTCCCGTAGGAGGGTCTAGTTTTACCTGTTCCCCTTTTTCGTTAGTTAAAGTATCCGTGAGTGGGTTAAAACCTAAATTCCCTGCAATCGCAAGTGCTGTTGTGATTTCTGGTGAAGCAACAAATGCATACGTGTTTGGGTTTCCGTCTTGGCGTGCTTGGAAGTTACGATTGAAGGAGTGAACAATTGTGTTCTTTTCCTTTTTCTCAGCACCTACACGGGACCACATTCCAATACAAGGTCCACAAGCATTGGAGAATACTTTTGCGCCAATTTGGTTGAAGGTATCGATAAATCCATCACGTGCAATTGTGTATCTTACAAGTTCAGAACCTGGAGTGATGGTAAATTCTGCTTTGGTTTTGAGACCTTTAGAAGCTACTTGTTTGGCAAGAGATGCTGCACGAGAGATGTCTTCATACGATGAGTTTGTACAAGATCCGATAAGACCCACTTCGACTTTGAGTGGCCATCCATTTTTTTCCGCTTCTTCTTTCATCTTAGAAATCGGAGTGGCAAGGTCAGGAGTGAAAGGTCCATTTACATAAGGCTCAAGAGTGTCGAGGTCAATTTCAATCACTTGGTCGAAGTACTTTGATGGGTCAACATACACTTCTGGGTCAGCTGTTAAATGTGCTTTGTATTTATTGGCAAGATCTGCCACATCAGCTCTGTTAGTAGAACGAAGGTAACGTTCCATTGATTCATCATAACCGAAAGTAGAAGTGGTGGCACCAATTTCGGCACCCATGTTACAAATTGTACCTTTTCCCGTACAAGAAAGAGCTTCCGCACCTGGGCCAAAGTATTCTACAATCGCACCAGTTCCCCCTTTTACAGTGAGAATCCCTGCTACTTTTAAAATGACATCTTTTGCAGAAGTCCAACCATTCAGTTTTCCTGTGAGTTTGACACCAATTGCTTTTGGCCATTTCAGTTCCCAAGGGAGACCAGCCATCACATCACAAGCGTCAGCTCCACCAACACCAATCGCAACCATTCCAAGTCCACCAGCATTCACTGTATGGGAGTCAGTTCCGATCATCATCCCACCTGGGAATGCATAGTTTTCTAAAACCACTTGGTGGATGATCCCAGCACCTGGTTTCCAGAACCCAATTCCGTATTTATTGGAAACGGAAGATAAAAAATCATAAACTTCTTTGTTTTCTGTAACAGCAATCCCAAGGTCTTTGCCTGATTCTTCTTTTGCTGTGATTAAGTGGTCACAGTGTACTGTTGAAGGCACTGCCACTTTTTTACGACCTGCTTGCATGAACTGCAAAAGTGCCATCTGTGCTGTTGCATCTTGCATGGCCACTCGGTCTGGAGCAAAGTCAACATAATCGGCACCACGTCCAAAACTTTTGGAAGGGTTTCCATCCCAAAGGTGGTTGTATAAAATCTTTTCTGTGAGAGTGAGGGGTCGACCCACAATCTTCCTGGCTTGTGTGATGGCCGCTTCCATTTTGGAATAACGAGCCGCGATCATTTCTATATCAAATGCCATCTGAACCTCTTATACCTATCAGACCGCAGGAAAAAAGGGAATCAATCGAAAATTAAACTACAGAAGCTAAAATCAGTAAAATTGGTTCTTTTCGTTATGATCGATGGGATCAACCGTCGATCCGGACATAAACTTCATCAGCCTTTAGGATGAGCCCTGTTTTAATTTCGATGAGTCGAGTGTTGACAAAAACACCATCTTGGTAAGGAGTAACAATTCCTGTGATGATGACATCCAATTTCAGCACCTCACCTATTTTACGCAAGGTGGCAGTATCAGTGGGAGAATCCAAACTAAGGCCTGCTTCTTTTAAAACCTTTTGGTTTGCCAAACGATCTAAAATTTGAAAACGGTCCTTTTTCACAAGTTCCGTGGTCAGTTTCTCTGCAAGGATATCACCGTATGGACTTTTTTTCCCTTCGTTGTCTAAAAATGTCAAAACAACAAGTCTTACTGGTTGGAAATAAAAACCTTTTTCGGATAAGGAAATCGCCAATTGTTCTAAGGGAGGAACTGTTGGTTTTTTAGGTTTGGTTTCTCTTTCTTCTCCCAGATAACAAGCGCTTAGTGAAAATAAAAAGAGATTAAAAATGATAATATTAAAACGCAACTTCCATACCAAGTGAGGTAACATATTCATAAAACGATTTTCCATTAAACGCATTCCCTACCATATAACCACCAGGTAACCCAACAAGCATACCGTCTTTATAAAATTGGTTTTGGAAATTGAGAAAAAAAGTAGTTTTGAGTTTGCCTGATTGTTTGCCGCGAAACGAGGCCGAAAAAGTTTCGGGAGAACGACCATTCTGGTCCCGAACCTGTAACAAGGGATCGTTAAATACATTAAAAACTTGGTTCCCAACATAAAGAGAGTAATTTTTAGAAGGACCAAGAAATAAAATAAAACCTAGCGAAGCAATGTCTTGTGCAGGGATAAAACCAATTTGTCCATTGGAAGCATTGGGTCTTTGGTTTACGTAATTGTATCGGAGGTTTAGTTGGATTTTGTCACTACCGAAAAAAAAAGAGAATTTACCACCCTCTGCACCATAAGCAGACACAGGACTATCTGTTTTTACATTATAAACAGTCGTTTGTACTTTTACAAAAGGTGAGGCAGAAAAACTACCTTGGTATTCATAAAACAATTTCGGGTCGTATAACGTACGTTTGTTAGCCTCTAATTGTCGAAAGATCATACTTGCTGAGGGATGGTTCGGTGTCACTAAAATCGATTGGGATAAAGCGGGTTCTCCACTTTGTTTTGCATCAATAAAGGAATAAGAAGCTGGAGTGATCTCTGAATCGAACAGCGAGAAAGAGTAAGAATAATTGCTACGTTTAAACCCTCGTTTTGAAGGATTCCCATTTCCCTCTAATGAAAATGACAGAAACGTATCTTTCGGAACTTCTGAAAATTCGGAACGTTTTGTTTTCGAATGATTTAGAATTGGCTCAATGAATAAATTTGAAGTTTTTTTTTCAACTAACAGAGGTTTTGCTGGGTTTTCCAATTTTTTGACTTGGTTCTCTTGGATGGGCGCGAGGGTCACCACTGCAAGAAGACCAAAACCAGAAATAAGTGAAACAAATACAGAAACTTGTGGGGAGTTCATAGAGAAACTGTTAAAACATATTTCCTAATCCAAAGTGAATGTAAACCTATTTTTAAAATAAGAACATCGAGTCACCATAGGAATAAAAACGAAACTGGTTCTGTAATGCATACGCATAAGAATTCATCACGAGTCGACTATTAGCGAAGGCACTCACTAGTAATAACAAACTTGATTTTGGTAAATGAAAGTTTGTTATCAGTCCTTGTACGGATTCAATCGTGTCACCAGGCGACAAAAATATGTCAGTTTGACCCAGACCTACCTTATATTTCTGTTGTTGAGAATCAAATACAGTTTCTAACACACGAAGAGACGTAGTTCCGATCGCAATGATCCTTCGACCTTCTTTTTTTGCAGTGTTCAAACGATTTGCCGTTTCTTCTGTAATTTCATATTTTTCTTTATGAAGTGTTTTAGTTTTCCATTGTTCGGCGGTTAAGGGACGAAATGTCCCATAACCAACTTGTAAATTGACTGGTACAAATTCTAAACCTTGTTGGAGTAAATCTTCTTTTAAAGAATCTGTAAAATGAAGTCCTGCTGTTGGTGCAGCAACGGAACCTGATTTTTTTGCAAAGATGGTTTGGTAACGCACCTTATCTTCTTCATTCCCTTTTCTTTTTAAGTAAGGAGGGATTGGAATTGTTCCAAAAATTTCAAAATCAAAATCGGTAAGTTGGCGAGACGAAACGAGTACAGACAATTCCTCTTCTTTCCCTTCGTAACGGAACATAAACTCCGGGAATCCCACTGGCCATAAATTTTCACCTAATCTGAGTTTTGCTCTATTTTTTAAGATACAGGTCCAAGTGTTCTCTTCACCTTCTACTGTTTCCAAAAAAATCGATTCGTGGATGCGACCTGATTGGACTTGTAAGTAAACCCTACGGTAAGATACTTTCGTTTCATTAAAAACTAAGACATCACCCGATCGTAGCCAATTTCGAATGTCTCGGAAATGTGGTGTTTCCCAAAACTTGTTTTCCGATTTATCCACGAGTAGTAAGCGCGATTCATCCCTATTTTCAGCGGGAAAACGAGCAATTTGTTCTTCTGGTAAGTGAAAATCAAATTCTTCTAAAAAATCCATCTTGGAATCACCTTAGGAAAACCTTGTCAATTAACCAGAAATATTGGGAATGGTAGGAGAACTATGTGGAAATTTTTAGAACCGATGGAAAGACAGGGGAAATGGATCCTCGCTGTTCTTTTTTTATTCCTTTTGGTTACTTCAGTCAAAAGATCACACCAAAAATCTGATTTTTTGGATTATTACCATGCAAGTGAACGTTGGGGCACTGGTGAGAATTTATACCGGTTTGACGTTGCCTTTGAACTACAATCCAAAATCAAAACAGCAGAAGATTTGTTTTTGCCTGAAAACTTACCCCTACTTCTTTCGCTTCAAAATGAAACAGCAACTTATATCTACCCTCCCTTGTTTTCATTTTTACTCATTCCTATCACAATGTTATCGGAAAACAACGCGGCCTTATTATTTGAGATCCTCAGTTGGATATCCTTACTAACAATTTTGTATTTACTATTCCATAACAAAGAACTCAATCTTCCGAAAACGAAATATCCGTATTTAATTTTGATTTCAACCATCCTGTTTAATTTTCGATTCATCGAAAGCCACATCCAAAATAACCAAGTTGGCATCATCCTCATTTTACTTGTATTGGTATCTATCCTTATCAAAAATCATGCGTTAGGTGGTTTGCTCCTTTCTCTAGCAGTAAGTATTAAAATTACTCCCCTAGTTTTTCTTTTTGTATTTTTATATGAAAAACAATTCAGCAGAATCGTCTGGTTTTTTGTTGGGTTAGTTTTATGGAATGCCATTCCTTTGGTTTATAACTGGGACTATACGATGCAAATGTCCGAAGAATGGATAACACAAATTCTCGGGAATGCTTTAAACAACCCACTCTTACGTTCTTGGAAAAATAACCAATCACTCACATCAACATTAGCAAAGTATTTTGTTTCTGGTGCAGACTTTATCAACCAACCAACGTATGGATTACCGTTTTTAAATCTTTCTCTTTCTGTTTTAAAATTCATACAAATTGGTTTCATATTGGTATTCGGAATTCCACTTCTCCTATTATGGAGAAAACCTAACCAAAAATGGGCGATCATTTCATTATTGTTTTTGATCTCAGCAATTTTTAGTGGAATAAGTTGGATCCATAGTTATATCGTTTGCCTTGTACCAATTTATTATATTTTGAACCAAGTATTTCATGATGAAATTGATCGCAAATCTTTGTATTTTCTAATTTTTGTATTGTCCTTACCAATGTTAAGTCACAGAACTTTTGTGGGACAAAAAGTGGAATCACTACTTTCGATGTTATCGATCCTTTTTTATTCTTCCAGTTTGTTGTATTTTTATATCGTAAGGTCTGCATTTCATGAAAACAAAAATCGGGATTGATGTTAGACCACTCGCCTATGGTATCACTGGGAACTCTCGTTATCTTGCGGAAGTTCTGAAAATTATTTTACCTAAACACAAAGATAAAGAATTTTATTTTTTAAGTAACAAACCAATCCATTCCATATTCAATGATTTGTTATTCCCCAATGTAAAACTTGTTGTAGAATCTAAATCCATCCCAGGTCCCATTTATTTGAATTTTTTATTACCCAAACGACTCAAACAATATAAAATTGAAGTCTTTTGGGGCACCATTCAAATGTTACCTTTTTTGAAATTACCAATTCCAAGTTATGTGAACTACCATGATTTAAATTTTATTTCAGCTCCTGAAACGATGGCGAAATGGAACTATTGGCAACACAAACTTCTTTCGCCGATCACATTAAAAAATGCTGATAAAATCTTTTGTTTATCAAAAAATACGAAAGAAGAAATCGTTGCCTTTCGACCTGAATGTAAAGAAAAATGTATCGTTGTTTATCCAGGTGTAACCAAAACACAAACTACTTTGTCCAAATTAAAGATCAAATTTCCTAAAGATTTTTTTCTTACAGTTGGAACATTAGAGCCAAGAAAAAACATCAATCGCCTTGTAGATGCCTTTTTGTCATTTAAAAAGGAATACCCAAAAGACAAACATTATCTCATCATTATGGGAAGAAGAGGATGGGGCGAAGAAGGTGATATCCTTTACGAAAAATTGAATGATCCAAAAACCAAAGAAGCAGGAATTCAGTTCATTGAAAAACCAGATGAAAATACACTCGCTTTAGCTTTCAAGTTTTGTAAGGCGTTTTTTTTCCCATCTTTACATGAAGGTTTTGGTTTGCCACTCCTTGAAGCAATGTTAGAAGGCAAACGATGTGTAGCTTCAGACATTCCAGTCTTCAAAGAAATATTATCAGACAAATGTGACGTTTATGTTCCATCAAAAGATACCATTGCATGGGCAAATGCCTTCCATTTGATGTCTCGTCCCAACAAAGATAGAATTCCAAAATTCCCAACAAAAATGTGGACATGGCAAGAAACAGCTAAAAAAATTGAAGAGGTGTTATTTTCATGAAACCAATCCTAAATTTACTTTCCAGATGGAAAGAATACAATTCCAAAAAAGAAACTACATATTTTGGAACATCACTATATGATGAATTAAAACTAAACCCACTGCCTTCTGTTTTATTAATTTTTGGTTCAACTTTATTTTTTTATCTGAGTTTACCTTATATATATTATCTGGGAAATTTTTTCTTTTGGTTCGTCGGAGTATTAGAAATTACAAAAGTATTAAAAATCCCTTTTTTAGATGAACTGAGGTATTATCACTATCTCTCAGTTTTTGTTTATTTTTATCTTTCAGTTTCCCTTTTAATCGATATTAGCCGGCTCTTATCCAAATGGAATAGACGAACTGTTATCGTAAAAAATGAACTCTGGCAAATTAGCCAGTCTGGATTCGGAAAAAAACTAAACCAATACAAGTTAGATGCAGATGGCCTTTCACTTACTTATGAACATGGCTTACTCTCTGATATATTGGGACTCAATCGTCTCGTATGGATGAAAGATGGGAAAGAATTGTTTTCTTCACCTTACTTTTTCCCTTATAGAAAAAACAAATCCATCATCAACCAAATGTTAAAAAGATAAGAAGGGAAACCCTTTTGAAAAAACTTTTTGTCATTTTACTGCTACTTGGATTATTTTTATTCCATTTAAGGTATCTTTCTAGAGCCTTTGATTGGGATTCCTGTGTTTATGCATTAAACATTCAAAAAGACCGAATTGAGTCAGCGTTTTTTAATCCCCACCACCTTGGATTCGAATCTTCAGGACTTTTGTTTTGGAAAATGGTTCGTGTAATATACCCAACTACTGATATCATGTTCTTCTTACGATTGAGAATTTTAAGTTTCTCTCTAATCTTTTTAGGCACATTCATTTGGGTCTATTATAAACTATATAAAGATTTTGTTCTTGCTGTTTCCTTAGCCCTTGTCATTCAAGTGAGCCAAGCGTTCTGGTTTTATAGCTTACACAATGATACACCACTCATCCATTCTTGTTTAATGGCTTTATTATTCTTATTTACAATATATTTTTTAAGAAAAGGACTAAATAGAAATCATTTAGTGATTTTATGGTCCATCCAACTTTTTTCTATTTATTTCCACCAATCCAATGTGATCCATTTTGGAATGGTTCCGATGGCAATATTTTTGTCACCAAATCGAAGTTTTGGGAAAAAATTAAGAACTATTTTTATATATTTAACTTGTTTGGGTGTAGCAACGATTCTCTCCTATTTGTTTGTAGGTTTTGTTATCTTAAAACGAGGATTAGGTCCAATTGATGAAAAACATTTTTCATTTTGGATGTTTCTTTATGCTGCGATCAATCGCTGGGGGACAAGCTTAGGTGAAGACAAAAACTATGTTTTGTACTTTTATCGGGGAATTGGAGATGCCTTCTTAGTTTTCCAAAACGTAATCCCAAAATTTCGCGTAAACTTATTTGATTTCCAAAATCCCAAACACCTACCCTATAATTTAAATCTTTTGTTCTGGATTTTTAGTTTGAGTTTGGGAATTTTGAATTTCCGTACGATGTGGTCAAAATACAAAAAAGAACTTCTGATCCTAAGTTTCTGGTTGGTTCCTTCGATTGGGTTTTACACTTGGTGGGAAGGTTATTTTTTTGAATTTTGGGTTGGAACAACAATTGGATTGTGGATACTCAATTCATATATCCTTAGTTCGTTTCGTAGCCATGAATTTCCAAACTTTTCAAACGCTATTTTGCATACTTCCTATATGATGTTATTTTTGTTTTATTTCATCACAAACTTTACGTTTTCGACACTCCCAAGATCAATCGGTCCAAAATTTGGATATACAGAAGGTATCCTCGGACCGGTTGAAAAATTAGCAGAAGAATCAATCTACAAATAGGACAACGATCATGTTATTTAACTCAATTGAATTTTTAGTATTCTTTATTATTTCAATCATCATAGGCAATATTCTTAAAAATAAATGGCAACGTTTATTTTTTCTATTAGCTAGTTACTATTTTTATATGGCATGGCAACCTTCGTCAATTTCTTGTTCGGCGATGGGTGACTCTGGAATCAAATTCTTCACTGATAGATTGTATTGCGATTTCAAAATAAATCCGTATGTTTTTATCTTAGTATTTTCAACAATCATTGATTATTTTGCAGCCAGAGCCATTGAGGCAAAACAAGATGGAGACTCAAAACGAGGTTGGTTACTCGTATTATCTCTTGTAGTAAATATTGGAACTTTAGGTTTTTTCAAATATACTGATTTTTTATTAGGTGTGATCAATGACATTCATTTGTTAGGTTCATTTCAGTTTGAAAAACAGAATATTATTTTACCAGTTGGGATTTCGTTTTATACATTCCAATCAATGAGTTATACAATTGATGTATTCAATCGTAAAATTGAAGCTCGCAAATCATTTTTAGACTTCGCATTATATGTGGCTTTCTTTCCACAGTTAGTTGCTGGTCCAATCGTAAGGGCGGAAACTTTTTTTAGAGATCTTGATTATAGACTGAGTGTCCACAAAGAACATATTGAAGCTGCCTTCGCATTGATCCTGATTGGTTTCACAAGGAAAATTGTCTTTGCTGATAATCTAGCAAAGGTTGTTGATTCCACTTTTGCAAATTACCAAAACTTAAACTCAATCGAAATTTGGACCGGTGCATTGGCTTTCGGGTGGCAGATTTATTTTGATTTCGCAGGTTATACTGATATTGCGATTGGTGTAGCTCGGTTATTCGGATTCCAATTTAACGCGAATTTTAATTTTCCAATGTCATGTAAAAATATATCAGATCATTGGTCAAGGTGGCACATCTCATTCTCTACATGGATTAGAGACTACATTTACATTCCATTAGGTGGGTCTAGGGTAAGTGTTTTAATGTATATCAGAAACATTATGATTACCTGGTTATTTGCAGGTCTTTGGCATGGTGCAGCATACCACTATGTTGGTTGGGGGATATGGCAAGGGACTATGTTACTTTCTCATAAGTTTTATGGAGATACTTCTGTTTCAAAATTCTTGAATACAAAAGGAGGCAAATCCTATGAACTTTTCTCTCGCATTTTCACAATGTTTTGTTTGGCCTTTGGATTTATTATGTTTCGAGCAGAAACTATGGAAAAAGCAATCCCAATGATGAAGGCACTTGTATTTATTAACGATTCAGGTGTTCCATTGACTCGTTGGATGAACTATCGATTTGGAATTTTACTTGTCATTTGTTTTACAGCAAGTTATGTATTTTCCAAAAGACAAATACCAACGCTTCTCACTGGAAATTGGATGAAATATTCAATTTTTGTAATCGTCAACATTTTACTTTTACTATTATTTGGGGTAACAGAAAGTCAGAACTTCCTCTACTTTCAATTTTAATTATGAACCTAACAAAAGAATTCATTCAGTTTTTAAAAGATAAAAAAATAGTAACAGTATTACTTTTTCTATTATTCTTTGAACTTCTTTTACAACTTGGAATTTACAAACCATATTTGAAAAAGAATTCTTATGCTTCAAATATCAATCGTGTAACAGAACATGTGATCTCTAAAAAAGAAGATTTGAATCCAGACATACTGATTGTGGGTACATCAGTTGCTTTTGAAGGGATCAGTATCCGAATTCTCAATGAGAAATTGGCAAAATTAGGTTGGAAAACACAATCAATTGCTGTACGTGGGTCTGAGCTTGTAGTCCAACATAGGATTTTAGAAAAGTATTTAGACCAATTCCCAAATGTAAAAATCATATTACATGTTATGGAACCTGGAATGCCATGGGTTGACAGAAATTATATTGTAGATCCGACACTAGCCATGTTGTCAGAATTGGGAAATTTTAAAGCAATACCAACGGTTTTAGATTTCGAGTATAAATTAGAATTTTCAAATTATCTTTATCTAATCTTTAAATCAGTCGCATATCGAAAGGATATGTCTGACTTAGTGATTAATTTTAACGAAAGATTAAAAGCAATTTCTAGAAAAAATAAAAACCCAAATTTAAACCCATGGGATTATGAAAATGATCATCCCGAATCAATCGATGAATACAATTTAATCAGTGTGGATGATTGTATGAACCGACTTGCATTACATTTACCAATCGAAATTCCAAAAGGTTCAAATCCAGATCATAGAAGGATGTTATTTGAAACTTGTGGGATCGCAAGTATAGTACCGAAAGATTCAGATGCGACCGAAGAAACACAACGATACTTTCGAAGGTTAACAAAAATGTATGATTTCATTGGTAATCGAAAAATTCATATCATCAATGTTTTTGCACCTTATTCCGATGTAATACGGAAAGTAAATAATGAAGGGCGTATGAAAGTATGGACAGATGGGTTAACTGCTGCATTAAAAAATCACCAAACTCTCGATGCAATGGACCTTCAAGATTCGTTGGGTGATAAAAATGGACAATACTGTTTTGATTTAATCCATTTGAACCAACAAGGGATGATTGAATTCTCAAACATTCTTTCCAAAGAATTGGAGAAAAAACTTGGATCAAAATGAGATCACACTCAACCAACTACAACTGGAAGTAGACAACTGGATTAAAACGATTGGTGTAAGATATTTTTCCGAACTCACAAATTTGGCAATCTTGTTTGAAGAAGTTGGTGAATTGTCCAGGTTAATGGCAAGAAAATATGGAGACCAATCATTTAAGAATGGTGAGTCTGCTGATCAAATTCCAAATGAAATTGGAGACATTTTGTTTGTTTTAACTTGTCTTGCAAATCAAATGGGGATCTCTCTACAAGATGCGATTACTTCAACTATACAAAAAAATACAAAACGTGATTTAAATCGTCACAAAAACAATCCGAAACTTTAAAAATTTCTTTCAACATTCAAAATTGGAATGCCTGCATCTCGTCGAATGGCATTCCAATACGCTTTTAAATGCGCCGGATGCGAATTCATGTCGGATATACAATATTCAAACTTTTCTTTAAAAATAGGATCTTGATCTAAAAATATCTTATACGATTCAAATTCATCTAACATAGATCGGAAAAAAAACTTCTGGCCTTCAAAGTCATAATCTTCACGAAAAAACATATAGGCGTGAGCTAAGTCATGAAGTAAATGTTCAAATGCATCCCGTTTACCTTCTACCAATGTACCTTCTAAAGCATGTTCCCAACTAATCGTTGCATACCGAATGCCCCTACTTTGTGTTTCCAACATTTCTATCGAACTAGGATTATAATCGATTAATTGTAAATTCCACTCTCCAATATGCCATTTCCAAAGTGCAAATCGAACCGTATCAGGCATCCCATAAAATCTCACTATTTCTAAAAATTCTTTAGAAGATGTTCGATTCGGAAGTTTTTGTCCCATTCTTAAAAATGGATGTCGTTTAACCCTTTTTTCTAAATACAATAGGAGAAGTTGGAAAGTTACATCACTTCCACTTAAAGTGCCATCTTCCCAAGCAGATTTGATTCCTAATAATTGAGTCCGAATTTCTAAAGCTTCAATCTGAAGTGAATTCTCTGGGATACATATCTTTTTAAAGGATCCGTAAATCCTCCCGTTTTCATGTGGCATATTATTCCATTAAGCCGTAATAATCAGTTCCGTGATGGATTAATCCTCCAGACTCACCACCTAAAAATAAAAATGTTCCATCTGAAAATTTAATTCCGCTATGTTTAGAAATACTGATCCTTGACATCCCCATATCATAAAAACTATTACTTTTTGCATAATCCAACTTTTCAATGGTTCTACTTGGTTCACTCGTAGTATATCGGTAAGCACCACCATAAAACAATACACCACCATCAGGCAGTTCTAATGCAAAACTCCATTCTCTTCGGTATAATGAATTTGCGATCGTAAGCACTCGATTTTTAGTTACATCAAATAACATAGTGGCATTACTTAAATTCGATAATTGAGCACCATAAATTAAAACATTACCATCAGTAAGCTTCAAACATTTTAAGGCTCCAACCGCAACCGGCAAACTTGGTCCCCAACTAAACGTTTCAGTGTTTGGATCAAAAAACTCAGTTGTATCTTTAGGAGCAAAAATTCCATCCGTACCACCAATGATCATCACTCGTCCATCATTAAGCACCACCGAACAAGAGAAAGATCTCGGCGTCATCATTCGATTAGGAACTTCTGTAAAAGTTTCAGTACTTGGATCGAAAATCTCAGCAGAGTTTAAAGTGGAAAAGTACAACCCAGGTAAAACAGGCGTAAAATCTCTAATCCCACCGATGACCATCACCTTTCCATTTTGTAATTTGACAATGTCATGCATATGTCTTGGCTCTACCATTGAACCAGATGGAAGAAAAGTTGTTGTTTCCGTATCAAAAATATAACTCTCTTTTTGTGCTACAGCTGTAAATGCTTTGACTCCACCTGTGATGAGCAATCTTTTACCATCTAACATCACTCCACGTTCACCTCTATGAATCTCTGGTAAACTAGGGTTGGTTAAAATAAATTCGTTAGTCCCTCTTCGTAAAATTTCTGCGCTAGAACTATAACCATAAATTGCAATCACGTCACCATTTTGATTTTGGAAAGCATCAAACTCAGATCTTCCATAATGTAACGTTGGACCAGGTACCAAACCAATGAATCGAATTGTAATGGAATTAGTCACAACATTTAATGCTTTATCATTTGCATTTGGAAAACTTAATGTAAGTGAACCTGGTTCGTTCGAAGTAAAATTAGTTTCAAAATAAACTCGGTAATTGGATTCATTTATCTTTTGAATCGATCGGATTACAACAAAAGGTGCAAGTGACCCACTTAAAGTAGGTGACCCAAATTGATTGAGAGGTTCAGTACTTTCAAAATCCCAATAACGAGCTGTGAAAAAAGTATAATCTGTAATCGGAAGGTAATTCGTTAAACTAATAGTTGGCAACTGAGTGTCGATAATGATAGGATAAGTATCCTTAGAAAGTGTTTCGCCAAACCCAGAAACAACACTCGTTAGGTTGATGTCGTAACAACCATCGTTGATAAGTGGATCAAATTGAATTAAAAGTTGGTCGTTTCCTATTTTTGAAAAACTAACATTTGGAAACGTAGGTTCATTTAATTCCGATAAAAAGGCAGTATCTAGAGAGGCAAGTTCCCGATTACAATGTAATAAAACTTGGTTTATTGTTCCAAATGATTTTGTATTAGATTTTTCAGTACATTCAAATGAGTTTCCATGGGACATGGAACTGAGTAAGATCCCAGTAATAGATTTTGGATCAAAAACATTTTTGAATTCACCTTGGACAATACAACCTACAAATAAAAATACAAAAAGAAAACTGAATTTATTCAAAACTGTATTCCTCCGTATTCGCAATGATACTTCCGATCCTTCCACCTAATATCATTCCCCCACCAGTAGATGAATATTGGATCTCACATCCATCCCAACGTGCGTTCAAAGATCTTCCAGTAGGATAAAAACGATGGTCTGTTTCTGACCAAGACTCTGTATCTAAAATTGAGTCAAATGTTGTACCATTCACAGTTCGGTATTCTAATCCACCTGCCACAATGATTTGATCTTTTCCATAAGGGAACATAAAGGAACTTCCCCATTCCCTTCCAAATAAAAGATTTTTATGATCACTGATAGTATCTGACATCGGATTATATATTTGAGCTCGTAATATGGGTTGGTTGTCGTTAAATCTAGAACTAATTCCACCCAACACTAAAACTTCACCATTGCTCAAACCATGTGTGAAATGATTAAATCGCCTGATCACCTTTGCAGAAGACATAGATAAAGTTTTTGAGGTTATATCATACACTTCGATAGAATCAATAGCTCTTGCATTATAATCCGCGGGATTTGTTCCAGTGACATCAGACCTTTCTCCACCCGTAATGATCACTTTACCAGAATTAGCTGACAATATCTGTGCATGTTTACCACGCGAATCATTGAGATGTCCGATGGTTTCAACTGTCATCGACGTTGGGACAGGATCTACATGAATTAATTCAACCATAGAAACAGACTGAAATGGTGCAAATGGAGATAATCCACCAACAACAAGTACATTCCCATCTGGTAACACTGTCATTTTATGGAGTTGGCGAGGAGTTGTGAGAGAAGGACCTTCTGTCCATGAATTTGAAATTGGATCAAATATTTCTGTGGATTTTAAACTTTCATTGGATGGGTTTCCAACTTTTCCACCAAATCCTCCTGATACAAGTAATCTACCATCTAAAAGTCTCACAATGGCGAATTCCTGTCTTCGGTAGATCATATCAGGACCTATGGAAAATTCTTTTGTTACAGAATTATAATATTCAGCACTGCTAAGTGTACCATTGCCATTTATTAATACACCTGATTTGGCTCTTCCACCGAGGACAATTTTTCTCCCATCTTCCAACTCTATCCCTACACAGGACCTCCGAGCTATGTTCATATTCGGTCCACTTTTAAATGCAAATACTTGAACTGGTACTGAAATTGTGCCTTGAGTATTTAATGCCTTATCTTTAACGCCATTGAAATTTATTGTCAGTATGCCACCATTTGCATTTGGATTCCCCGCAAACAACAATCGTATGTTCCTTGGGGATACAATGATATCAGAAACGACTAATGTATTTTTTGCGTTTCCAGTTAACGTCACCTGTGATAAATTACCTTCCCAAACAATCTCTTCATTGGTTTCAATATCCAAAAAACCTGATTGTAATTCGGAAATATCAATTCCATTACCCGTTTTTAATTGTAATAAGGGTGGATTTGAATCAATTTCAAATTCAAATAATTCTGGGTTAACTAATAGTGCTTCGTTTAAATAATAATCTTTTAAATTTAATGTGAATTTTCCACTTGTTATTGCTGGAGACATCCTTACTTCATATAAAAATTTGCTTCTTGGAATTACTTGGGATATGGGATCCATTCCAGAACTAGAAACTGGTAATTTTAATCCCTTATTTTTTGATGTAAAATCATGATTTGTTGTGATATAGATTGTTCCACCAGGTTGTACACGGTTACTTGAAAATTCCATTTGAACAACCGAATCACCTCCTAATAATGATAATGCTATCCCAGCTGGAGAAGATGGATCTAAAGCATTTGTCCCAGGAGATAATTTACAGGACATTACAATTGTAAAAAAGATAAAAACTTTAATCTTTTCCATATACTTCTACCCGATTGTCTACTAATGAAGAATCTCCAAAGATTACGATTCCTTTTGTAGTTAAGTGTGCGGAATGTTCCGACCGAGGTAACATCATTGTATCAACAATGAAGTTTTTTCGTTCGTAATGATCATACAACTCTAACATGCCAGATTTATAATAAGTATCTACACCACCGGTATAAAAAATCTGTTCATCAGAAAATCGTACTATTGCACTTCCATTTTTAAATCTACTTGTGAATCCGAGACTTGTTGCTGTAGATTTATTTTCGTTCCAAGATTCGATAGCCTTTGAACCGGTGGCTTCACGATTCATTCCTCCAAATAATACTCGATCATTATTCGGCATCTTGATACTCGTCACATTGGACCTTGCAGTCGCAAAAGGAGCTGGCAAAGTAGACAGTATAAAACTACTTGTACTGATGGAATAAATAGTATTTGAAAAAATAGCGTATTGGTCTAAACGATCTCTTCCTCCATAAAACAATACCCTTTCCTTTGCTACATCGTATTCAGCTGAATGAAGTAACATTCCTATTGGGAAAATTGAACTTCCACCTAATAATGTTGAACTGTTATTAGTTAATGATAATATTTCATGGTCATCGGTAATTGCAGTTGGATCTGATCCAACTTTAAATTGACCTCCGGATACAAGTATATCCCCTTGATTTAAGCAAACCATTGTATGCCCATATCGTCTTTTTTGCAAAGTAAAAGGAAGTTCTGTAACCGTTTCAGAAACTGGATCAATAGAATAAATCTTATTCGATATTTGAGTATCAGCAGAAACATTTCCAACAACAGATTTCCCACCTGAAACAATAACTTTACCGTTAGTTTGGACACAAATTGCAAGCCCCATCAAACTCTCGTTTAGTGAAGGCAAAACATTGGATTGGCCGGTTTCAGGATCCCAAATTTCAATCGTTGGTCTTGTCACTCCAGACGGATTCACTCCACCGACTAAAATGATACGACCATCATTTAACATAGAAGTCGTAATATAACCTTTTGCTTCCGATATTGTTCCAAAGTATCTTGGATATGGGAATCTGAATTCGAGTTGTTTCCCGATAAAACTACTTTCTGTCAAACCATCTGGTTTCGAAATGGAAATGACAATGGGTTCTCGCCACTCCGAACGAGAAGAAACAGAGAATAAAACCCTTAACTTAGAATCAGTTAAAGGGAAAACGTCACGTAGAATGAGATCGTTTTGATAAGGTTCTGAGATTTTAAAATTTGATTTTGTAAAATAATTTGCAAAAGGAGCACTTAGATCCAAATCTAAATATTCTGTTTTAACAAATGTTGGATAATCGTTTTGTTTATACCGAGTTGTGATTTTTAAATCTTCTCCAATACCTAATCCAAGTAATACTACTGCAGAACCACCAACCATCGTAGTTGGATCGAAAAAATTTTGATTGGGTGCTTTCACATTACAATGCAAAATCAAAACGATTGAAATTAGACTAAAACCTAAACGCATAACCCAATTTTCCGACTCGATTCATTCCCATGTAACCTTGGTTTTCCAGATCCAAATCCAAAAAAACACCCGATTTTTCTTTAGGATTTGGCCCTAATAGATAAAAATCAAACACATTTGCTGACCAGAGTAACACTAAAGCAGTGAGGGCTTGTGACAAGTTCGCACGTGATGTTTCCATTTGCTGGCGGTAAGGTTCGATCAAATAATAATTCAATAATACTGTTTCAGCGACCCTAGGATTGGGGGGAATGCCCACTGCTGATTCATAAGCTTCTTTGTCCGATCGGAATTGGTTGTATTGGTAACCCGCATACAAAACACCCAAAGCAAAAATAGACATATAAATTTTTCCTTTTTCCTCCTGACCACGTGCGTATTGCCCCCATCCTGGAATCAAAAAAGATCGGAATGCGTAAGTTGGGTTGTATGGATTGAAAAGAGGTGCATCCGCAAGCGAAGTTTCTGGATTCACTGCAAAAGTTAGAACAGTGTCTTCCGCTTTTTCTGCGTATTCTTTGGTGTAAGGTTTTTGTAACTTTTGGTTTTCCTTGGTCCAATCTTTCATCGATTGGATTACATAATTGGATAATTCGGAATAAGTAACTTCTCCATTAAAATTAACATCTGCTCTACCTTCTAATCCATAAATCAAGTATTTTGTAAAGATTCCATATCCGGATTTTGGATCTTCAAAACTTGAGTAACCAACCTTTGTAGAATAGAAAATGGAAACAATTTCGGCATCTTTAAAACCAACACCTTCCAAATATTTCCTTCCAATTTCTCCTTTTCCATCTTCAGGATTTCTACATGCATCAATGAAGAATACAACCCGTTTGAGTTTATACTTACGGGTCATCTCCAAAAGGTGTTCTACTGCAATTCCTGTTTCAAATGGTTTTTGTGGATTTGCATCTTCAGGCAATAAATAAACTTTATCATTATAATCCACAACCCCATGTCCCGAAAAATAGAAGACAAACAGGTCATCTGGATTTGTTTCCTCTAAAACGGATTCGAGTTGAGTTAAAATATTAAATTTTGTTGGAGTTGAATTGACTGAACCTTCCTGAACTAATGTTTGAATTCGGTTGTAGGAACCGTAACTAAACAAAATTTTTGTCATCCCTAACGCATCGTTTTTGGCAGTTTTTAAATTTGCAAGTGCCAAATCTTTATATTCACTAACTCCTACTACAAAACCAAATCGTTTCCCTCCAGGATCGGCATTCAGCAATGTTGGAATGGTTAAAATTAAGAATATTAGAATTTTTGATTTCATTAAAATAGATTATTCAGACGCCAACTCTTTTGCTTGATTTTCCAAACTTAAGGTATTATCCCCCATTTTCCTAGCATTTATCACAACCTTTTGATTGATTTCTTCCATTTGTTGAACAACGGCCACCATTTGTTCTTTGTCCTTGTCTAAAATTTTAGATTCCTGATCCAAAATTTTAGAAATAGACTCAATCAAATCAAGTGCTTCTAAAACTTCATTATTAACATCTTTTTGAGAATTGATTTTTGTTGTCGTTGTTTTGATCACTTCGTTGAGTAAGTCGTATTTAGATTGTAAAGTTTCCGTTTGATTCAATGCAATCGACGCAAGTTCTGTTCCCTCTTGTATATAACGATTAGAGGTTGTGATGATTTTTTTAATTTTTGTCGCATTTTCATTAGAATTTTCGGCAAGTTTGGCAACTTCTTGTGCTACCACTGCAAATCCTCGTCCATGTTCCCCTGCTCTTGCAGCTTCAATAGAAGCATTCAACGCAAGTAAATTGGTTCGGTCTGCAATTTCTGCCATGATATCGTTCACCTCACTCACTTCTTTCTGAGAAAGATTTACAGATCGTAGTCTTTCTTCTAAATTTCTGACAGTTTGGGAGAGCACATTACTCCGGTCTTGGAAATCACTCATATTTGTATTGAGGTCCTCAACCGCTTTTCCAATTTCAGAAATGCTAAGTTTTAATGTGTCTGATTTGTGATTGAGTAGAGTGATTTGGTTATGTTGTTTTCCAATGTTGTCTACAGAGGTTTGGATACTCTCAGAAAATGATGACGCAAACTCTGTTAATTCACGAATTGAAGTATCTTGTGATTCTATTTGAAGATTAAAATCGTTTGTTAATTCTCGAATGTTTTTTAATGTATTGAATAATTCTGATCCAATTGTTTTGAGATCTTGGTTTAGAGTATTAGTTTTTTCTCTTTCTATCACTGCGAGTTTATGTTTTTCATCCGATTCATTTTTGATTTCATTTAATAAATTAAGAACCGTCGAAGTAAGATACCCAAAACATATTAAAAATAAAATTTTAAAAACTTCATTAGAAATGGCCACAGTTCCTTTTTCACTTTGAAGTCCTTCTGCTTCTTTAAAAGAAACACCTTGCCCATAACCGATTACTAATATTAAAATCAAACAAAACGCCGAAAAAAACGTACTTGTGAGCAGAGTCCGTTTCGAAAATAAAAACGCGGAATATACAACATAAAAATAATATAATACATATAATGTAGGTGATTTAATCAAATCTGCTGCGACTGTGCTTCCACCCAGTAACCCAGATGCAGTCACAGCAAATAAAACTGTAATGTCCATAATGATAAATAACTTGGGGAAAATAGGATTAAGCCTTCCATTTTTGAATAAATAAGCCTGTAACCCCCCATACAAAAACATACAAGTGATACCAACTAGGTAACTGGATGTTTGTAAGGTTGTGGACGTTTTGAACGATCCTAAAGTCGCGATGATGTAAAACCCTGCGAGTGAAAATCTCACTCTGTTGACATAAACTGGTCCTAAGGCCAACCAATTTTTTTTCGTTTGGATCGATTCTAATACAGTTTCCGACATAGGATGATCCTCAAGGAATCAAAGTGATTGGAAAGTGATTTTCTTTTTTTAGTGAATGGAAATAGAAACTCAGTTGACAAATATTAGTTCAATATTAAACTATTTGATATGGAAACAACAAACCCGAACAAAACTAACGTCCAAAAGAAATTCTACCCAGCTACGGAGCGAGGGCACGTCAATTTTGGTTGGTTGGATAGCCATCACTCCTTTAGTTTTGGCCATTGGTACCACCCTGAAAAAACAAATTTTGGTGCACTTCGTGTATTGAATGATGATATCGTAGAACCAAGTATGGGATTTGGAACACACCCTCACCAAAACATGGAGATTGTCTCCATTCCTCTCTTTGGTGAACTAGCACATAAAGATAGTACAGGTACCAACGGTATCATCAAAACAGGTGATGTACAAATTATGTCAGCGGGTTCTGGGATCCAACATTCGGAGTTCAATCATAGTTCGGAGAAAAAAGTCAATTTCCTTCAAATCTGGATTTTACCAAAGGTTGCTAATATCCAACCTAGGTATGACCAAAAATCATTCCATGAAGCAGGACGATTGAACAGGTTCCAAACAGTGGTTTCTCCGATCGATGAAGAAGCTGTCTGGATCAACCAAGATGCTTATTTTTCTCTAGCAACCTTGGAACCTGGCAAAACCCTTTCTTATAAAGTCCATGCACCAAACCAAGGGATCTATGTATTTCTCATTCAAGGGAAACTTTCTACGGAAGGCACAATTTTAGAAAGAAGAGATGCTCTCGGTATTTGGGGAGCAGATGAATATTCATTCCAAGCAGAAGTGAAATCAGAATTTCTTGTGATTGAAATTCCCATGAAGTAAAAATGGGTTTGCCTGGAACGATGTTGGAAAGGAGATCTGAACTGGCGATGCAGAGCCTCAGATCAACTTTCCTCCTTACGAGATATGGTTACCGAATGTATGCGTTTGTTTATTCCCAAAGGATTGTTGTATTCAACATCAACAAACTATCCTTTTAATGAATATTTCGCAACAAACTCAATTTTGACTGATTTACCCTTATTTGTCCTAATCAATGAAAATACTGGTTCGGGATCCGAACTCATTGCCGGTGTGTTACGCCATCACAACCGAGGTACTATTCTTGGCACAAAATCATTGGGACAAGGGCTCGTTCATTCTTTAAGGAAAGTTCCTAGATTTGAAACCTACATCATCAAATACCCAACTAGTTTTTTATATTTACCAGATGGAAATAAATTTCATGGCCCAGGCATCACTCCAGACATTTGGATCGGGGATGGAACAAATGAATTCCCAAAATTTTTCAATCCCAATTCATATACAACAGACAATACGTCTGATGGGACAAAACCAAACCATTCCAAATCCCAATTGGACTTCTCGAAGATTGGCCAATGGGTAGAGACAAATGGTTCCGCCAAACAAAACATCCAATCTGATTTAAAAAAAGGACTCACTCCCGACTACCAACTCCTCCATTCCATCGATGTGTTCTCAGGGCTCCTTGCGACGAAAGACTGATCATCACAAGCCTACCTTCCCTTCAGACGATTGACGGAAATAACTGAGTTCCATTAGGATCTTCGGATCCTAGTGGGAAACTCGGGAAAAATTTCGAGGCAAATCTCGGATACCCAGGGAGCTCATTTTTTCAATAATACGCATTTTTTTTCGTGTATTTTTATTCACGAATTTTTAGTTGTCATTATAGGGGTAACCGAATCCTTTCGGTTTCACCAAGGAGAATGACAATGAATAGTACCAAGTTTCTCTTTTGTTTCTTTTTATGTGCTTTTTCGGCACAAATTTCGGCGCAAAGTAATCAAACGAGTGTATCCGCTAAAGATGCATTACAACGTTTGGTGGAAGGCAATTTAAGATTTGTCCAAGGAAAATCTATTCGCCCGAACCAATCTGTAGAGCGAATCAAAGAAGTTTCCAAAAGACAAAACCCATTTGCAACCATTGTAGGTTGTTCCGATTCTCGTGTTCCCAATGAAATCGTTTTTGACCAAGGGCTTGGTGATTTGTTTATCCTTAGAACCGCAGGTCAGGTTTCAACTTATGCATCCTGGGGCTCGATTGAATTCTCGGTAGCTGTACTCGGAGTGAATCTCATCGTAGTTCTAGGACATACAAGTTGTGGTGCGGTAGGTGCTGCCTGTAAAGCCGATGAAGTTCCTGGACATATCATAACTTTAACCAATGCGATCAAACCCGCTGCAGAAAAAGTCAAACAGATGGATGGTGACTTTTTAGACAATGCCGTCAAGGCAAACGTTGCGTTTCAAGTAAACTCCTTACGTAAACTTGATCCAATCCTCTCTAAATACTATAACAAAGGTCAGTTGCACATTGTAGGCGCTGTTTACGATTTAGAAACAGGGAAAGTCAATTTTCTTACAGAAGACTACATCACTTCGATCACAAAATAGGAAATACCAATGGATATTATACAAGCATTAGTTGCCAATTTACAAACACCGATGTTCCTAGCATTTTTGCTAGGAATTATCGCGACCGTGATCAAAAGTGATCTAAAATTTCCAGATGGGATGTATGCAGGACTCACCATTTACTTACTTTTTGCGATCGGCCTAAAAGGAGGTGTGAAACTAAGTAATACAACTCTGTTAGAATTTTATAAACCTGCTGTTGCGGCACTCGTCTTATGTGTCACAATCCCACTCCTTGCGTTTGGAATTCTAACTAAATTTGGAAAGTATGATAAAGCCAATGCGGCAGCCCTTGCTGCACATTACGGATCTGTATCAGCGGTTACATTTAGTGAAGCACTTGCTTTTTTAGATTCACTTCATATCAGTTATGAAGGATTTATGCCTAGTATGCTTGCTATCATGGAAGTTCCAGCAATCCTTGTCGCCTTATTACTTGTCAAAATGAATCCAACCGACAAAACGGAAGAATCATCTTGGGGGAAAATTTTCCACGAACTATTTACTGGCAAAGGCACCTTATTACTAATAGGAGGTCTTCTCATCGGTATAATTTCAGGGAAAAAAGGTCATGAACAATTTGCCCCACTCTTTGAAACACCTTTTCGAGGTATGTTAATTTTATTCCTTTTAGAAGTGGGAATTGTCACAGGGAGAAGACTTTCAGATCTTAAAAAAGCAGGTGTGTTTTTAATTGGATTTGGGATTCTTTTTCCAATTTGCACAGCAATGTTTGGGTTGTACTTAGGAAAGTTCATAGGTCTCTCGATGGGTGGAGCTATGGTGCTTGGAACTCTCAGTGCAAGTGCTTCCTATATCGCAGCACCAGCGGCGGTGAGGATTGCAATTCCAGAAGCAAGTCCCGCCATTTATCTAACAGCATCCCTTGCCATCACCTTTCCTTTTAATTTATCGGTAGGGTTACCATTGTATCTCACTGTTTCTAAATATCTTTTCGGAGTTTGAATATGAAATTAGAAAAAGCAAAACTCATCACGATCATTGCAGATGAAGCACTACAAGATCGTTTGGTATCAGAATTAAAATCCGTGAATGTCAAGGGATATACCATCAGTGAAGCTAAGGGAGAAGGAATTAACCAAAAGCACCTAACATCATGGGAAGGGAAAAACATTCGTTTAGAATCTTTGGTTTCGGAAACAAAAGCATTAACGATTTTTCAAATCATATCGGATAAATACTTAGAAAAATTTCCGATGGTGATATTTATGAATGATGTGGACGTGATCAGAAAAGAAAGATTTTACTAAAAAAAATTCAAAATGTATGGCCAATGTCCAAATAAAATAATTGGTCTTCCCTAGAATAGGCATAATCGATTAGGATTACGGTGGCTTGGTCCCAAATTAGCCGTAATCCTAATCCACGCGAATGTTTATATTCCAAAGCATTTACTTGTTTCAGTTTGTCCCAAACACGTCCCACATCATAAAATGGAACGATACTCAGTTGGAAAAATTGACCCCAAAAAGAAAAGCTTCCTACTCGATAACGAAGCTCAATATTGTAAAAACCAATCACAGGGCCAAAAAAACGCTCTTGCCTGTATCCTCGTAAAGTATTCTGCCCACCTAACGCACCAAAAGGGCCATCAATGGAAAATAGGTATCTGTATTCAAAAAAAGGAACTTCCCCTTCTATTTTTGTGAGAGCTACCCTTTGAGCAATGACAAACTCTTCAAATAGTTTAGGGAATGGTTGGTAAAAATTTTTAATCTGTGCAAAATGCCTTAAATATTTATAATCGGATCCGATTGTCTTTTCAGCTTTGTTAATATTATACTCAATGAGCCATCCCCTATCTGGATCAGGTTCATAATCTCTGGTATCGTAGGCAATCCCAGCTCTCAGATAATTTAAATTCCCACCATTTACACCAATGATTTTTCCTGCATTGGCGTCTTCTGTGACCTTGGTCGAATCTTCTAAAGCAGGTAAATTGATACTTGTTAATGGTTCTTTTGCTTCTGTTGATCTTCCATCATATCGCCTAACAATGTTTTTTGAGAACTCTACTCCACCCCAAATACGGAAAACTTGGAGTATCGTTTTGTCTAAAGCAAATTGTCCATAGGTTGTTTCAAATTGGTAGTCATGATAATGCTGTGTAGACGTTAATTCCCGGCCAGGCCCTCTGTTTTTTGAATAAGCATTTGCATTTTCAAAATCAGAAAAGTTTGCATTTCTTACGATCCGACTTCCATCTGCGTTTCGATCTTTGAAATAGAGTGGCTCTAAACTTTCAGACCCAATTCCGAAGTATTGATTGTACAAACTGGCATCATGCCCAACGTATGCACGCAAACGGTAGGCAGTATCTAAAAAATAAGGAGCATCCCAAGCTAAATAATTATTCTGTGTCCCGCGATTGCTTCGATACACACCAACATTAAACATGTGTTCGTAAGGAGTGTATTTGAATGAAGAATCCTTTTTAGTACCATTATAAAAGATATTGGCAAGGACTCCGAGGCCAAATCCATTCACAGCATCATTACCGAACAACGGTAACCCTGTGGCATACCAGCCTTCTTTTTTATTGGCCAGTTCTTTCTCGTCTAATTTTTTAAACTCACCTAACCATTCAGGAACATCCGAATTTCTTTCTTCAGCAATCAATGGCAAAACAATAATCATAGGTATACATACCAATTTGATTATCGTTTTACCAAACGGCATGGAACTTATTTGACTTCGCGGACTTGGATCGTTTCGACTCTATCTTCACCGGCAATGATGTCCGATAAAATCACAACCTTTTCCCCGGTTTGTAAATACCCATTATTCACAAGTGTTTGGATCGCAAGATTGATTGTTTTTTCTGGGTCAGAAGAAAAATCCACGCGGTATGGGATCACACCTCGTGTTAACCAAAGTTTTCTCCTAACAGAGGTCATGTTAGTAAATGCATGAACAATTGGATACCGAGGATGAAACGATGCCAAATTATTAGCAGTAATCCCACGTCTTGTAATTGCAATGATGGCATGCGCCTGCATCGAATCTGCTAAATTTGCTGCAGACCTCGCCATTTCTTCTTTTTGGTCCTTTGGTTTTCTTTGTGCCGCAAGACCTAAGTTAATCGACATCTCCATCCGACGCGCAATTTTATCCAACATTTCCACACAACGAACTGGATACTTCCCCATCGCAGTTTCCCCAGAAAGCATGATTGCATCTGCTTCTTCATATACCGCATTGGCAACATCTGTTACTTCGGCTCTTGTTGGGGAAGGATTGTGGATCATGGATTCGAGTAAGTGAGTGGCGACGATCACTCGTTTGCCTTCTTCTTGGCAACGTTTGACAATTCGCCTTTGAACGATAGGGAGTTCTTCAATTTCAATTTCAACTCCCAAATCTCCACGCGCTACCATAATACCATCAGACGATTTGATGATTTCGTCTAAGTTTTTTAGACCTTCTTGGTCTTCAATTTTGGCAATGATTTGAGCATGGTGTTTCTTCTCATCGATGATCCCACGAAGTTGCACCACATCTTCTTGGGAGCGCACAAATGACAAAGCAACAAAATCAATGTCTTCTTCTAATCCAAACAATATGTCTTTTAAGTCTTTTGGCGTGATGGAAGGAATATTCACACGAATTCCAGGTAAATTGATATGTTTTCTAGAGCCTAATTTACCACCATCTAACACAGTACAGATCAATTCGTTTTCACGAATTTCTTGGACAGCAAGGTTGATTAAACCGTTATCAACAGTAACCTTATCACCAACTTTTAAATCTTTTACAATATCACGATAGTTTACAAATACACTTTGCGCTTCCGCTTCCATACCTGGTATGATGTGAAAGGTAAATGTCTCACCGACTTTTAAATGTAAGTCATTTTGAACATCTCCAGTTCTAATTTCTGGCCCTTGTGTATCAAGTAAGATGGAGATCGGGTGTTTGTGTAATTCATCTTTATTTAATGATTTGATGATTCGTATGATTTTTCGATGAAATTCGTGGTCACCATGACTCATGTTGATCCTTGCGATATTCATTCCTGCCAAAGCTAAACTTCGGATCATATCTTTTGATGCAGTCGCAGGCCCAATGGTGCAAACGATCTTGGTTTTTCTGGCTCTTAGTTGTTCTATTGCTGGCATAATTTTTAAGGTTTAATTTTAGGTAAAATTCTGTTTAGAAAATCTAACTGCGATTCAGCAATGTCGAATTTCTCTTGGTTCGGAAATTTATCATTTCTTTGGCGTTCACTTTCAGCTGAAACTTTATCGAATAGTTTTTTACCATGTCGTTTCAAATATCCAGTGGAAATTAAAATCGGCCATGGGAACTTTTCTCTTTGGTTTCGGATCGGAAAACTATAGATCTCTTTACCGCCAAATTTCTTTAAGAAAAAGATCAAATTTTCTTCAGTAAATTTTCCATTGAGTTTAGACAATACATACTCACGATCTGGATACACACCAAATTCCCAAGCTTCATCTAAAATTCTAACAATGGATTCAATGGATTCTTTCCATTTTTTTTCTTCTTCAGGACTCCCTTGTTTGACGGGCTCAGAATCTTCATCATCATCTTGTGAACTGTTCGTAGAACTTACTTGTGAATGACTCTGTTTCGATTTTCTTTCTGCGTCTTTTTCTGCTTCTTCCCTTTCTTTCAATCGAGCTTTAACAAGTTTTTCTTTTTCTTGTGATATCTTTTTAACTTTTTGACTCGCCAAATCTCTTGTAAGTTGTTGTTGTATTCTTGCCTTGATGGGAGGAATTTCAAATTTATGGACGGTCATGTTCCCCATAATCATCCTCCACAACTTTGTGAAAAAAGGAAGGAATTGGAACAAACTTTGAGCTTCGATTTCTTCTAAAAGGCGTTTAGGACTTTCATCATTCAAATGGAGTGTAACATTCATTTGGTTAAGTACACGAATTTCTAAATCAGAATGTTTGATTTGAAAAGTTCGTTTTGCAGATTCAATCGCCTGAGGGATGCAGGATTTATGTAAAATAAATTCATTATACACTCGATTATCAGCATACTCTGTGTACAAAAGCTCTGGTTGAGACAATAAACTCGAACGAAATTCATCAGTCAATGGTTCTCCGCTGACTCGAAGTAAATTGACTTCCACGATACGACCCGCTTCTGCTAAAAAAGCCATTAGGTCTTCAATTTGTTGTTTTCGTTTTTGTTTTTCTTCTCTTTCTTTATCTTTTTCAATAATTTCATTTAAAACCAAACACTCTTCAATCAGAGTTTTTTGGTCACCATAGGATTCGTTCATGTATCCTTTAATTTCAGTTAACAGGTTCTTTGGCGAGTTCCAAGAATCTTCCGTAACTTCACCCATCACACCCAGATTCTTTAATGCTGGGTAAATCGTATTTTTTGCATAATCCACATAAGCATCATAACGGTCTGCAATTTCCGATGGGCGGTTGTATAAAAACACACTTTTATTCGCCGGCCTCGAGGCAGAGTCATTCCGAAAGAAAAATAAAATTTTATCATCTACCAATTGTTTTAGGATGGGTTTGAGGTGAATGACAATGGTAGCATCTTTTTGCACCTTGGTTTTGTCATAAGGGCATTGGAATAAATTTCCTAACTCTGTTGAAGCATAAGTATCAAAAAGACGATTTGCATCAACGGCTGCCTTGATGACCTTACGCATTTTTTCTTTCCCAACATACTTACGTTTATCATTGTACCATCCTTTGATGGCTGAGGTCGAAAGTTCATTCAGTCCCAATGCATAACGAAAAGCAGTTCCACCATCGGAGGTGGTTGGCCTAGCAAACACAGTATTATGTTTGATGTAAGTTTTTGGATTTTCTGGATCCCCTGGTTCATTGGGATGAAATTCCAATACGTTCAATTTTTTGATGATCGCAGGATTTTGTTTATAACTAAGATCGATTACGTAATTTTCAGTCCGATCACGGTCAATGGAACTATCTCTTTCGATTTGTTCAACATTGGGCAAAACCTTGTTTTGTAAAAACTTATCAGTCCATTCAAAGATAACGAGGAGTACTTTATAAATTCCCTTATAGGAAAAATCTCCGCGAGAATCCATAGCCTGCACCTTTTGGAGGCAGGCCGTGTAGTCCATGACTTTTAATTCTGGGAGATTTGGATCCAACATGTTGGTAGAGAGTCCTTACTTAAAATATCCTTTTTTATACAATAACTCAGCATTCAAAATGGCAGCGCCTGCAGCACCTCGAATCGTGTTATGCGATAGAACTACCCATTTCCAGTCCAAGATAGAATCTTCTCGTAACCTTCCCACAACTGTTGTCATTCCCTTTCCAGTGTCCAAATCTAGACGAGGTTGAGGGCGGTCGTTTTCTTCGCGGTAAAGGATAGCTGGGTTTGGTGCAAACGGCAATCCCAATTTCTGAGGTTCCCCGTGAAAATCGGCCCAAACCTTTAAAATCTCTTCTTTTTTTGGTTTTTTATCAAAGGCGACTGAAACACAAACAGTGTGACCATCAAATACTGGAACTCGGTTACAATGGGCAGAAATTTTAAAGTCTGCGGATTTGATCACTCCACCTTCGACTGTCCCCAAACATTTTTGTGGTTCCACTTCGGCCTTGTCTTCTTCCCCACCAATAAAAGGCACAACATTTCCAAGGATATCCATGGTTGGAACTCCAGGATATCCTGCGCCTGAAATCGCCTGCATCGAAAATAACATCACTGATTTTAAACCAAAAGCATCCATGAGTGGTTTTAAAGAAATGGTCACACCCATAATCGTACAATTAGAGTTAGTGATGATTTTCCCTTTCGTTTTTTGTGACGAGAGTACATCCAAGTGATGAGAGTTCACTTCCGCAGAAAGGATCGGAACATTAGGATCCATTCTGTGGTTTTTGGAATTGGATAAAACCATAACACCCGCTTCTGCATAAGCAGTTTCGACTTCCCCTGCAATGGAGGCATCAAGGCCGCTGAACACAAGTTGTACGCCCTTCGTGACGTTTGGATCTGGTAATGAAATGATAATGTCTTTTGCATAAGAAGGAATGTCAGAAGAAATTTTCCAACGAGACTTCATCACGTCACCATAAGTTTGGCCCGCACTTTTTTCAGAAGCTGCTAAATGAGTCACCGTAAAATAAGGGTGATTCTCCAAAAGTTGAATGAATCTTTGACCGACGGATCCTGTTGCTCCCAGGACTCCAACTTTGATTTTTTCCATAATTTTCCTTATCTAATGTAAGGATTGAAAAACATGTTATTTCGGAAAGAGATTTCCAATTCTTTCAGCATAAATCGAATTCATTTGTTCCATTCCGTCATAAGTGAAGTGATGGAAATCGGAAAATCCTTGCATCGGAAGAACTCCGTGGATGTCCCAAAAATGAACCGATCCTGATTCTAGAGATTGCAAAAAAAGCAAATGGTCTTTGTACCACTCCGAATCCTCATACCAACTGAGTGAGATAGGGTTTTCAGGGTTATTGATGAGTAAAAACTGGATATTTTGATTCCGAAAATGGTCTGCAATTTTCTGTATGTAACGAAAATGAAAAAAAGGCCGGAATCTTTCGTTTCGAATCCGTTCCTTTGCATGTTTTAATGCGACCAAATAACCAATTCCAGGTCGTTTGTCTAAACCTTCTAACAATCGATAGTAAAAGTACCGAGTATAGGTTTTGTCATCCATCTCACGATAACGATGATCCTCTGTTCTAGATTCTCGGATGTATTGGACTCCCGACTTCGCTTCTTCTAATCCAAATGTCTGTTCCAATCTCACACCCATCGGGTCCCAGTGGTAATCAAGATAGGCTCCACTGGCTTCATGAGCATACCAAACTTTTTCCAATGTGGCCGTAATTTGTTTGTTCTCGCGAAAGAAGGGTGGATCCAATCGGACATTTGTCCACCGAGCATCTTTAAGATTCACTACCTGTTCTACTTCCCCGCTGGAAAAGGTAATTTTACATGAGGAACCAGAAAGTAAGTATGGAGTGACTTCTAACCAAATTCCTTTCTCTTCCATTTTTTTTGTCGGGAAAAAACTAAACTGTTTCCCTGTCCAACCGAGTCCGTTCACACCTTCCGGAATGTAGACTCCCATGTACGAGTGGTAACTAGTATTACGTCCAAATCGGTGTTGGATTAAGTTTTGCAAGTTTTGTTCAAAAATGTCTTTGAAGCGATAGAATGTGAAACCAGAAGAAACTATGTAACGTGACAAAGTTTCCGAGTCCATTTCTGAACCCACCTCAAGGAGTGTTTCCCAAGGGAATACCCATAATGATTGTGGCGCTTCTCCAAAAGTGAGTGCGTCTCGTACCATTAGAGACTCATCTACTGTATCGTTTCTCCCCTCTGGAAACAAAACATACGTTCGGTGGAGGCGATAATCAATAAAATTCACTGGGTAAACAACCAAATCTGGTTTTAGTGGTTCTAACCAACCTAAAAGAAGGTAAACATACAAAGGGCTATTTCCAGCGTACGCAAGGTAAAAAACATCTACATCTAATGCAAATTTTTCACTTAACGTTTTTGCCAAAGACTTCGCATCAATGGAAAAATAAGCAACCGAACTACCAACAATAATGATTCTTTTTTTTGTTTTTGGTAGGGAACGAATCCTCTCATATTCATATAAAAAATTAAAAAAATGGTTAGTATTCCAAGGTGACTCATTTGGCAAAAGGAACTGTAATTTGCGAAACACCAAAAAATCAACGCCATACAAAAAAACCAAAAAGAAGATCAGGAAAAATATTCGTTTTTTCATTCCATTTCCTAAAAAACAAAGTAAACAAAAGGTTTACTTTCGGCCGAATACAACACTATCAGAATCAAACTCAATACTGCCAAAAACGCAAAAAAAGCTAATTTTCCTAAGGAATTTTGATATTTTCCAAAATACGCTAACATCTGTTTATTTTCTCTAAATAACTTTACACCTACTATATGACCTAACAAAATCAAAAGAAAACAATATACAAACTTCATTTCTAGGCTGTAAGGTAACGAAAAACCCTCTTTTTTTGAAAAAATGCCCTGTAGGTAACACAGAGAATCAAAAAAATTAGCACTTCGAAAGAATACCCAAAGTAAACTCACTGAGAAAAAAGTAAAAATCACCTTCAAGGGTTTCAAATACGATAACGAAAGAAAAGAAAACTGGTTACGAGCCGAACGTTCCAAAACAAGTAAACAACCATGCCCAAGACCCCAAATGACAAAATTCCAAGAAGCGCCATGCCACAGTCCACCAATCGCCATCACTAAAAGCAAATTCCGGTAAGTAAAAAAACTACCCATTCGATTTCCGCCTAGAGGGATGTACACATACTTACGTAACCACTGTGAAAGGGAAATATGCCAACGAGTCCAAAATTCCGAAAACCCACTCGCAAGGTATGGCATCCGAAAATTTTCAGGCAATCGAAACCCAAACAGAAGTGCCACGCCCTGGGCAATATCAGTATAACCTGAAAAATCGCAATATATCTGGAAAGAGTAAGAAAACATCCCCGTCCATAAAGCACGAGTCTCCATTTCACCCGGATGGGCAAAAACTAAATCTGATACTTCGGCCAAATGGTCTGCCAAAACCATTTTTTTAAACAAACCGAGTAAAATGAGAAACAGAGCAAATAGGAGGGGGATCCGAACGAATGATTGAGGCCTCCGAATTTGAGGCAAAAAAGATTTGGCAGTTACTATAGGACCCGCCACCAGTTGAGGGAAAAAACACAAAAAGAGTAAGTAGGAAATAAAAGAACGCTCAGGTCTCAATTCACCCTGGTAGACATCAACTACATAGGAAATGGACTGAAAGGTATAAAAAGAGATTCCTACTGGCAATAAAAATTGGCTCCAAAATTCTGCAGAGTCCATTGGAATCCCGAAAATATCTGCCCAATTTTGTGCAATAAAATGCCCATACTTGAAAAATATTAAAATGCCAACGCTATTCCCAAGAGAAATGAACAATAAGAACCTCCGTAAAGGAAGAGATTCCAACTTCCAAAGCAGACGAGCGATGGAGAAATCAAAAATCGCAATCCAAATGATTAATATTAAGTAACTTTTTCCCCAAAACCCATAGAATAGTAGACTAATAAAAATCAAATATACGATTAATATCAAACCATAATATCTCCTTTTTTGATCATTTATTTGATTAATTTTGGACAGACAAAATCGGAGTACATACCAAACAATGAGCGCTGCGACGAAGAATAGGGCAAATATTGACGAATTAAAAAGCATTTTATTGCTTATATTTCAGCACTAAACATTGTATTTGCATTTCACACCGCAGTTTGGGCAAATGCAAGTCACTTCTGCCTTCACTCTACGCCCTTGTGCGCCTTCTACTTTGCCTACAGCGACAAATTCAAACGAAACCCCTTCTGGCACAAAGTGGCCTGAACCATACTTTGCGGTTCCTTCGATTACATTGGAACAGGCGTGGCATTTCACCCTAAGACGTATTGTTTCAGCCATATACCTGGGAACGATGAGGAGGACACCTGCCTTGGCAACCAATATTCCATTTCATGACAAATTTACAGGTGTATGAAATATAGCTACACATGACAAAATGGCAGTTATTCCATTGATTTTTCCCCTAAAAATAGCCTCTTTTAGGGGAATGGTACGTGCGGGATTTACCATAAAATCCTGTAAAAAAAGTGCAAAATCAGGGCTTAAGTGACGGATTGTCGGCATTACTCGTCTAGGTCAGGCTTATTTCCGGAATTTAAGGGGAATTTGGTTCGTCTTCCTTTGGAACCTGAATGTAATCTACTGGTACCAAAATGGGGGTTAAACGAGAACACTTCCTTAGGTTTCTTGCACCCACCTTCAAGATGGAAATATGACACACCATTCTGTAGAATTGACTGTTTTTCGGCACTCCCAGGGATGCGCATTTTAGAGTCTTCCGTAGATTCGAAACATCTAGAGATCGTGCTGTCCTGTGGTTTGAGATCCATACACTGCCCATCTCAGGGCAGGGATAAAATTGAATTTAAATGCCCTGAATCTGCCCGCCCGACCATCGGCATTGGTGCAAATAAGTGGCCTTTTTCGGTCAAGAGCTGCCTTCGGGAGGTCAGCTTTTAAATGTTTCGTTTTAACGTATGCCCCCTTTCCGGCAGTTACCCATGTAGATTTTTTTTCAAAATAATTGCCTAGATTTAGGCAATCTTGCTTGGACTCAAATTCAAATCGTTCCAAATGGGAATATACTTCTGCCATGCATTGGGAATCGCAATTTTTGGGGATTATTTGCCTAATTTTGGGCAATATTTACGCATTCAGCTACCAGGCGTAGGAATAGGCTTTTTTTGCTTTTTTCCCCTGTGGGTAGCACAGGAAGAGATCCTTATATGAGCCTATTCAGGTGACATAAGGATATTTTAGAGGTTTGGATTTATTTTTTTGGTTTGGACTGGCTAGACTTTGTTTTTTTTACAGGAGTTGACGATTTGGAAGAAACAGGTCCAAGTTTTTTGGTCTTCGCAAGATTTGTTGTGTTAGTTGTCTTGGGCTGTTTTTTACCACCTCGAACACTTGCACTACTTCCATTGGGACTCTCTTCGTTTGCGAGTATGTCTGCTGGGATCCGTCCATTCCGTTTGACCATGTAAATGAAATGTCGGACGTATTGTGTGTAGGGTTCATGGATAGCCTTCGGATCGAAGTCTTTTGGCTCTTGGAGGAGTTGGTTGACAAGTGCCAAAGGGAGGTCGTCCTTACTCGTTGCCATGAGGATTTCCAATCGTTTGCAGATTTCTGAGTCATTGACTTCAGTGGAAAGTTTTCGCATGGCATTGAGAAATTTTTGGAAGGCAACTCGCTTCGGCTGAGACATATCCCCAGAAAACCAAGAAGTCCTGAGTTGGCAATCGATTTTACACCTAGATTCTCAGGTTCGAAACAAACACCACTCACAAATCCAAAACCAACATACTGGATAACAACTCTCCCTTTTCCGTCAGAAAGGGGAACCATAGCGAAAGAAAGGTAAGGAGAGTTTTCAATAGTATGAGAGAAAATTTTGTTTGTTTCTATATTTTGCGATTGGAGGAAAATTCCATCCATGGATTCGGATTTTGAGAAAACAAATTCTCGGTCTGATCCAACTTGCACTTCGCTTATGACCCCTTCCCGAAGCTCAATTGCAGGAACAAGTGGGTCGTTCAGAAGGACAATCGGTTCTTCCCAATCACTCGCAAGGAGTGAACCTTGTGAAAATACAAAGAACGTGAAGGCACAAAAATACGGCGCAATGTTTTGCAATTTCCGTGCCAAATTTTCTTTTATTTCCTGGAAAAACATACGAATATCCATAGTTTTCTTTGAATTTGAGGAAAAATAAAGCTTTTTTTAGGTGATTTTGGTTATTTTTTGTAAAGGGAAGCCCGAACTCTAAGTTTCCATTCCCACAAAACAATCTCGTGTTCGAGGTCTTTGGCTTGGTCTTGTTCTTTGGCAAGAAGGGCATAAATCATGTTTGAGATGTCTTTAGAAAAACCCCCATCCAATTCAATCTCAAATGCTTCGACTTGGAATTCTAAAATCAAAACTGCCAAACGAAATGCTTCATTCATCGCGATGAGTTGTGGTTTCACTGTGTCCAGTTCTGGCTTTAAATACTCATTTTTGATCATCACGTTTAAAAAAGTTCGGATGAACATGACATCGTCCGATGAGAGATGGAAATCAAGGAGGAGCTGTTTGACTTTGTCTAATTCCATAGCTCGGAGGTGGATCCTAGCGAGGAAAACTGGATTTTCGCTGTAAGTATTTAGGTTTTGGTTTTTGGCAACATCGGTGGCCCGTACTTTATCATAGTCTACAACACCTTTGTCTTTTGATTCTTCTGTTTTCGGGGATTGTGATTCAGCAGAAGTGTTGATTCTTTTTTTGATCACAAGGATATTCATACTTGGATACCGGATTTTGAAAGAGACCATGTCGGAACGAGGGATCTCTTCATCGACAACTAAAAACTGCGCCTGTTCTCCCCTCTCCCAAGCTGCCATCAAATCTTCTTTATTTTTGTAATGGTATATAACAACAGGAAGTACATCACTTTGGCTGCCTGTCCCCAGATAGATGGTTTTGATTTCGTTCGAAAAACCGTGTTGGTAAGGAATGACCATTTTACTCGCTTTCACATTCACGAAAGAAAGCTCTCCCAAATGGAAATGGGAAACATCAAAATCGTCCCCAAAAAAACCAACCCTCGGGACATTGACTACGATGGAATTGTTTTTGGCACCCTTCGGAACTTCCGGGCCAGATTCAGTAAACACAACATAAGTGAGTTTAGATATCCGGACTTTTACGAGAAATCCCGCTGGGGTTTTTCGTTCTTCGTATACAGTATCATCCATCTTTACATCAAACCAAGTTGTTTCATTTTATATTGGAGGGAGCCTCTAGAGATCCCCAAAGCCTTTGCCATTCGAATCTGGTTTCCAGAAAAGATCCTCATGGCTAAAAGAATCTTCTGCCTTTCTAAGGCCTCTATCCCTCGCCGCAAGTCTAAATCTTCCGCGTCTGGGATCTCGAGATCCAGCCGATTTCGGTCCACCTGAAGGTCGGGGACTCCCACAATTTGGCTGCGACATGTCATAATTCCAGAAAGAATCGTATTACGTAATTCGACGAAATTTTCCAGATAAATTCTACCTAGAAGTTCAGTTTCCCCATCCTGACTTAAAGTTAGGCCAGATCTATTTTGTTGGAGGCAAAGTTCCTGAAAAATGGACTGGATGATTTTCTTCAAACTGGTTTTTGGCAAGTAACCGAGTGAGGGTAAGTATAATGGATTTTTTCGCAAAATTTGTTGGAACTCGGGGAGGATTTCTTTCTCTAATTCACTTGGCCCCAAAAGGAACAAGGAACCTCTGAAATCAGATTTGGACCACCAATCGGAAAGGATTTGTTGTTGCCCTAGCGAAAAAGAACCAACATCCGTTAGGACCAAACTTCCGAGACTCGATTCCTTTCCCCATTCGTTGATTGCTTTCTCAAATTTACCGAAATGTTCTGGGACGGATTCAACAACCAAAAAGGGAGCTCCAGGGAGATACTTTTGGTGGATCCATTTTGCTAATGTTTTTTTCCCTGAACCTGGTGGACCAAAGATAGATACCAATTGTTCTCTTCGGAAACTTTCAGTGGCGTGTTCTAGATTGGGAATGGCATCTCTGAAAAAACGATGAGAATTTTCTTGGCCTAGAATTTGAGGGATCGAATTTGGAGTCAGTTTCCTTACCCACTCTCTCCCTATTTTATCTGCAAAAAGAGAAAGGAGAGCGATGGTGGAAAAGGAAATTTCTACTTCCGATTCAATGAGTAAAAACCCAATACTGTCATCTGCTAGAATTCGAATTGAGACCGCATTTGTGGATTTTCCAAACAAAGGGAATTCTTTCCCTGAAAAGAAAATTGGTTCCCTAGATGACATGAGAGTTTCCCATTCCGAAGACCCTCTCCCTAAAAACGAATAATAGAAACCATCTTCGCCATATCCAAAACTGGCAGACTCGTAAAACGAATCTTCGTCATCTGCCTTCAGGACAACAACTCCACATACCAATCCGAACTCAGTACATAGTTCCGACCACAAAGATGGTAGGATTGTTTCCAACCATTCTTTGCCTGTTTGGCTTGATGCAAACAAGGAGGCGGTCTGAGGGGGCATGCTATGAAACTGTTTAAATTTAATCACTTTGTCAAGTACGTACCGATTTGAATGTCGGACGTCCGACAGAAATAGAAGAGATAGTTTTTGCTAATTTTTGCTATGTCGGATGTCCGACAATGTAGTTAGAAATGGACCAGAAACCCTTTTTTTGTTCCCTTTCAAAAATTCAATTGATCCCAAATTTTCGAAAAGAAAGCATACCAATTGGGAAGGAAAACGAGAGATAG
>NZ_CP162144.1 GCF_040833965.1 Leptospira sp. WS39.C2
CACCTATGCATCCACAAAAGCCACTTCTGGCACAGTGGGAGTTGTAGGTTCCGCTGCCTCATTTGGAACAGGTGTTGGCTATGGAGTATACCAAGTAACAAAAGCTGTCGGTGTACCAACAGGTGTTGGCGTTGGTACTGGGATTGTGTTAAGTTACGAATTTATGGTCCAAATTTCTGCACACTCCATCTTAGCCGTTTCGGACTGTACCTATTTAGTGTTATCCCTTGAAGGTGGGAAATGGGTTGTTTATGGAGTGAAAGATAACTCGAAAAAAGCATCTCGTTTGCTTTCAGGCGCTGTTGTAGATTTGGATCAGATCCGAAAAGAAGGTGGAACGATAGTAAAAGTTCCAATGGAACCTGGTGAAGTTGAAAAAATACTAGGTAAAAAAAAGAAAAAATAAACGATAGGTGAATGTCAGATCTACTTAAAAACATCCTAATCATTGAAGATTCTGATCTTCAAAGGAAACTATTGAGTAGATGGGTTTCCAAAAATGGGTACGCCCCAATCGAAGCTGTGACAATTTCTGATGCTCGCGAGAAAATCTTAGCTGAGAACATCGATGTTGTTTTATTAGATTGGGAATTACCAGATGGAACAGGCATTGACTTAATATCAGACATTTTATCTACATCTCCCGTGGGATGGCTTCCTATCATCATGGTAACTGGTCATACAGAACCCGAATATTTTAAATTGGCGATAGAAGCTGGTGCAACAGATTACATAACTAAACCTGCAAAAGAAGTCGAGTTGTTAGCTCGAATTTTTAGCGCATTACGTATCAAGGCGTTACACGATCAACTTAGAGAAACTGCGATTCGTGATGTCATGACAAATCTATATAACCGACGTTATATGGAAGAACGTATTGAGCAAGAATTCCAAAGATGCCGCAGGCACAAAAGTAATCTGTCTTTGGCAATGATTGATATTGATAAATTTAAAAATGTAAATGACACTTATGGTCATGAAGTCGGCGACTTGGTGATCAAACGACTTGCCAATGAGTTAAAGAGTAGTTTTCGAAAATCAGATATCATTTCTAGATTTGGTGGAGAAGAATTTGTTATTTTATTCCCAGAAACTGGAATTGCTGATGCATGTAGAATCTTAGATAAAGTAAGAGAACTTGTTTCCAAAATCGAAATAAAATCAGATGCCAATGATAAGTTTAATTTTACATTTAGTGGAGGTGTAGCAGGAGGAGATTTGTCTGCTTTTGAAACAAATGCAGAATTGTTACGAATCGCTGATAAAAATTTATATGAAGCGAAATCATCTGGTCGCAATAAAATTGTATGTTAAACATACCTATTTAATCCATTGAATATAAATCACTCATTTTACCAACTTACACCTGATACAATTTTAAATGCCCTAGAGTCAATAGGTTATGAAACCACAGGTCGATATTATGTTTTAAACAGTGTTGAGAATCGTGTTTATGATGTCGAAACGTCAAATGCAGGGAGAATCGTTGTGAAATTCTATCGACCGGGCAAATGGGATTACCATCAAATTATGGAAGAACATTCATTTTTGAATGAACTCGCTTTAGAAGAAATACCTGTTCTGTCTCCTACATCGATTAACGAAAAATCTATATTTGATTGGAATGGAATTTATTTTGCGGTATGGCCTTTGCGGAATGGTAGGATTGTAGAAGAGATACAACAAAATGATTTAGAAAGAGTAGGAGCTTTGCTTGGCAGGATTCATTCGGTTGGGAAAAGAGGGAACATTCAAAATAGACCTACTTTAGACATCCCGAATTATGGGCTCTTGTCCTTAAATTATATATTAGAAAACAAATTCATAAAAAATGTATCTTTGGCGAATGAATACCAGAGAGATGCACTAAACGCTTTTAGCATATTTGAATCATTAGTGAAAGAATACCAAATCCCATTTCAAAGGATACATGGAGACTGCCATAAAGGGAATATATTAATCTCACCTGATGGCTTTAGTATATTAGATTTTGATGATTTTTTGAACGGACCTATCGTACAAGATTTTTGGATGTTATTACCTTTCGGTGAAATGGATCGAAAAAATGACTTATTCGATTTTTTTGTTGGATATACTATGTTTGCAGACTTCGATGAAAATTGGTTAAAGCTGATCGAACCTTTGCGTATCATTAGATTCATTCATTATGCAGCATGGATTGGAAAACGGTGGGAGGATCCATCGTTTCCTTCTTTATTCCCTCACTTTGGAACTGAAGAATATTGGTTAAAAGAAACTTTGGATCTAAAGAATGCTAATCGTGATTTAGAAGAGACTAATATTAGTCCATCAACTAAGAATGGGGAAGTGGAACCAGAAATGACAAACAAGGATTTTTTCTGGGATTGGGAAAATTAGTTAATTTATCAAATGAGAAAGTGCCACTGCTAAAGCGTGAGAAACATTCAGTGAATCAATTTGGTTTTTCATGGGTATGTAACATAGAATATCTGATAAATGAAGTATTTCCTCTTCGATTCCATTTGCTTCATTTCCAATAATTAATACAATATTCTTTGGATTTTCTATTTCGCGGATTGTTTTCAGTTTCCCAGAAAGTGAATTTGTTTCTTTTGGAAGAGAGAGCGAAATGATACTTGATCCAGATCCTTTCAATTTTTTGATTTGGCCAACTAAGTCTGTTGTGTTCACCAAATTTAAATGAAATATTGCACCCATAGAAACCCGGACTGATCTTCTCAGATAGGGGGAAGCAGATTTGGAATCAATGATTATGGTGCGTATTCCAAAGGCAGCAGCAGTACGTAGAATAGATCCAATATTTTCACTGTCCATTATCGAATTGATAACTAAAATTGGATGTTCAAAGTTAAGATTTTTAGACCATCTTTGTTTTCCAATAGCCATAAATCCTTGGTGAACATGAAAACCAATGGTTTCTTCAAATACTGATTTATCTGCCACATAACAATGATTTTGATCTTTTAACTTTGATTCGATAATGGACTTGTGTTTTTCCCAATATTTTTCCGTACAAAAAACAGATTTAACCTCAATGTCTGAATTAAGTAACCTAACTGCCGTTCTTTCATGGTCAGCAATGAAATATTCCGAGTCTGATTCTTTGGACTTTAGCAGATGGTAATCTGTTAGTCTACTGTCGAGAGGGGATTGGATTATTTGCATTATGTCACATAGCTCCGAGAAAGCCCCCACCCTGAATTGGGTGGTGGAGGTGGGCTCGTGGGATTTCCTAAAAAACCTCTACCACAGATTCGAACTATTCTCAAGACTCTTATTTTAATTAAAAAAAATTTTAAACAAAAGTTCTTATTTTAGCAATTCATATTCAGACTGTACAAATCCATTAGAAAAACTTTCTGTTTTGCGATGTTTCAATTCAATGGCATGGTTCAATTCACCAAATAGTGGAATCCCAGTTCCTAAGATGATTGGAATTTGTGTAATGGTAAGTTCATTTAACATAGACATGGTGAGAAAGGATTGAATTAATTTTCCACCATCTACATAAATATTTTTGAAATTATTCTTTATTAAATAATCTTTCAATTCTCCAAGAGGTTGATTGAATAATCTAACATCATGTTTCGTGTTTAATTGATAATTTTTATTTTTGGAGATAACGATTATTGGAATTTCTAAATAAGGGTAGGGATCAAAACTCAAAACCTTTTCGTATGTAATTCTTCCCATTACAATACAATCAATAGATTTCATGAATGACGAATAACCAAAATCTTCATTTTCTATATTGTACTGCTTTGGATGAAGCCAATCTATGGAACCGTCTTTTTTAGCAATAAAACCGTCAATACTTGTTGCAATATAAGATTTAAATGATATCATATTCTACAGTGTAGAAATTGTTTTAAAAAATGAAAGAAAAAATTATAAAAAGATCCTTGGATTTTGTGAAAAAAGAAGGTTTAAATTCCTTTAGTATGCGAAAACTTGCGAGTCAATTGGCGATTGACCCAATGACAATATACTATTATTTCAAAAATAAAGAAGATTTGGTTTCCGAAATGGTTGAAGTCGTATTTGGAAAATTTGTAAATTCGCTTAATTCGAAAATACGAATTGGAAATGAAGATCGTCAGCTTCGTTTATTTTTAAGTGAATATCGAAATTTTTTTATTCAATATATGGAACTGTCTCTTTACTTAATCCATAGCTCAAAGAAAACTTACCCTTCAGTGGAACTTCTGAACCAATTACTTTTGAATTTGATTGTTTCGTTAAATCCGAAGATCAATCCGATAATTGTTAGAGACATTTTGATAGATTTTATTCATGGCAATGCTCTATCTTCTAAATTTCAATTTGAGAAAAAATCGAAAGCAGAGTCTTTGCGATTACACCAAACAAAGTTTCAAAAATCTATTCGTATTTTGATAAAACATTTGTTTCGTTAGAATTTTTAGATCAGTAAATTCGGAGGAAATTTAAGTAATTCACCTAAGGAACGTTTTTCGTTGTCCAAAATTAGAATGATTATTCTTGCCTAGCTATTAAAATGAGTTGCATTTGCTATTTCAAAATTAAGCTTATCTTTAGTTCTCGAATTCCTTTTATATGAACATAGACCCAAAAACAGTTGTATTCATCAATATAGTCGGATGTATTTTGATGTCAGGTGGGCTTTGGTTTGCCTCTGGTAAATATTTCAAACGGCTGAAATTTGTGAAAGCTTGGTCCCTTGTGTCATTATTACAAGCGTTTGGCTGGATTACCATGGGGGCTCTACGTGGACAAATTCCAGATTGGATTTCTATCAGTGTCGGGAATTCATTAATATTTATTTCACTCGTATTTTATCATAGTATCATCTTAAATTTATTCGGTGAAAAACCACAATGGAAAGTCGGTTTAATTGCTGCTTTTATATTGTGTTTGTTGCTAATATTTCACCATTTTTCTTCTTTTCCGCAACAATATAGAATTTCAATTATTTCATTTGCCACAGGTATACAACTCTTAGTTACATCAAAGATTATTTTTGATGCAAATAAAAAAGCCAAACTTACCAGTAATTTCAATTTTTATTTTTATTTGTTAAGTGGATTATTTTTGTTAGGTCGTTTTATAATTTACACATTCACGGAAGTATCTGTTTCTCAAATTGCTTTTGGGAAAGGTCCTATTCAAGATATTACTTATTTATTTTTATACGTTACATCCGTATTAATGACATTTGGTTTTTTACTAATGTGTATTGACATCTTTATAAAAGGCCAAATTGAAAATGAAGAGAAGTATCGATTATTAGCTGAAAACTCAACGGATGTAATATGGGTCTGGAATTTTAGATTGAGTAAATTTACATATATAAGTCCATCTGTAACATCTATTACAGGTTATACTGTAAAAGAAGCAATTTCAAAACATCTTTCATCTACATACTCTGAAAAATCATATTCTGAATTGATGAATTTGCTAGCTTCTCGATTGGAAGAATTTAAAATTAATAAACTAAAAATACCTTATACGTATGAGTTAGAACAATTTTGTAAAGATGGTACTACAATTTGGATAGAAGCTAATACTGTGTTTCAATTCAATTATAATGATGAAATTGAAATTTTGGGAGTCTCTCGTGATATAGACTCGAGAAAGAAGTCCGATCTTGAAAAAAACCGTTATTTTCAAGAATTGCAATTATTGAATTATACAAAAGATAAATTTTTTTCTATCATTGCTCATGACCTAAAAGGCCCGATAGGTGGGATGAATACATTTATTGGAATGATTTTAGAAGATTTGGAGAATCGTCCAATCAAAAGGACAAAAAATGATTTGAATATATTATACCAATCATCAGGTGAAGTTTATGCTTTATTAGAAAATTTATTAACTTGGGCAAGGTCACAAACTGAAGAAATATCTTTTATGCCTGAAACAATTTCAGTATATGGGATGGTTGAGACTGTCATTTCTTATGTTACCTTTATGATTCAGAACAAAGAAATACAAATTCAAAACTCAGTTGATAGAGAGGTAACTGCCTTTGCAGATGAAAAAATGTTAGAAACGATTCTGCGAAATTTAATCTCAAATGCAATCAAATATTCTCATATAGGTGGGAAAGTTATCATTAAATCAGAAAGTAATGTAAATCTGGTTACTATATCCGTTGAAGATTTTGGAACAGGAATTTCAGAAGAGATTCGAAATAATTTGTTTCGAATTGACTCTAAACAAAAGAGTATGCCAGGTACCTTGGGAGAGAGAGGAACTGCTTTAGGTTTAATCCTTTGTAAGGAATTTATTGAAAAAAATGGGGGTAATATTAATGTAAAAAGTGAAGTAGGGGTAGGTTCAAAATTTTACTTCACTCTCCCCAAACAAAATTGAGATTCATTCAGGGACAACTTTAGTTCCATTGGTGATCGAGTCTCCTGGATACAAAATTAAAGATTCACCTTCATTTAATCCTTCTTTGATCAGACTAGTTCCTTCACTCTGATATTCTAATTCGACAAATCGTAAGGTCGCTCTTTTCTTTTCCAAAATATAAACAGCCCATTTATCATCTTGTCTAAAAAGTGCTGAGCTAGGTACAATTATTGAATTTGGTTTTTCAAAGAGTATGATTTTACATTCTAATTCATAACCATCTCCCATCCCACTTGGAGGATTAAATTCAATGGATATAGGTACTCTTTGTTCTTCGACACCTAGTGAAGATACTTTTGTAATTGCAGCAGGTTCAATATTTGAGATTTTACCGGATAAAGTTTGTTCACCAAACCCGCTTATTTTGACAACATCATTTACAGTTAACTCAGGCATATCCTCAGTTAATATAAATGCAGCAATTTCAAGTTGAGTCAAATCTCCATAATCTAAAACCCTTTCGCCCATCGACACTGGGCCTGCACTTTCACGATAAATTTTTAATACTTGCCCATTTATAATAGCTTTCACGTTTTTTACAATATCCCAGTCAACGGTTAATAAAGTCATACCTTTGTGGACTTTGTCACCTGCGCGTAATTCAATTCTACGCATAACACCATTGACAGGAGAATAAACTGTATATAATTCTTTAACTTTAGTTTTGCCTTGAACGGAAAGAATTTGTTGGTATGTGCCTTTTGTTACTTTAGTTATTTCAACTTGTTTTGGATTTTTCCTTAATAGAAAGAAGGATAAAATTATAAAAAGAACAATGCCTGTCGCAATTTTAAAATTTTTCGAATGAAATAATTCTTCTAAATTCAATTTTATCATTTTATTCCCTTACCTTTAATACACTTAATAAATCCATTTTTTTTAGTTTTTGAAATACAATCATAAAACTAATACCAGCAGTAAACAAAGCCAATAATATAGAATAATAATATGTAGAAGGATAAATTGTTGCTGGTATTTTGAAACCTTCCGTTTCATTGCTATTTAAAATCAAATATGCAATTTGGTAACCAAAAATACAACCAATAGGAATTGCAAAAATGATTTTCCATGATAATTCCCAAGCAATGATTCCAAACACTTCCTTCAGTGAAAAACCGAGAATTCTTAAACTTCCGAGTTCATAAATTCTTTCTGAAAGTGTGATCATTGCAGTATTGTAAATTACACCTATTGAGATAATCACTGTGAAGACTAATATGATTATAGAAGTAGATTGTAATGATCTTTGCATTACTTCTTGAAAACCCTGCAAGATAGCTGTTTTAGAAAAAAGCCCGATAACCATAGGATCATCTTTAAGTTCGTTTATCAATTTAGATTCGGCTTTTGGATCTGTTTTCAAAAGTGAAACATTTATAAGGTTACCTTCATCCAGGATTCGATTTAAATATTCTCTATTGATGAATAAACCTTGTCCTAATATTTCATTTGCGAAAGCAGTTACTTGGATAGAAAATTTCTTTTTTTCACCATCTTGGGTTTCGATTTGAATTGTCTCTCCAATTTGAATTTTCATTTTTATTGCAAGTTCTTGGTTCATCAGAATTCCTGAAATAGGGATTTGGATGGGTTTCAAATTTTTACCTAATATTTTTCGTAGTTCTGAATATTGTGGAAGCCCTGTAAGAACAACATCTTTAGTTTTATTATTTTTTGTAATTTTAATTGGAATCGATCTTTGGCCTTCTACGATAAAAACTCCAGTTTTTTCTTTGAGTTCAAATAGAACTGAATCAGAGATTGGATTACGAAAAGATAACGTTAAAGATTCTCTTTGAATGGTATTAAACTGCAAATCCAATAATGAACCAACAGTATCTTGAATGAAATTACCAATGATCATGATCATAATTGAAGTAGATAAGCCTAAAATAGTTAATAAAGTGCGAATAGGTCTTTTGAACAAATTACGTAGAACCATCCTTTGGATCGTTTGCAAATGAGTGATCCAAGATTCCCAAAAGGCAATGGAATATTTTCCTGGTGGAGCAGGGCGCATTGCTTGAGCCGGATCTAATTTTATAATACTGAGTAATGAAAATATAGTTCCAATCCCTCCAATGAAAATTCCAAAAATCAAACTAAACAACACTAGTGAAGGTGGAAAAATTGATTTTAGATGAGGGAATTTATAAAATTGACCATAAAGATTGGTCATTGCATTTCCTAATACAAAACCAATTAAAATTCCAAGAATACTGCTGATACTAGTAATGAATGTGATGAGCTTTAAATAATGGAAGATTATTTGTTTTGAAGTATAACCAAGCGCGCGTAATGTTGCAATTTGCTCCCTTTCCTTAGATACCATTCGATTCGAAATTATATGTAGTAAAAATGCGGCAATTGCTAAGAAAATTCCAGGTAAAAATACGGCTGTAGTTCTTAATTGTCTAAATTCATCGTTTAAAAAGGAATCGGAAGGCAAAAACTTTCTTTCCTTTGCGCCAAGTCCTCCATAATCCTCTAAAATTGCATCTAATTCTTGTAATGTTTTTTTACGATCAAGTTCATTTTTTGTAAGTCGGAAAATGACTTGATTGAAGGATGCTTGAAAATCGAAATTTGTTTCAATTGCTTCTCGTTTCATCCAGAGAATTCCATAATGTTTGTCGTCTGGAAGAGGATTTCCTGGCCTAAATACATAAACAAATTCAGGTGATAATCCAATTCCAGTAACTGTTAAAACTACTTTTTTACCACCTATGATAGAAGACAATTCTGCTCCAGGTTCCAAGGAATTCGCTATGGCAAAACTTTCACTAATGATAACGTCTTGATTTTGTTTCGGTAAGGATCCTTTTTTTAGATAAATTGTATTAAGATTCTCAGACAATGAAAGTAGTTGGGCAGCAGAAGGGTAAACTTCGCCTGGGAAATCTAAAACAATTTCTTTTGAAATTCTTGATTCGAAATGTGTAATGCCTTGTAATGCTGATATTTTTTTTTCTAAATAATTGGGTGCACGGTTTAAATATACAAAACCATCACATAAACTTTGTTTGTTATAAAATTCATTTCTTGCTTCTAATAAAGAAAAATAAGAAGACCAAGATGCTGAAAAATAACTAAGGCCTGCTGCTATCACAAGACCAACAGTTATACCTTGCATTGAGATTGTCTTTAGATCTCGTAAAAGTTTTATATTAAGAGTTGATCCAATCACCAACTAACCTCTGATACTGATTTTTTGTTTTTATTTTTTGTATCAGATACAATGGTTCCATCCTTGACAAGGATGATACGATCAGCAATTTGAGCAATTGATTCATTATGGGTAATAACAATAGTAGTGGTTCCTAACTCTTTATTGATTCCAGTGATTGCTTCCAAAACGATTCTTCCTGTTTTGAAATCCAAAGCACCCGTTGGCTCATCACACAACAATAGTTCAGGTCTTTTCGCGATTGCTCTTGCTATCGCGACTCGTTGTTGTTCTCCACCAGAAAGTTGTGCGGGGAAATGGTTTTTTCGTTCGTGCAACTGAACGAGAGTTAAGGCTTCCAGTGGTGTCATTGATTTATTAGAAAGATCTGTTACTAATCTTACATTCTCTTCAGCTGTTAAACTTGGGATTAGATTATAAAATTGAAAGACAAACCCAACATGATTTCTTCGATATTGTGTAAGTCCATCATCTGTTTCTAGAGCTAAAGTTTTGCCATGAAAAAAAACTTCTCCAGTGGACGCAGTGTCTAGTCCTCCTAAAATATTGAGTAAAGTGGATTTTCCGGAGCCTGAAGCTCCTAACATTACTGTCAATTCACCTTCATAAAAATCTAAATTGACAGAATGAAGGGCAACCAAAGGAACTTCGCCTACTAAATAAGTTTTTCCAATGTTTTTAGTCTGTAATAGGGGAATGGTTTGTTTCATTGTCTTTTTCAGAAATGGAGTATAAAAGTAGTTTTAACAAATTACAACATTGTTACAATTCTGAGAACTGAAAAATAAGGTGATATGGCTCGTGTTGGGTTGATACTTATCAATTCAAAATTTGAATTTCAATCAATTTATTACTCGAAAAATGGCCAGATATGATTTCAATATCCTTTTTTGTCACATCAAAATGTTTTGATAATAGGGAGATCAATTCTTGGTTTGCTTTGCCATCAATAGGTAATGATTTTAATCTCACGACATATTCGTTGCCAGTTATGAATTCTACTTTCTGGATCTTTTGATTTGGTTTCACTTTGACACTAATTTTCATTAAATTGATTCACAAAACTGTTGATATGTGATAATAATTTCTTTACAAAAAAAGAGATAACTTTAGAAAATAAAAAATCAATTTTTGAAAATATAACAAAATTCAACTGTTAATTTAAGCATGCGAAAGAACCAAATTCCAATTTTTATAACTATTCTCATTTTCTCAACATTTTGTGTCAAAAAGAAAGCTGTCTCGGGTGTACCAGACAATATACTATCTCTCTTGATTGCGACATCGATTAACAATTTAAATTCTGGCCCATGTGTGACTATTGAACCCAGACAATTGACCAGTATAGGAAATTGGATGCCTAATGGAAATGTTTATGGATATTCCGAAATAGTGCCTATTTCATTGAATATTAAGAGACCTATGCTTCAAGTTTTTTCGGAGTATACTGACTTTTCTTTTGGCGGAATTTTTCCTATTTGGTATTTGGACCGAAACCAACTTAACTCAGGTTTTTTGAATAAGGATGTCGCAACTTATATTGGCTACAATACACATACGTCTATGTTACCTTATGCTAAAGACACCTCTTACGCCACTGATCCAGCAGTTTCGATAATGAATACAGGTGAGATTTCTCAGCCTTTAGGATTTGACTTCAATTTTGAAAATTCACCATATCTGAATACAACGTTAATTAGTTCCTGTCGAGGATTGGAAAACGATGAGGTAAATTTCCAAACTTCTGATGCGATTAGTTCGCAAAGTGGATTAAACCATTTTTGGTCATCGGAAAAAACTCTTAATGTGAATATTATAGTCGTCAATAGAAGTATCGATCCTTTATATCCAATTGAAAATGAACAAGCGTTAAATGTTGCATTGAATAAATGGAAAGAGAATTTTGCTCAACCTTCAGTTAGAATCAATTTGAATATTACCGTTTCGTCGCACGAAATGCCTGAATATGATATGATTTTTGATTTAAGCACCGAAAATGCTTTCCCAGGAAGTTTAGGTGGTTTGTTCCAAACTACGAGTTACATTGGCAAACCGAATGCATTGAATGTATTTTTAGTAAAAGGCGAACTCCAATATGGTGGTGTTTTAGGAGTTTCGGGTGGTATTCCAGGACCTGCAACTTTATTAGGTACAAGGCAATCAGGAATTGTGATTTTTGTTGATTCTCATCGTTTGTATACAAATTCCAATGAAGAATTAGCATTTGAAGAACAGCAATTGTTAGGTGAAACATTATCCCATGAGGCAGGTCATTTTCTTGGGCTATGGCATGTGACTGAAGCAACAGGTGACAATGGAATGATATCTGATAAAGATCCATTGAGGGATACTCCAACTTGTCATATTTCAAATGATTTAAATTTAAATGGTTATCTTGAATTGTTTGAATGTTTAGGGGGAGGAGGCACCAATTCTGGAGGAACAAATATGATGTTTTGGTCAGGTTCGGTTGGTTTTACTCAAGGCGATATCACGGCAGAGCAGGGTTGGATTCTAAGACTAAATCCATTGGTATACTAAATGAAAAAAATATTTTATCGATCGATCCTTTTTATCTTTTGTTTTTTAACATTTAGTGCACTTTGTGGAAATGATTTAAATTCAGTTAATTACCAAAAAATAAAAGAAGTTCTATCAAACCCTCATCACCAAGAGGAATCTGAAGTTTACCAACAAAGGATTTCGAAAATCACAGACCAACCATTGCCGTATATCATTGCTCTAATTCAGAGTAAAAAAAATTATACATTCATTCGCGCAAGGGCGATAAAAATGTTAGATTTGTATCAAAGCCAAGAAAGTCAAACTACGCTTGAAAAAACTATCGATGATCAAAAAGAAAATACGCATATTCGAAAACTTGCCATTCGGACTTACTCATCTTCTTTGAAAATTGATGGAAAACAAAAGCATCAATTTCTAAAGAAATTTGAAACTCATAAAGATTTTGGACCACTCATCAGTCATAAAAATATCGATCCAGTGCAAAAGAACAATTCAAAAGCCATAGAATTTAAAATGGAAAATGAAAGGGTTTACTATCCAAAATCACCTTAATTAGAAAAATCTATATTTCTTCATAATTTTGATTTTGTATTCAATTGATTTGAATAAGGGTTTTTTGGTATCGGTTATGAACCTTGCTATTTCATCAATTTATACGTGAGGCAGTGAGTATTCCCTTTAATTCAAAAAATTCCTTTTTTGTCCTTTTTCTCGGTAAAACAATTAATGGCTCGCTCAAAGCATGCATCAAATGCTAATTTACAATTTTGGATTGGATTTGGATCTAATTGACATCTTTCAAATGACTCCTTACAAGAGTTAAATCCTAAAGAACACAACACCGGATCATATCGCTTTTCTTTCTCATTTTGACAATAGGTTACCAAAGCGAAAGAAATTACAAAGCAGATTAAACATTTATTTTTCATTTGAATGACAACCAAAAGATAAACAATGAATCAATAATAATGTAAACCACTTTTCTCGATCCAGTTTAGAAGAATTGAATTAAAAGCAATATGCAACGCGTATTGAATCTTGTTTTATCTACTCGAAATGTTAAGTGGAGAATCAAATAAAAATCTACTCCAAATATAACAGAGAGTTAAAAGATTCCAAGCTATTTTCTTTTTACCCAAACTTGTTCTGCAGCTCGTCTCATCTCTTCAACACGTTGCCTCTCGAGGAATGGATTCTTTGTATCTGAGTTAACTTCTCGTCTCCATTTAGGAATTGTATGAACGATTCCTTTCTTCCTTCTAACTTTTACTTTATCTATTGGGTTACGAATAGGGGCGGCAATCTTCACAAATTCGTTTTGCCAATGATTGATCTGATTCTTTAATTCAAAAATATTCAACTTCTCATAAGTCTTTTTCATAGAAGCTTTTATTGTTTTCGAAATATCTTTTCTAGCCAGTATCCTTCGGTAAGGTGATTTTGCTTCGTCATACTTTCGTATTGCTTTTGAACCAATCCTATGTTTCTCCTTTAGAATCATCACTGGTAAAAAGTAATTATTGTAAGTATTCAATTCTTGGTACAGTGATCTGACAATATCTGCTTGGATTTGATTTTCAATACGCAAATATCCAGTATTTCTCCTTACAACACTGTAATTCTTTTGTTCTATATGTGGGTTATCATTCTTCTTGTATGGTCTTCCACGAGTGAATTGGATATCGTTTCTTTCTGCGTACGTAAGGATTGTTTGATTAATAAATTCAGCTCCGTTATCGGAATGGATTCCCAAAAGTGGGAAGGGTAATATTTTTTTCAGTTTTATTAATGCTTTTAGCATCTGGAATTGAGTTTTATCCTTCACCAATATACAAACAGTCCATCCCGTACAAACATCTGTTGCTGCAAGCGTTGAATAAAATCCTCCAAATACGTTCCCACCATTATGGGCTACCAGATCGATTTGGACAAAACCAGGTAGAGAACTTTTCCATTCGCCAAACGTTTTGATTGGGATCCGATCAATGAGGTATTTAGGTTGTTTCGTTGTAGAAGTGCCTTTGCGACCAAGTTTTTTCCTGGCAGGTTTCAATAAGCGATCCACAGATGCAGAACTGATCGAGAGAAGTTTGTCCTTGGTTATTTTATCAATTTTAAATACTTTGAACTGTTCGAGTTTGGCTAAGACATCTGGCATTGCCATCACGAGTCTTTTCCCACAAATTCGATCCAGGATCTCCCAGATCTTCTCTAAATAGAATCTGACGTCATCATCATAGCTTGATAGACGCTTCTTTCTTGGTCTCAGTTTGACAACATTGTCTTTTTTCTTTCTAAGAACTGTTCTGGCATAAGACCGATTGAATCCAGTAGCTTCAACGAACTGATCGAGTATCAGGCTTTTTTCTTTTTTCGAAGCCCAAAGGTATTTCTCTTTGAACACTTGAACCAGCATAGAACGCACCATCTTCGATTGCTTCATGGACATCACCTGCACATGAGTGAATCGTTTCCTTATCTAATTTGGAGTAGATTTTAAGATGATGCAACGACTAGTGTTTCGAGTAGATTATTACGTGATGCAGTGAGAGACTTCCCATAATTAGTATTATGTCGCATAACAGATAATAGTCGGTGTGTATAGAAAGGCACATCGGTAACACTTTAGATCACTCACATGGGTGACACAATCCATTTTAAGGTTTTGGAGTCATATCGATTGGTCTTCTTAGAAACCTATCTTTTGTTGTGGAACTTCTTCCTTGATTTGTACTTTCAAAACTCATTTGTGAGAGTTTGACTTCCCCCAATTGGCCTATTTTTCTTGCATATTCATAGTGTGGGTTACGGCACAAAATGGTATCTACAAGAGTTACCAACTCCAACTTCCTATTCCCTAAATCACTTGGTGCAATCACAAGTTCATAAAAAGCTCTTTCTTCTAACAAGTTTCCTCTTAAAAAAGAATTATTTGGAGTAAGATAATATTTTTTTAATTCTGGTAAAAGCTCATTTCTAAGAAATAACTCAGATATTTTTTCACCAACAAGGTCCGAAATATCATCATTTCTTCCAATAAATTTTAAAATCGGTATTTGATTGTAATATCCAGTGATTAAAAATCGATCTCCGATTCTATATCGATATAATCCACCACCAGTGGTTATTATGATTTCGTATTCTTTGCCGATCGATAATTGACTTGAAAGGTATATCTTTTCAAATTCATCCATAAATTCATAAAAATGAGAAGTATAAGCAAGTAACAATTTAGGTTCTTTCTCATTTTCATAAAACGGAATACTAAATATTCCTTCTGTCGCTATTACACCCTTTGATTCAAAATTTACATTTGGAAATATTTCTTTTAGTTTCTCAAAAGAATATTTTGCAAATGAGTCTGACCACAAACTGATACATGTTAGATCTTTCCAAACATTTTCCCATTTGATTTCATTTCTCAATAATTTCGACAATTCTTTGGAACGATAGGGATCATGTATTTTCAATGAATTCAGAATATTTGAAGGTATAATTTGATCAAAATTTGATATCGTTCCATATTGAAGATCTTTGATTAAAGAATCTTTATTTTTAACTATATTTTCTAATAACGAATGTAGAAACGATGGATTCCAAACTGAGATTAACGTTAAATCTTTTGCTGCAATAATACGTAATGCGGTTATATACATTACGAATTCCGGATTTTGAATTTTTGATAACCATTCAGGCACAACAAGGAGTTGGTTCGCAAAAATTCTTTCCCATGGTTTTAAATAATCACCATCGTTATCAAAACCAATTTTGACATTTTCATTTAAATTTTCTGGAAATCCAGCTGGAGAAACTGAGAAATAAAAACGACCTTTCGATAGTTTTGGATACGAATTGAGCAGTCCATAAATCCAAACTGAAATTGACTTTGTAAATTCAGAAGCCAATAAATCTGTGAAAGGTACATATTTCATTCTACCAGAGCTTCCACTTGTTAATCCAAGCCTTCTGATTTTTGATTTTGTTAATACATTCTGTTTACCATTTGTGATTCGGTTTATATAATCTTGATAGTCATTATAATTACTTATTGGTATATTGTTTTGGAAATCTTGGATTGTCCAATTGTGATTCACTGAATAAGAATTTCCAAAATCAGTATTTTCAGCATTTCGGAGAATTGTTTTTAAATTTGAAAGTTGTATTTTCTCTAATCGATTAACATTTTTTTTGTAAAATTGATAATCATAATAACAACTACATTTCCAAAGAAAAGCGGAGAGATTAAACATTTGATTTATTGTTTAGTATTCTTAAGATATATTGGTTGATATTGGTAGAATGAAAATGTGCCAAACAGACTAACTCATGACCTTTGTCAAAATTTGGATTTGTTTTTCCGAAATATTGAATATAAGGATCTTTAGATACCTCAATTGCAATTTGATCAGCCTCTATATTCCGAATCGATTGTGAATTTTCTCCTCGGTTAAGTATTCCTAAACTTGAATCATATCCATTAGGAAAAATTTCCTTTGTGATTTGATTTCTTAGACGAATTAAATATGGATTATTCTGATTGGGAGATGGAATGAAATCTTTGAAAAAAACAGAAAGATATCGATATGTTCGAAATCCTTTTGAAGTTAATAACCAATATAAATTTGGATATTTTTCAGATAGTTTTAACATATATATTCCCCAATAAACAGGAATAGATAATGTGCCTCTGTACTTTTCATCAAGGACAGTATCTCCAGAATATGCGATTACTATATCTTTGTTTTCAAATTTGAACGGATATAACTTAAGCCCTGTGAAACCAAAAATTTTACTACTTGCATGGAATAAAAATAATGTATCCTTTTGATGAAGGTCTCTAAGGAAAGAGTCATAGGAGATTCCTATATAATTTTTCTCCATCAAGTCGAACATTTGTTGTACATGATTATTTTTTAAATCAACAGGTGGAATGATTCGACATTCTAATCTCAAAGTAATGCTGCCTCCCATACACTAAAGCCATTTAATTTGTTTTGAAAAAGATTTTCAGTTGGATCCCAATGGACAAAGTATGCCATAGAATTTATTTCCCAAGCAGGTATTTTTTTGACGGAATGATACCAAGGATCCTCATTTGATAAGGTAAAGCATAAATAAGAACCTTTATAATGGTGTGATGATGAGTTTAGAATCACTGAAAAGATTTCTGGTAATCGATTTTGGTATTTATCATCAATACACAATTGAGTTAAAAAATTGTAATGTAACTGCGAACCAGGTATAGGCAAAATCGGTAACTTTCTAAGTTTTGCGTATATATTATAAAAATATCTAAAAAAATTTAACTTATGAGAATACCCAATTACTTTCCACCTCTTAGTCGCATTTTGATCCCAAATAGAAAAACAAACAATGACTTTATTCTGATCTTTAATTACAAATTTAGTTATTTCTTTTTTTTCATAAAAAGAATCATCCCAATGAGGTCGTAAGTAAGATTTTCTTTCCATTTGTTCAACATAAGTTTTAAATTGCCTACTATTGGTGACTGGTTCAAAGATTAGATTGGTTTTTTTTTTGAATGAATTTGGATTCCAGATAAATGTCGTTAAATGAGTAACAAACTGATAAAAAGGCAAACCTGCACGATGAGAAGAAAGAATTTGAAGTGCATTTAGATTTTCGGTTTGAATTGTTGTAAAGTAACCTTTTGATTTACTCTTTTGGTGTAATTCCTTTAATTTCTTGTATCCTCTAGCAAGTGCAATTCCAGATCGATATTCTTTTAATAATCTTAAACCCGCTAAATAACCCAATGTCATCCGTTTCGATTGGAAAATATAATCTGATTCGATCCGATATCCAGCACCGATAATTTGATCAGTATCTGAGTCTCTACCGATGATGATTTCTGGATTTTCCCCTTCCTTGGAAAGGGATTCAAAAAAAGAAGGACTTCGGTCCAAAGCAAGTTTTAGATTTCCTTCGGAAGCAAATGAAGCAGTAAATTGAACTAATTCTGCATCATCTTCTTTTTTTGCCTTAGTGATTCTGATGGATGGCAATCAAAGGTTCCTGTACTTTCATCAACTCTCCTTTAAATGATAGGTCACCTAATGGATATAAGTCGCGTAAAGTTGCTTCTTTTCGTAGTAAAAAATTAATGAATAAGAAAGCTTGGAGCATAAAAAAACTTCCTGAATTTGTTTTTGAAAACATTCTTTTCCAAATAGATGGAAATGAATAGAAAGTCTTGCGAGCTTTAACGCATTCTAAACGAATTACTTCCGCATCAATATTAGTTTGGAAAGGTACTTGTCCATAACGATATTCGTCAGCTAACCACCATTTTGGATATAGAAGTTTTCCTTCCTTCTCTAGCCTCTTATATAATGGTGTTCCCGGGAAAGGAGTTAAATGGTTAAAAGCAGCCATAAATATTTTATGTTTAATACAAAAATCGACTGCTTCTTTGAAAGAATCTAATGTATCATTCTCATAACCAAATATAAATGTCGCATAGAGTCTTATGCCATATTGATTCATTCTTTGGACTGCACGTTCAATCCCACCTCTGGTTCCATTAAATGTTTTGTTCATTTTTTCAAGGTTTTTTGGATTCAATGATTCAAAACCAATTAGTACACCTTGACATCCACTTTCTTTAAGTAACTTTAACATTTCCTCATCATGAGTCATTGTAATTGCTGCTTGGCTTACCCATTTGATCTTTAACGGGATTAAAGCTCGATAAAATTCTTTTGCCTGTGATGGATGAGAAACTATATTATCATCAACAAAGAAGATAAGTTTACTTTTGTCGTAGATGCTTTTTATTTCTTCTAAAATACTTTCTGTGTCTTTTCGATTTTGAGTTGATTCAAAATAAGTTTGGATTACACAAAAGTCACATTTGAATGTACATCCACGAGCTGCTTCTACAAGACCAATAGGCAAATATCTCTTTCCAACTAAAATGGATCGATCGGGTTTTGCTTTTTTGATATCTGGTCGTTTTGATGATCGATAAAAACGTTTTAATTTTCCGTTTTCAAAATCTTCGATTAAATCCTTCCATACATCTTCTGCTTCTCCCACTACAACTGCTTCAGCATATTCGGAAACTTCATCAGGGACCAAGGTTGCATGGAATCCTCCCATAACTACCGGGATATTTCGCCTTCGATATTCCGTTGCAATTTGATATGATCTTTTTGCAGTATAAGTTTCGATACTAATCGCTACTAAATCCGTTTTTTCATCGAATGGAATATTTTCCATTCGATCATCATAAAATTTAATTTCAATGTGTTTTGGTGTTAAACCAGCCAAATGAGCAGCAGGTAATGATTCCATCTGCCACCCTTTAATGTACTTTTTACCAGGGATTCTACCAATGCAAGGATGAATGATTGTTAATCTCAAACTAAACCTCCTCTACAAGTATAAAAGCGGGACAAGTTGTTCGCATAAAATCGGTAAGCAGAATTGGCTGCTAATACAATCGGAAATATTTTAGTCATATTCCCAAACACTCTTTTACCAATACCTTTGATTGAATAAACATCCTTCCAAACTTGTTCATGTCCTAATTGTAATTGTTCTGCAGTCATTTGTTTTGGTTGGAAAACGATGTGTTGTCCGTCATATTTGCTCCAATCACGATCTATAATTCTACCTTCTGATTCTAGTCTTTTAAACAAAGTTGTGCCTGGAAAAGGTGTGAGAATTGAAAATCTTGGTAATCCAATTTTATTTTCTAATACAAAATCACGTACAGATGAGAATGTATTGATGTCATCATCGTCGTTACCAAAAACAAAAGTTCCATTGATTATAATTCCTGCTTTGTGCAGTTTTTTAATAAGTTCCGAATAACCATCTGGGTCATTAAATGATTTGTTAGTACTTTTAAGTGTATTTTTAGATATACTTTCAAAACCAATTAACAAACCTTTACATCCACTCCGAACCATTAAATCAAGTAGTTCTGGATCTCTTCCAACCAAAGTAGTAGATAATCCTACCCAATAAATCTTTAAGGGTATCAGAGCAGCAAACAGTTCCTTTGCATAAACTTTATCAGCTATTAGGTTGAGATCATAAAACAACACCTGCTTTGTTTTTCTTTGTTTTATGTCTTCAATGATGTGTGAAATTGGTTTTTTATATGGTTTTCTTCCCCAAGCTGCCGGCACAACACAGAACTCGCAGTTATGAATGCAGCCACGTGTAGCTTCAAATGTATTGAGCGTCTTATATCCTTTTTGATTTAATAATTCACGTTTGGCAAATGGTAAGTTTTCTAGTTTGTCCAATGAGAAGGAACTATCCATCTCATATCTTTTCTTTAGTGATTTGGATTGGAAGTCTCTTAATAACCTAGGCCAAGTTTCTTCTGCATAACCAGTAACGATTGAATCTGCATGTTTTTCCGCTTCTTCTGGCAATAATGTCACATGAGGTCCACCAAGTACAACTGTTTTACCCTGCTCCCTAAACTGTTTTGCAAGATCATAACTCCTTGGTGCACTTCCTGTGATAACTGTCATACCAACAATATCTGCATCTATCTGTGAAGGAAGATCTTCAATCCCTTCATCATAAATTTTCACTTCAGCGTTTAGATTTTCTGGAACTAAGGATGCAAGTGTTGTTAGAGTGAGGGGCGCCGCTCTAAGGTCCTTTCGAAAAATGCCTGTTTTGTGACGATATAAGGGGCCCTTCGGTGATATTAAAACAATTTTCAAAGGATTAAACATAAATATTTATCTTTTTTTGAAGAAAAATTTACCAGCTCCTAAACCAAAAATAATTCCTAGAACAAGGGAAAGTGCTCCTATGAAATAAACTGAAGATTTGGCTGCTGACAAAAGAGTGTTATCAAACAAATTGGATGATAAGTGAGCAGAGGTAACAAGCCACTTATTTTTTTCTTTAACTAATGTAGCAGTCCAACGATTTTTTGATTTGATTTCGACACCTTCCGAAAGTACCAAATTATCATTTGAATTCCCAAAAGCGATTCCTGTATTTCCGTATAGAATTGTAAGTTCATCTACATCGAATTCTGTATGAAATTCTTTTACAACCGGGGAATCTGTAAAAATCATTCTTGTGATGAATTTTTTAACACCTTCTCTTCCCCTAGAAACTTCTGTGTTGTGCCAAGTAATCACAACATTTGGATGTAGTAAGTTTAACAATCCATCTATGTCTCTTTTCTTTAAGATATCTTCAAACTCGGATTTTAATTGCCTTAACTCAGCATGTGCCGGATCTTCAGCAAATAACGTTTGCTGAGTGAAAACTAACAAAAGAAAGACAAATAGGTGTTTCATGGTCACTTTATTTATGATTTGATTTAAAAAGCAATTCATAATTTAATTCCAAATTAAATGCATCCAAACCAAATTCCCAATCGATTAAATTTAATGATCGCATTTACAAATTTTCCACTTTGTATAGCGACCATTTTAATCGGAAATTATTATCCAAGTTACCTCATCCTGTGTATTGTTATATTTGCTCTCTTACATCTCAATCAGTATGCCCTGCTACATGAGGCTACACATTCCAATTTACACTCCAATAAAAAATGGAATTATATTCTGGGTGTAATTTCTGGAATCATCTTTCCAACATCTTTTAGCATCGCAACATTGACTCATACTAAACACCATTGCTGTAATCGAACAGACCACGAGGTTTTCGACTATTATTATCATGGCGATAGTTTGGTTTATAAATTTGGCCAATGGTATTCAGTCCTCTTAGGAGGATTTTGGCCAGTTGCAGTTCTTGGGAATTTGATTATTTTTTTCTTCCCTGGTTTTCCTAAAAGTAGGATTATCCAAAAAATCCGAAGTGGACAAAGAATGTTAGAAGATATGAAACCCAAAGATGTTTTTCGGATTCGATTCGAGATCATCCTAATCATAGGATTTTGGACATTTTTGATTCTATATTTTAATCTATCATTTCTATATTTGTTTTATTTTTATATAGCAGCAGGTGTTAACTGGTCGACTAGGCAATACATAACACATGCTTATTCAAAACGAGATGTTTGGGAAGGTGCAATTAATTTAAAAACAAATTTTATTCATGAGAAAATTTTATTAAATGGGAACTGGGATTTAGAACACCATCTGCATCCTGAGTTACCCTGGATATACTTGAAACAATCTGCAAAAGATAAAAAAACAGAAACATCTTATTTAAAACAGTACATAAAGATGTGGACGGGTCCCAAAAAAGGTACAGAGCTTTCTCCAAAAGCGATCTCACTTGTGGAATATTTTAATGGCTATAAAGGAAAGGACAATTCCTCCTATAATATCGATTAAATGATGTTGGTGTGTAAAAATGACAGAACTATAAATAAGGATCGCCCAAATTGAATAAAATAAGAGAAAAACTCTACTATTCTCTTTCTTATACAAAGATAACAAAACAATTGAGGTAAAACAAACATGGAGGGATGGAACTAAATTATGTGGAGGGTCTACCTTTTTTAGAGAAGAAAGTAATACATTGATGCCAAATTCAGGCGTATTTAAAAACCCAAGTTTAGTCGGGAAAATTAAAAAGATTAAAGTTGAGATGAGGATTGAAAATAAAAAAGATCTCTCTATTTTTTTAATTTCAGAATTATCAAAATAGAACATCGGTAAGATGAAAAAAATAAAAACAGAGATATATGGAAAAATTGCCCATTCGTATAGTGGGATACTTTGTTCGAAAGGAAAATACCAATGGTAGTATTTTGTTCTAAATGTATTGAGATAATTTGAACCCAAATAAAAGAATAAAAATAGAAGTGAAATTCTGAAATATATAATTACAAACGGAACCAAAGTTTTGTATTTTAATTTCATAATGAATGATTCCTATTCTTAAAACTTCTTTATCAACCATAGTAGATCAAGTTTAATCTTGACACCCTCTTTAAAAAAATAAAAATTTAGCGAATGAGTTTACTTAGAAAACTACAGAGTTATATTCCCGATAGGAGTATCGATGAATTTGAGTTATTTGAAGAATCAAAAAAATTATATCCAAAACTCAAATTCGAAGAAATAAACAACGAATTCCTAAAGAAAGTAACAAAGGAAGTTGGAATTGAAAAAACAACAGCATTTATTTATTTAAAGTTAATCCAACAGTCGAAAAGCTCAAAATTCATTCAAAAAATGAATTCACTAACAATCCAATTGTCTAAATTACCAAAATTGAATCAGGAAGTATGGGTAATCCCAGCTGGGTTTTATAGAGACATCCCTGAATTTGACGGCGATGGTGAATTGATTCGAAAAATTGGATCACATTTTGGCGCCAAATCTAGATTAATTGAAGTGAATCCGAAAGGTTCAGTGACAAACAATGCAAATGAAATCATTTTTGAGCTGGAACAAACAGACTCAAGTAATTTAATTCTATTTTCAATTAGTAAAGGAAGCGCAGATTTACGAACTGCTTTAGAAAAAAGGCCAGACTTACAGAAAAAAGTTTTCGCTTGGATTACCATTGGAGGATTACTTAAAAATAATCCATTAGCTGATGTTTTATTAGAGAAAGCAACTTTCACAAAATTAATTCAAAAAACAGTTTTGCAATTTCTGGGTATCCCTTTCGAATTCATTACTGAATTTTCTTCAAAGGCTGGTATTCTCAGTTCACCGATTAATATTCAAATAAAAAATCAAATTACTTTATTACCAGTTCCATTACCTTCGCATATGCAAGGTAATATATTAAAAAAACATAGGATCCTCGCTGAATTTGGACCAAACGATGGTTACTGTTTACTTTTGGATTCAATTTTGCCAAACAGTATGATTTTACCATCTTGGGGGACTGATCATTATTTTAGAACGCCTATGTTAAGTCAAAATCTTTATAAAGTGTTTTACCACTTATCCAAAGTGTAGGTTATAAATGGTAACAATTCCATCTTCATGGTATTTTGTCTGTGGGTCTAATGATTTAACAAAGGGGAAAGTCATCCAAAGGACACTCAATGGAATATCCATAGTATTGTTTAGAAATCAATCAAACAAAGTAGTGATTATGAAATCAAGATGTGTCCATCTTGGAGCTGATTTAAAATCCGCAACAGTTGTTAATGGGAATATTGTTTGTCCCTTACACCAATGGACATTTAATTCAGATGGAAATTGTATCCATGCCAAGATGCATGAAAATAATATTCCAAAAGTGAAACAAAACGTCCTGCCTTCGGAAGAAGTTTGCGAAAGTATTTTTGTTTTTTTAGGGAACCAATTTTTTCCTTTCCCCGAATTTAGTTTCGCTAATGATTTTAGTTTTGAACCTACACCTTATGTACGATTGGATACAAATTGGCAAAGCCTCGCTTCAAACTCGTTTGATATCGAACATCTTTCAGTAGTTCATAAACGAGGGTTACACAAAGAACCTGAATTAAAAATTCTAAGTCCACATATCATGTTTATGAGTTATGAGTCTTATGTTTTATCCAATGAAATTTCCGATAAAATTATGAAGTTTTTGTCTGGGAATCGAATTCAAGTTAGAGTACATAATTATGGTGGGACATTACTTACAATTGAATCTACATTAAAAAAAAGAAAGGCGGTTCTGATTTTTTCATTTGTCCCTGAAAATGAAGAATTCATTCGCATTCATACAATTGTAGGTGTGCCTAAAAAATTTCCGCTGTTAGATTTTATCCAAAGAAAGATAAGTATCTATTTATATATGAGTTTTTTGAATCGCGATTTTGTAGCGATACGAAACCTTCGAGTGAGAGAAGAAAATTTGGCTACTGATAAATATTTAAAAATTTATTACGAATACTTAAAAGGGTTGAAATAAACGATTTAAATTCATTTATCCTTTTGGTTTTTCGACCGGAGCTGTATAAAATTTTTCTTCATTAGGAATCGAATCTTCGCGGTCCTTATCGTAAGGGATCAATTCATCTGTTGGTTCCTTTTCGCCTTCCGCTGTAGGTAAATCCCAGGTAGAATTGGATGGGTTTTCTGGATTTTCTGGTTGCGGCACAAAATCTAAATTAAATTTTCTATTTTTCTCGTTCGGATGGATCGCACTATGTGCATACTGTGCCCAAGTGGAGGCAGCCATTGATGAACCTGAGCCTGGTATAGGGACTCCTTTTTCATGCCCAAACCAAACCACCGTTATTTCTTCTGGAGTGATCCCGACAAACCAGATGTCCCTTGCTCCTTTAATATTTTTATAATTTGCATTATCATTTTCAACAGTTCCCGATTTCCCGGCGATATCAAAACTCAAATAGTTTGAATTTTGTTTTTGTTTTTTCCCGATCCATGCTGCGGTTCCACCAGTTGCAAAAACTGATTTTAGAAAATGTAGGATCGTTGAAGTGTTTTTTGAATTAAAAAGTCTTTTATGACTGCTAGAACTTTGATTTGATTCAAAGATCACTTCATCATTTGCGATAATCTTACGAATGATGGTTTCCTCGATGATTTCACCTCCATTTACAATTTCAGAATAAAGAATCGCAACTTCGAGAGGGGAAAAATCAGCAGAACCTAAAGCCAATGTTAAGTCTTTTGAAAATCTGCTTTTATCAGAATAAGAAAGATTCAATCCATTTGATAGATAATCAATATAATTTGAAATCCCTAAATCTTTTAAAACTGTAACTGCCACAGTATTGACTGACTGCTGTAACGCTTGCTCAATGGTAATGTCTCCTAGATATTTCCCATACCAGTTTTTTGGTTTATATCCAGAGATATTGATAGGTTCATCTTTAAGAATTGTATTTGGTTCTAGAATGCCCTCTTCCAATGCCACACAGTATAAAAATCCTTTTAATGTAGATCCTACTTGGCGTCTCATATAGAGAGACCTTACCATGTTTCGGTAATAGTCACCATTTTTTGTACCACCAGAAACAGCTAACACTTCTCCTGTAAAAGGATGGATAGAAAATATAACACCGTTTATACCTGCAGCATAGTTTTTATTTTCATTATAACTTAAGGAAGCTTTGTTACGGAAACTCCATCTTAAAGATTCTATGTCTGAATTCAAAATATTTGCAGAGGTTTTTTGTTTTAAAATATCAATCGAAGTATAAACTTTTATATTCACTTCTGATTCATGAAAACCTTCTATAGTCTCATTAAGATATTTCAATACATACTCATTGATTTCTGGAGCTTCATTTACTTGGAACAATCGATTGGTTCCATTTTTTGCAATAGTTCCATGGGCATTTTCTTCATCGTTCTCTTTGATTTGGTAAAATACTCGAAATTCATTCAGGCTTTTTTGTGCTTTTTTATCAGTTAAAACATCAATATCCACAAGTGACATCATCACGGTTTTTTGTTTCTTAAGAGCAATATCTGGATTCCGGATAGGATTGTATAGTGATGGTGCAGGCAAAAGGCCAACAAGTAAACTTGCTTCCGCGTATGTTAGTTTTGTTACTGATTTATTGAAATAATACCGGGAAGCTTCTTCGACACCATAGGAATTTTGTCCAAAGTAAGCTTTGTTCATGTATAAACAAATGATTTCGGACTTTCCAAGAATTGATTCTAAATACAATGCAACGATTGTTTCGTAAATTTTTCTGTTGATTGAGTTACGTGATTTATCTGTGAATAAATTTCTAGCTAATTGTTGTGATATTGTTCCGCCACCTTGCCGAATTCTAAAAGAGATTAAATTTTGGATGAAAGCACGTAACATTCCCTTGATGGAGAATCCAGAGTGTGTTAGAAAATCTCTATCTTCAGAAGCGATTAATGTTTGTTGGAACACTTTTGCATCGTTACATTGTTTTGATGTTAACGTTAGCGAAACACCGGAGTTATATTTTCCGATGACATTTTGGTTTCGATCAAAAATCAAGACCAGTTGTTTCGGCACCATAGAAGAAATACCATTTTTGGATAAGCCAATCTTTAACTGTTCAAGATCATGAGTGATGGACTTTTTATGATAAAAAAATAGAGCTGTCTGGTAAGCCGTTAAGACGAAAAATAATAGAATGAGAAAGAGAAACCCTCGAACGAGGTAATAACGAATTTGTTCTTTTTTGTTTTTTAAAAAAGTAAGTAATAAATTGGAATACCTATGAACAATTTGTACTAAGGTATCCCAATTCACGAGTTGAATGTTTCCTAGTCGTGGTAACTCAAACCATCTGCACCAGAAATGGTCCAAATGACTTTGTCAATTGGGTTCACAGCAATAGCATTGATTTTGTTACTAGCAAGACCATTTTCTGTTTTGTATGTTACCCAAGATATTCCATTGTCTGTTGAAATATTCAAACCATTGTCTGTTCCGATGATCACACGATTTCCATCCATGTAGATATCTTTAACAGCAGATTTTCCACCTACCCCTGTCCATTTTGTAAGATTTTTGGTGTTACTTTTGCTTACACCAAGGTTTGTACCGACAAAAAGGTTTCCATCGGAAGTGATCCCAATTGAATTGATAGAGTCACCCATGTTAGGTTCTCCTTTCCCAATTCGATTCCAAGATACTTTTTTCCCACCGAACAAAGAGTCCCCTTCCACAAATGCATACAGGCCATCTGCTGTTCCAGCGAACACTTTGCCATCTTCACTAACAGCTACAGATAATATTCTTTTGTCTAATTCTTCACCATTAACATCGTACGTCCAAGTTTGTCCGCCATCTTTGGTTTGAGAAATTCCTTTGTCTGTTGCAACAATGACACTTCCATCTTTTGCAAATGCTAAGTCGTAGACATTATTGGAACGTAGGCCTTGTGCTGTACTAAATTGAGCCCAAGAACGACCTACATTGGAAGTTTTCCAAATTCCACCACCTGTATCACCACTAGCAGCGATCCAAATTTCTCGATTAATGAGTATTAGTTTGTTGATGACTCCAATATTATTCCCGAGTGCCTGTGGAACTAATTTTCTCCAGGTTTTTCCTTTATCAGAACTAATATGAATGTTTCCTTTTTCCGTAGCGGCGACAATCTCACCAGTGTTAGAAACTACAATACCTGCAAATTTTTGACCACCACCTGGATTTAATGTTTTCCAACGAAGACCACCTTCCAAATTCATTTCGAAGGTAATAAATCCACCGAACACCCAACCAGACTTTTTTTTGCCAAGATTGATTTTATACCAATAGTCGGAGATATCTTCTTCCACACTTTGGTTGGTAGATCTGTCAACGACATCAACTTGATCACCACGTTTCAAAGTAGCAACCACATCACCACCTGAAGCGGCGATATTACGAACATTCAATACACCAGCGGTTACTTTAGCAGGACCTGGCTGAAAGCCAGGGTCTGCGAAAAGTGAAACACTCATTATGAGTCCCATAAGAGCGATCTTAAATTTCATAGTATCTACGTTCATAAATAATCTTTAATTTCCATCCATCGGTTCCGAATATTCTTCGGATTCTTGTGAGTAAGTTTTTTCAGCACCTGTCAATTTGATTTCACTCAAACAAGTATCTGTAATTTTTCCTTTATGAACTTTGGTGATCACAAATTTGAAACTACTTCCTTCCAAATCTACTGCTTTTGCTTGGAAATCAAAAACATCATCATTAAAATCTAAAGTTTCAATTCTACCGTAAGAAGATTCAACTTTCATGGATGCGATACGGTTGTTATTTTTATAACTCTCTTCGCTTTTTGCAAGTCCATTTACTAAGCTAATTTCCGTTAGTTTCATTGTAGTTGGGAAAGATACTGTAAGTGATTCACCCACGCCGTCGTCACCAGTTTTTCCTTCACACCAGCCAGTTTGGAATTTACCATCAAAGGCATTTCTTGGATCATAATCCAATTCTTTCCCTTCGGTTTGGATGTATTGCGAAGATGCAGTAACAGTTGCGTTACCTAAGCCAGAAATACTGATTGTTTTCACAACAGTTTCACCATCACCTAAATCAGATTTGAGAATGTATGTTTTTTTTCCTGGGAACTGGATAAGAGTAAAATTATCAGCTTCTTCAATGATGAATACAACTAAACCTGCTTTTACTTTTCCAGATTTTTCACTTTTTTCATTTGGTCTGAGGTACAAATCAGCATCACGAATCACTGTTGCAGACTTTAACTCACCTTCGTAAAGATTCTTTTCCTCTAACCAACCTTTGGTGCTAACTCCTTTGATTTCAACTAAGTTAAACTTCACACCATTAAAATCTTTTTCTTCTAACAAGGTTACATATTCACCTCGTTTCACTTTCCCCTCAGGAGTCAAAATTGGTTTTTTTTCACCTGGGTTTTCAATCAGAAATGCATCTGAAAGGACAGTTTTGCTTTTTTTGCAATTCACAGCAAAGAGTGAAACCAAACATAGAAGCATTATTACTTTTATGATACGAGATTTAATCATTAGATACTCCAAAATTTAAACATGATTAGCCAATTGAGCTAGGGCAAATCCTCCCTTCCTTCTAGGCGTTTGTAAAGAAAAAACTAACTCACAGCAAGGGAAATTTTGAAAGGAGCAAAGAATAAGGGTTAGATTGTGGGTTGGGAAAAGCTGTTACCTAGGTTGTAGAAAGAAAAACAAAGGATTTTGGGGGAATCCCAATACGTAGTATATTTCGCTACACATTGGCATTGGTGCAGATTCGTTCAAATTGTTTCAGATCGATTGAATCAGAGGGAATTTCTTGGTTTGTCTAGGGAAGGTAAAGATGTTCTGGAAGTAGAACAAGAGAACAAACTGATTTCCAAACCATTTTTAACCCAAATCAAAAATCATACTTTGATTTTATTAGAATACAATCATTTAACATCCGATATGTTAAAGTTAGATCCAACCTATCAAAATGATAAAAACAATTTTTTTTTTAAAATTTTAAATTCATCCGACATCACCAAGAAAAAGAAATGTTCAACAATTAAGTAACATTGATTTTTCAGGAATTCTCGAATTCTATCATTCATTTAGTATCAAAGAATTCTTTCGTCCATGTAAAGAATGGTTACTTGAGAAACATTGGAATGATTTTACAGACGGAAAAGCTTACATGTAGCGATTTTCATGGCAAACTATATTCAAAACTTCTAAATTAAAAAATAAATTGCACAATCAAACTCAGTTTACAATTTGCACAAACAGATTTTTTAAAAATAAAATGAAAGAACAAACATTAAAGAATATTCAGAAATCAGATATATTTAGCGGAAATTTAAAAGAGATCATCATTGATCGGATGTTAGTATTCCAATCAATTAGAGATTCCTTTCAGAAATCACTAGAGAAAAACAAAAAGAAACTAGACCAAGGTTTTTTAAAAAAATTTGAAGAACTGTATGGATTTAAACCAGGCAAAGAAATCCTAGAATGGGAAAATTTAAAAACAGCATACCAATCCATTATGTACGAAGTGGCTGATGTTTGGAATATGGTAGACCATCTGGCAGCCGAAGAAGAAGAGATGGAAGATTATGTTGATGATGGATATGATTATACGATTACTTCAACGGAACGATTGGTAAAAGATAAAACTCCAGATGAAATTATATCATGGTTAGTTGGTACTTATAGTGGGCTTATGTTTTTGTTTAACGGTTCGTATGTTTTTGCGACAGATGGCGGTGGAGACACATGTTGGATCAATCTTTTACCTAACGAAAACGAATCTATCGAAGTGAATTATTATAATCACGAAATTGGAGAATTTGAAAATCTCCCCTTCTTTTCCATTTCTCACTTTATCGTTTCCAATTGGGATCATGAAACCAACGAACAATTTGAGGAAACGGAAGACGATGAGTATGAAGAGGAAACAACAAATCAGAAAAAAAATGAACCAATCATCCAATCCAAAATCAAAACGAATGTGATCAAAACATTTGAAAAAGAGGCAACCAAATCCTATCGTAAAAAACCTATTTACAACAATTCTCTAGATATGTTTGAAAGATCCGCTTGGTTACTTGGACATAGTTATGGTGATCCAGCTTATGCCTTTAGTGAAAAACTAGCCGATGCTCCTTCTTATGCCCAATGGGAAAAAGAGAAAAAGGAGATTAAAAATTTCCCAAATTTAGCAGCGTATTGGATCTTCCATCATTTTTATTTAAAGAATGATGAAGCTCTAAAAGAAACGATCAAATTAACAGCTAAATCAAAGGGGAAGATTATACCAAAAATTTGCGAACATGTGCTTGCATACATAGAGGGAACCACAAGTTCCTTATTCAATGTACCAAAAGAGAAAGTGGAAACAATACGCACACAAACTTTCAACAATGCTGATCCAAAACAAATTGAACCAAGTAAGCTAAAAATCTATAATGAAAACTTAGGATTTTCTAATCGAATCACACTTTCAAAAAAAGATTTAGATGCCAAAATTAAAAATGGAGCGGACCTCTTCCAAGTGATGGAAGAATATCCAGATGATGTCAATATTCATGATTTGATATTAAAAGAAATTTCAAAACAGGATCAGAACTTAAAAAAACTCATCGAAGATTACTTTAGAGAAAGAACTAGTAAAGCTTATAATACATGGCCATACAGAATTGAAAAATTAGACAAACGATTGTCTGTAGCTGTGAATGCAGCTTTCCGACAAGGTTTAAAATACGATTCAGACAATACTAAATCTTTTTGTGGAATTACAAAAACAATCGGTATGTTTGATGATGATTGGTCAATGGTTTCATTTAAAGAGGCGGTTCAAAAACTGAAACAAGACGACCCTCGGCTAGAATTTATAATTGAAGCATTGATCAATAGCAATCACAAAGATGCCAATTCTATTTTAGCTGATGCAGCATGGAGAACGTTTGAAACTTTAGAAACAGTTAAGGAAATTCGAGATAAGGTAAAAAAAGAGGGTCCCACTTTGAACAACATGTTTACGGTATACACCCATTTGAATGTGGCATTACAAGAACGCATTCTTACCTTAGATGATGTATCAATCCAACTCATTCAAAAATTATTCCAATATAAAGAACATTTTGGTTTTTTTGGAATGAGTGTTGGGAATGCATTTTCCGTTTGTGCTCATTTAAATTTAAACGAACATATAGAGTTGATCGCAAATTATGTGAGAAAAAGCTCAAGTATTACAGGAGGAGATCGAAGCTCATATTTAGATTTAAGTTCCATTATCAATGTATCTGAAGCAGTACTCGCTTGGGCCAAAATGGATCCAGACAAAGCAAAGATTGAATTAAAAGAATTCTATCTGAAAATAGAAAACGAATCTTTATCTCCTGGAATTTCGATTGATCTAAAGGCTTGTTATGTGGCAGGTTTACTCTTCATTGAACCCGATAATTCAGAATATTTGGCATTTGCAGAACGAATTTTAGGCAATAAAGGTGATCAAGTTCGTGTTTATGGAATTATCCGTTGGATCAGAAAACTAAAGATAGATAAGTTTAAAGAACATTTATGGTATCATATATATGCGGATCCAGACCCGATGGTCGACTATTCCTGGAGTTATATTGAAGTAGAAGCTAGGCGTGCTTGGAAAACTCTAACTGGAGAAGAGGCACCCGATTTTGATACTTCCGATAAATATGCTAATTCACTTTCAAAAGACAAATCGTTGTTACCCGAAGCAATTTTACATCCAGAAAAATATAGCATCCAACATGTTTTTCAAAGAATTCGCGAAACAAAATACAAACATCAAGACGTTATCAAATATGGAGGTCCATGGCTTATTGAATCACTACGGTATTCCATAGATGAATATAAATATTCGGGATCTTATGACCGATGGGAAGCAATCAAAGCTTTGTTTTTCCAGGGCCCCGATGTGTTTCCATATTTTATAGAAATTTTCAAATTACCTTATGTATCCCCATCTTGGAAAACATATTTATTACAATTTATGAGAGTCATGGAACCAGAATCCTTAAAATGGAAAAAAGTTCTATCAATGGATACAAACCAAATTAAAGATGCGTTGCAAAATCCTACACCTGAATTATATGTATGGGTAGATTTACTCATAGCTAGATTATATTTGTTAGATGGTGAATCTTCATTTGATTTAATCACAGAAGTTATAACCAACCGACTGAATATGACAAACACCAAATCCTATGATTCGAGTATTTACGAAGAAACACTTGGCCTTCGATTGCCATTGTTATGGAGATGGTTTGGGAAAAAGGGAGATGATATGATCCAAAAATATTGGAACGAAACAAATCCAAATTCTGAACGTAGGACGATGTTGGATATGGCAGCCAAGCGCAAATTAAACGACCCTATCCCCGAACTACCAAAATTGGAATCTTCTGGAATTTTTCTTACCTTTTATCCGGAAGAACGAGAGTATGGTTGGCATACTTGGATCCATTTAACTCCGAACCAGGTATTATTTGGAACTAATGAATTTCATTTGCATTCAGTACTCCCGGATTCAAAAACAGAATCAAGTTTTAATGTCGAAGATGAAAATCTAGTTAGTATTTGGCAAATGGCGAATCTTCTTGGTTACAAAGTTTCGAAACTAAAACCCAAGAAAAAAAAGTAGGAACTAGGTTTCATTTCTAAATTAACAATGAAGAATTAAATTCAATGACTTTTGGATAGGAAACGAGCCTACTATCCCTTTCGTACCGATTTTGCGTATTCACTGGGAGAAACTTTTTTCAATGATTTAAATGCCAAGTTGAAGTTAGCTTTCGAGTTAAAACCAACTTGGTATGCAAGAGATAATAAATTGGTTTTAGGTTCTACTTCTAATAATCGACAAACTTCGGAAATTCGGCATTCGTTTACCAAACGATTAAAATTAATACCAAGATAAGCATTGATGTATTCGCTGAGTTGGTAATCTTTGATTCCTAATTTTTCTGAAAGTGAAGCCAAACTCAATTCTTCATCTCGATATACACACTCTACTTTTAAATAATAGTCCAAATCCTTTTGGAGTTTCGCCAAATCTAAGTTAAGAATTCGAGACGTTCGGTAGGATTGCCTGAGCCCAGGCAGAATATCTTTAAATAACTCGTGGTTTATTTCTGTTCCGATAAAAGCAATGACTGCCATAAGTGTTGCAATGCCAGCTGTGAAATAAATTCCTAGATTCCATCGGAAAATTGTACTAAACAATATCAAACTCGCAAAAGTAATATTTCCTTTCAGAATCATACCTAAAACGTGAATTCCAAGTTTGGCTTCTTTATTTGGATTATGATATAAAATATTTCGATATTGGTAGATCATCCATACAAAACTCCCGATCCAATACACACAACCAATCAAGGAAATACATTCTGGAATCGAAAAAGCAGCACCGGCAAAACTTTGGTTCATTGACTGCGCTAAATAGGAAGGAGCAATCAATTGCAGGATTACTAATATGATAATTACAATAAAAGTTGGATACAATCGTTTTAATCCACCAAGAGAAATCGGCTCTAAACTTAAAAACTGTTCAATCGTATATTGCATACTCCCAGGAATTAAAAATATGATTGGAACATAAATATGATTTAAAATTGGAAACTCGAATTGGTATCCAATATACAATCGATATGCATACACAATCAAAGTCCCACCAGAAAAAGCTGCTATCATTGCAAACGGGAAACCCTTAGATCCCTTCTCTTTTACAAGGATCCCAATTCCTAAAACAAAATGATACCATGCTCCAAATTGGAGCCATGAACCCAAAAATTCCGACATTCTTCAAAATTCGGACAATATGCACGGTTTCGTCAACTGTTTGGAAGTGCTATTGTCCGAATAAATAGTACAAAATGATGATTTTGGACTCATTTTTTCGTCCAAAGTTGCCATTTTAGACGCATCTCCACCTTTTCTATGTTATTTTTGAGTCAATTCAGAGGCGAATTATGAAAAAGCAAAAAAACTATCTCACCCTCCTCCTCATCATAGGGAACTTCCTCCTTGTGGCTTGTGGGGGGAACGGAAACCAAAATGGAAAAGAAACAAGAGCCATATTATCGGTGTTAAGTGACCAATCTCAAAATGCCACTACATCACAAGAAGTGTTGCACCAAAGTAATGCGGCTTACACAAGAGACATTCAATCAGCATTCCAAAAAGAAAATGATGGAAGTTTCTCTTTTAATGACAACATCTCTTATCTAAGTAACGATGGAGTAAAAATCACAGGGAATCTTTTCATACCAAAATCGGGAACTGGTCCATACCCTGCAATCATATTTGTCAATAGCTGGGCATTGAATGAATACGAATATATCGTGCCTGCTGCGAAACTTGCAAAAAAAGGATATGTAGTTTTTAGTTATAACACACGTGGTTTTGGAACATCTGGTGGTCTTATCAATGTCGCAGGTCCGAAAGACATGGAAGATTTATCAAAAGGAATTGACTTCTTATTGGCAAATGCCCCAGTCAATCCAGCAAACATTGGTATTGCGGGAATTTCTTATGGAGCAGGAATTTCGTTAATAGGGCTTAGTAAAGAACCTAGAATTAAAACTGCAGTAGCTATGAGTGGTTGGGGAAGTTTGCCTGACTCACTTTATGGAAACCAATCTCCTAGACTTGTATGGGGACTTTTACTTGTCACAGCAGGTTACATTACAGGACGTATGGATCCAATTATTGCGGAAAATTTCCAAAAATTATTAGATACAAGAGATGTGGCTTCCGTATTAACTTGGGCAAAAGAAAGGTCACCCAACAATTTTGTAGCTGAATTGAATGCATCGGGAAAACCTGTATATATCTCAAACAACTCTCAAGACAATTTATTCCAACCAAATCAAATCCTTCCCTACTTCGAACAACTAACAGTTCCTAAAAAGTTAGATTTGAATAATGGTATCCATGCGACAGCTGAAATTGGAGGAATCCTTGGAATTAATAATTACGTTTGGACAAACGCCTACGACTGGTTTGATTATTGGTTAAAAGGCATTCAAAACGGAATCATGTCAAAGCCTAAGGTATCAATACAAAAACGTTTTTCAAGTGATCGAGTCAATTATGTTAGTTGGCCAAATCCATCTAAAATTGAAAAAACATACCATCTTAGACCTATGGGTTTATTAAGCCCAGGAAAAATCACTACAACTACCAATACAACAAATGGGAACGATACAATTCTTTCTGGTGGAACAAATGCAACAACTGGTGTGCCTCTGTTATCTGAGATCTTAGACGGTGCCGTTTCTGTACCTGTTACCACAAACGTAAACTTTATCGATCGAAGTAATGCGATGGTTTACATATCTGACAGGCTAACTTCTACATTAAAACTTAGAGGAAAAACCTTCTATAAAGGAAAAATCAATAGTTCAGACAACGCTCCTCATGTGGTTGTTTATTTATACGAAGTTGATATCTGGGGGACAGGTAAACTTATTTCTCATGGGACAGCAACTTTGTTTGGAGTCAAAGGAAAAGACACCGATCTAAATGTTGATTTACAAGCAGTCGCACACGATTTCCCTGTGGGAAGCCGCATTTGTCTTGCCATTGATAATATTGATCCTATGTATGCTGTGCCAAAACCAATTTCACTTTACACAACTACGTTTAAACATAACACTACGAATGCATCTACGCTTAAATTTGAAAGCGAATGATTGAAACATTGTTGTAACCAATTTTAGTTACATTGGGAGAGAAACTTCTCTCCCAATCTTTGGACAAACTTCTAAAATCAAGCGCCCCGGATAGCAGCGGAAATCCTTTGCGAACGCAAAGATTGAAGCGGACAGCCGGAAACGTGCGCCCAATTTTTCCTTTTTCAAAAACCAAACTAGGATAATGATTGCGTGGATTCTTCTACTGAGTAATCCTATGTTTGATTTTTGAACTAAGGGAATTTTTTTGCCAATACATTACTTTGCAGGATTACATCTGCATGAAATCACATCGGAACTTACAAAACAAATAAAAAAAGAACAAAAAGAAAATCCACTGAGTAGGCCAGTGGTGGTGGTTCCGAACACCAATCTGATTCCATGGCTTAAATTAAATTTACCAAAATACGATGACTCACATCTCTCAATCAATATTGAATTTACATTTCTCGAAAAAGCTATCTTAAAATGCATATTCAATTCGATGAATATACCGATTTGGTCGGAGTCGGAAGAATTTTATGATTATGAATCCTTTAGAAAAGATTGTTTTACCTATTTATACGAAAATAAAGAAACCTTATTTGAAAAAAATCCAGAAATCAAAAAATACCTCTCTGAAATTCCGAAAATTTATTATTTATCCGACTTATTAACTAAATACTTCAAAGATTACGAACTAAATCGATCAGATTGGATCAATCAGTGGTTAGGTGCAACAGATATAAAAACAAATATAAATGCGTCTCTTCTTGATGATCCATATTGGAACTTAGAAAAAGAGATTTACCTTGGTATCATCACAAATCAAAAAAAGAATTTATTTTATTACCTCTCTAAAGGAAAAAATTTACCTTTATCTGGAGATCTACACCTATTTTGTTTGTCGAATTTATCTGGGACATATATAGATTTTTTAAAATCAGCATCACTCTCTGAAAATTCTAAATTTAATATTTATATCTACCAATTCCATAATGGCAAAGTACTAGGCCAAACAACAAACAAATTGAATCGTTCCCTTTCTAAGTTTGCAAAACCTCAATCTTACTTGGCAAAGGAATTTGCTCGTGCTTCAGAGAAAAAAGAAACACCAATGTATTCAAGTGGAGGAATGTTACCCAAACTAAAATCTATTTTACTTGAGGAGAGGATCAAGGAAGAAAATTTCCTAAACGACCACACGGTGCGTGTTTGGAATGCACCTTCAACTTATAGAGAAATTGAATCCATAGCACATGATATCCTTTATAAATTAGACAAAAGTAAAGGTGAATTAAGTTTACTTGATTTTGCAATACTTGTTCCCAATATGAATGAATATAAGTCTGCCATTGAATGGGTATTCAATGGTGGTATTTATACAACAGAAAAAGAAACGGAAGTCCCTACACTCAAAAAACTACCGTATTCCATCTCTGATTTAGTCGCAAAGGATACGTCCTTAGTTTACAAAGCACTAACAACCATTTTTCAATGTTTCTTAAAAGAAAGAATAGATACTGAAGACTTAATCCATTTAATTCAAAACCCTTTGGTATATAACAATGGCTCAGCCAATGCAAATGAAGGAGTAACACAAATCATTCAATTACTAGATTCCCTTGGCTCTCTTTATGAAGAAAATACAGAAGAGAATCCTTACACAATCTCTTTTGGATTAAAACGTGCCATGATTTCTGTATTAGCTGATGAAACAATTTCTTGGGAAAAATTGGGAATTGTAAATGAACCTGCTGCAGACGAACAAACTATCATCACTTTAATGCATTTATGGAATCAAATCATAAACTTAAAGAATTTTTTTCAAGATGAAATCTTAAATGTTCCAACTACCGAAAGATTTCAATTATTAGAAACTATGTTAAGTCAGTTCTTTAACTTCCAAGAAGAAACAGAACAAGAAAGAATATTCTATAGGCAATGGATAAAGGAAATCCAGAATTGGTGCGATACCAATTGGAATACCACAAAAGATCTTTTGCTTTTCATAAATATACAAACAGAAGAAATTTTTTCTAACATCCAAACCCAAAGAGGTAATTATCTTACGGAGGGAATTACAGTCTCACTTTTACAACCAATGCGACCTATCCCGTTTTCACATATATACATTGTGGGATTAGGTGAAGGTAAATTCCCTGGAGCAAGGGATGTTTCAAGATTTAATCTTAGAAAAAATGATTACCAACCATGGGATCTAAACAGAATCGAAATTCAAGAATCCTTATTTTGGGAAACTATTTTATCAGCTGAAGACAGTATTACGTTTTCCTATGTTGGGAAAAATACTTTAGAAGATAAAGAATTTGAGCCATGTTCCAGTTTATTCGAAATTATGTTTGCAATGGGAATCAAAACAGCCACCGAAATTCCACTAACACCATATAGTCGATTTTACAACATGGAAATCTTACACTCTTATGATTACTCCAGAAATTTAAGGCAATATTCAAATTGGAATTTTACACTAACTAAGCCTAATTTTACAGAAGTGGAAGATCTTATTCCTTCTGATACTAATACCAATCAACCCAAGGAAATTTCGATCGATGTTTTAACATATAGTTTTAGAAATCCTATCCTAAGACAGTTAAGAGAAAATTTAGGATATTTTTTAGAAGAAGATGAACCATCTTCGGAAGAACCATTTTATTTCGATACTTTGGAACAGTTTTTATTCAAATCAAAATTTTTGCCTTTTTTCACTGAAACGTTGGTCAAAGAAAAAAACTGGCCATGGGATAAAGCCGCAATTGAACATAAATTAGCTGAGCTATCAAAAATTGCAGAACAAAAAGCGGAGTATCCTTATGGTACGTTCCATTTAGTAACTTCGGAAACACTATTAAATGAATTAATACAACTTTCTGAAACTTATCAGTCAATAAAAATGGATTTTTTTGCCAACCAAGATCACATAGAATATTTTGATTATGTTTCCATTGGCGACACTGGACTAAGAAAGGCAAAAAAAATACCAGCTTACCAAATGAATGAAACCCAATCGATCATCGGTGAATGGGAAAATATGATCTGTATAGGTGATATATTTTATTGGTTCTATCCAAAAACAATATATGATAAACCAGAAAAAGGAAATGAGTTCATCAAAGACTATTTTGGGAAGATGATGGCTGTTTTTTTGAGTGCCTGTTTGTTTCGTTCGGTTGGCAAAAAACTGATTGTATTTCCAATCCTTTCAAAAAACAACTCTACTCTTGATTTTAGTATGTTGTCTGAAGAAAAAGCAAAAGAATACATTCAAAAATCTGTTTCTTACATTCATTCAGAATCACCTAAATACATCCCGAATGTTGCTTTGAATTTATTTTTTGCAAATTCCTATTCCAATCTCAATTTGTTTCAAACAGATATAGAGGAGATTGAATTTGCTTGGAAAGAATTTTTGGCTGAGGAATCAGAAACTGTATTAGAATTGGAAACAAAGGTAATGAAATTATCACCTTACACTAAAGAGTTATTAGAGAATTTTTCTATCAAAGAGGCACTTCCCCTACTCTTACCACTCCTTAAAAAAGGATTTTAACGAATGGACCATCCTTTAAGTAAACAAAAACAATTCATAGAAGCATCAGCAGGTACAGGAAAAACACATTTAATCATGAAAATGTTAGGTGATGTTATGACCCATGATGTAACAAATAAAATTAAAGAAAATAGACTACTCAACTTTTTAATTTTGACATTTACTGAAAAAGCTGCTGGAGAATTAAAAACCAGGCTTAAATTTAAAATCTTAGAACTTTATGACCAAGGGAAAAATCCAGAATATTATCATTACCTTAGGGACTTAGATCAAATCACTATTTCCACCATTCATGGATTTTGTAATATGATTTTGTCAGAATACCCCGTCGAAACACAAAGTAATCCAAATGTACGTCTTATATCAAATGAAGAATTGGTTAAGAGAAAATTTTATGATTTAAAAAGAAAAGAATGGGGCAGAAGGGACAAAGATACATTAGCAAATGATATCCTCATTTCGAATCTCTTTAAAAAAGAAGATCTAATCATTTACACAACTAATAAACTTTTGGCTGACACAAAAAATTATGAATTCCCAAAATTTTTATCAATTCATGAATGTTTAGAGTCAGCTATAAACCTCGAACTTGAAACTCAAATAATAGAAATTTGCGACACACTGGCTGGACCTATTGGAGATTCCATTTTCAAACAAGGGAATAAAAGTACGATCCAGAAATGGATGGACAATTGGTTTGAACTTCGATCATTTGCAATGGCGATTCAAAACCGCGATATAAAAACATTAACGGATCAAATCAAAAAAATCTCAAAACTTAGCCGATCAATAGACAAAGAAGAAGGATCTGGTTTCCAATATTTTCTCTTATTAGGAAAGACAGTAGCAAAAAATCTAAATGAAGAAACGAAATCATTTCAAAGTAAACTTAATAGAACTGTTTCCTTTTTGAATGAAACTTTCCCGTTAAACCAACTCGATTTTAAAGGATCAATTTTTCTACAAGACACAGTTGGAATGTTATTGTCGGAAACAAAATCTATATTTGAAGAAAGTGAATTTTTAACTTATGATCAAATGATTTTGAAAGTTTATGATTGTATTGTTCGAAATCCAAACCAAACATTGATCCAATCAATCAAAGAAAGATTCAATGTCTGCATATTAGATGAATTCCAAGATACAGACAAAAACCAGTACCAAATATTCAAAACTTTATTTTTGGAACAAAACTCCAGCTCACGAATGTTATTTTGTATCGGAGATCCAAAACAAAGTATTTATGGATTCCGTGGAGCGGACATTGGAATTTATTTGGAAGCATCAAAAGACTTTGAAGGCTCCAAATCGACATTGGAAACTAATTATCGTTCAACGAAAGAGTTAATAGCTGGGTTAAATTTTCTTTTTTATGATGATACTAAAGAATTCGGTGCAACTCATTTTTTCCCAATTGAAGAACCAGGATCAAAAAAGGAAAACTATTTGTACAAAATAGTTTCTGCACCGGATCCAGCAGATATTAAGTACAAATATAGTGACCCGAACGAATCGGCGATTCATATATTTAATTTTGAAGAACGTTTCAGTAACCTCAATAAAACCAAAAACATTTGGGCAGAAACAATCAAAAATGAAATCTTAAACATCAAAAACACAACTACCACAATTCCATATCATAAAAAAGGAGAACCCAACCTACTTCAAATTAAACTGAAAGATATCGCAATCCTTTGTGGGAATAAAAAAGAAACAGAATTAGTAGAAGCTAATTTAACAAAAGCTGGGATTCCTTGTTCTATTTACAAACAAAGAGGGATCTACCAATCCAGAGAAGCAGATCAAATCGAAAATCTTCTAGAATGTTTGCTGAGTACCAACTCTTCTCAAAGTTATAAGAGAATACTTTTCTCAGACATCTTTTGCATCCAACCAAATGATATAAACAAATTTGATGAACATTCTATTGATTCTTATGAAAAATCTCTAATTGATAAGTGGCAAAGACTCATCAGAGACAATCGTTTTGCAACATTCTTTCGTTCAGTAATGGATGAGACAAAATTATTTTGGAAAGAAGGAGCAAATACACTTGAATGGGAAAGGAAACGAACAAACATTCGTCAAATTTTCCAAAAACTGATCGAAGTGCAGATGGAGACAAATTGTAACCTTGAAGAATTATTATCCAGTTTACGACAATTAAAGCAGAAAAAACACTCGCCGGAAGAAGAACCACTCTTTGACAGAGAAACAGAAGCAGATGCAGTTCAAATTCTAACAATCCATGCATCAAAAGGATTAGAATGGCCTGTTGTATTCCTATTTTATTTTGGAAGTCGTTCTCCCAACTTAACAAATTATGAATTTCCAATTGAGATAAACAAAAATGCAGTTATCGATAGAAAATGGATTCTAAGTTTATGGAATGCTAATTCCGACAAAGAAGATGAATCCAAACATTTTCTAAATGAACAGAAACGATTGTTATATGTTGCATTAACAAGGCCAAATTTGCGACTTTATCTTCCAAAAATAATTTGGGGAACAACTAAAAAAGAAGACTCCATTCCAAACACTGGTTACAGTAAAATTCTATATCCAGAACTTTTGAGAATACAAAACAAAACTTCTGAAAACATAGATTTCAAAAACTATTTTGTTTTCCGTTCCCCTAATGATTTTAAATCGAATGAAAATTTCAACAAAGAATCGGAAGCAAAAGTTAGTGATCAAAAAACACCCTCCCCTATCCTTTATCCTTCAGAAATCAAAATAGGCAGAGTTCTTTTACAACATAGTTATACAAGTTTACAATCTAATGAAAAAAACTTACAAATTGTACAAAATGGCCAAGAAAAGGAAATAGAAGAAACACAAGAAATTGTAGCAGATATAAACCTTCAACAATTGCCATCAAGTGCAATGGTCGGGAATTTCCTTCACAACATCTTGGAGCTCTCTGATTTTTCCATTTATGAATTGAGTTTGGAAGAATTAATAAAAAATAAAGCCTGGAAATGGGCTTATGAAAATTCTTTTTCTCGTTACCCAATTGATACTTCAAACCTTGAAATAAATACCGAATCCACTGTCGCAACTTTATTAAAAAGTGCAATGATGGCTACACTCATACTAGCCGATGGTAATGAATTGAAATTAAGCGAACTAAAAGAAGAAGAAAAATCTTCTGAATTAAAGTTTCATCTCTTACTACAAAAATTATTACTTGAAAGTGGTGCAACTTTAACAGAAGGATTTGAACATTATTTAAAAGGTGCAATTGATTTGGTATTTATCAAAAACAATAAATTCTATATTGTTGATTATAAATCCAATTTATTACCTAACCATGACTATAGTAAAAGTGCCGTAGAGCACGCTGTCCGTGAAAAGGGTTATTTATTCCAAAAGTCAGTTTATTCGTTCATCCTATTCGAATACTTAAAATCACTTTTTGGAGCCGAAGTAGCATTACAAAAATTTGGTGGTGTTTTCTATTTATTTTTGAGAGGGATGAATGGCAAAAATCAAACTGGAATTTATTCAGACTTAAAACTTTCTGAAAACGATTGGACATTGCAAGATTTCGAATCAATTAAAAAAGAAGTTATGGTTTATATTAGAAATGCATCTGATCATTTAGAAAAGGTTTATTCATGAAATTAGTAAACAATGCCATACTTTCCTTTGCAAAATCACTTCAGATTTCGTATCCAAATTGGGACCAATCTACTATAAATACAATATCAGAACTTATGCAACAAACTTTGTCAGGGGATTTATATGTAACCATCACCGATTTAACTTTGGTCAACCATATCAGAGATAAATTTCCATTCGTTGTGGAAACAGTTAACTCTGAAAACAGAGTTTATCTTCAGAAAAGTTATTCTGAAAAAGTAAAATTTGAAAATCAATTTAAATCATTTTTAGATTATAAAACGACCCACAGACAAACAGATAATTTAAATGGGGGAAATTTATCTGCTCTCATTGAAACATTAGAAAAAGAAGCAAAGGTTTCCTTAGCTGAAGAACAAAAAAAAACTATTTCAGATGTCATTCAATCAAATTTTAGAATCATCTCTGGTGGGCCCGGTACTGGGAAAACAACCGTTGTTTCTTTCATTCTAAAATCATTAGAAAGATTAAAATTACTTCCAGAAAACGAAAGAGTCGCACTTGTGGCACCTACTGGTAGAGCCTCCCAACGACTAACCGAATCAATTCAAAAAAACTTAGAAAAATTTCCAAACCATCAAACCGATGTTAAAAAATTCAGAGGTCAAACCATTCATCATTTGTTAAAAATAAATCCAACAAACAACCAATCGAAGTATGGAGAAAAACGTTACCTCCCTTATGATTTGATCATCATAGATGAAACATCAATGGTTGATTTGAAATTAATGAATTTATTTTTTTCTGCTATTCATTTTGATACGCAAATTATATTACTGGGAGACCCCAATCAACTTCCTTCCGTTGGACAAGGGGAAGTTTTAACAGACTTGATTTTCACTTTAAAAAAGAAAAAAGATTTTTTATCAGAACTGACCAAAAACCATCGTTTCTCCGATCAATCCGAGTTTAGTATTTTTGCAGAAGCAGTGAAAACTTCGTTTGATCAAGATGAGAAAACTATCAATTTTCCGAAACCAACTCTGATTTCAAAATCAGATTGGAAGTCAGAAAAAGATTTTGTTTGGTTACAAGGTGATCGAACAAACAAAAAAGACGATAAGGGACAAAATCAAATATTGGATTTTGAACAAGATAGTTTAGTAGAATTCCTTTGGGATGAACTATTTTTACCAACGGCAATGTATACTTCAAAATTGAATTGGAATTCAGAAGACTTAAAAGTTCCACTGAACAAAGTTAAATTTGAAACCTTGATCAATGATTACCGATGTTTAACGATCCTTAGAAATGGATACTTTGGAATCGAATCCATCCAAAATCGAATATTGCAATTTGCGAAAAAATATATAACAAACAATTCCAATCAAACCCATCTGACCTATAAACATTTGTCAAAATCATTTTATTTTGAAGGGATGCCAATCATCATCAAAACGAACGATCAGATTCGAAAATTGTTTAATGGTGATATTGGCTTGGTAGTTAAAATTAATAATGAACTACGAGCTGTATTTCCAATAGAAGAGAAATTATATTCTTTCGCTTTAGATACCTTACCAGACCATGAACCTGCTTTTTTCCTAACCATTCATAAAAGCCAAGGCTCTGAATATAAATCCATATTTTTATACTTACCACCAATTGTTTCCTTTGATTCCTCTGAAGAAAATACAAACTCATTATTAAATCGGCGAATTTTATATACAGCTATTACACGAGCAAAAGAAAAAGTAATCCTTTTAGGCGATACGAATACTTGGGAATTTGGATTAAGCTCGTTTCGAAGGAGGTATACAGGGATACAAATTTCCTAGAAACAACTTCATTGTTTAAGAATCTCCTTCCTTTAACTTCACTTCGCTGAAAGCAAATTTCCCATCTAATCCGAAATAATAAAATTTTGGGCGTTGTGGGTTGTATTGTAAATCCCAAGCATCCAAAGCATTATCTACTCCAACAAACCATTGGAAGTGACCAAAAAATCTTTGTGAAAGTCTAAGATTCAAATTTGTATACGGATTTACCATCCTATACCCGTATGTTGGACTTACAGTACAATACGAAAGATTATTATCAGCACAATAGTCTGATACAACGGTTGGCAAAGTTCCGAGTGTATTTTGGATCATTGTTTGTGACTCTTGGTTGATCACAGTTTCCAACACATCAAAATTAGAAGGTAAATCAGGATTACACCAAAACGGATTTTTAACACAGTAATAAGGTTGTTTTCCAAATACTACAGCAAAGATAGACAATGAAATTCCACTTGATTTTTCATCGACTCGCACACTAAAATTCCAACGATGTTTTCCTCTTCCCTCTAAAGGCAACTTCGTCAATTCATCTCTACTATCTGTGTAAGTATATCCCACACTTGTCGTAAGAATGTCTGTCATCCGAACATTAAGGGAAGTTTCAATACCTTGCGTCATAGCCTTTTGGTAGTTAGATGTTTGATACACCATCAGACCAGAGTTATCTCTAACTGGATTTGTTCGAAAACCGATAAGATTATCTACATTATTATGAAATAAATTGGAACTATACCAAATCCGTTTAGTAATGTCCCATTCCCAACCAAAATTATAACTTCGCGATAATTCTGGTTTTAAATCAGAATTCCCTACAACACGATAACCTACTCCAGGGTTTAAAAAATTGAAGTATAAATCTTGGAAACTAGGTGCCCTATACCCTAAACCATTTGCGGCACGGAATCGAAATTGATCTGTTACATCATATCGTATCGCAAGTTTTGGCAACCACTCCCCTCCATAAATAGAATCATGGTCATAACGTATTCCAGGAACTATTTGAATTCTCGGTTTATCAGAAACTCTCCATTCATCTTGGATGTAAAAAGCATTCCTAAAACGATATGCATTCCCATTGATCGTCTGTCCTTTTGTTAATGTAGGATTAAAATCTTCAAAACAAATGTTTGGGTAAGTCCGTCGGCAATCAGGAGCTATTCTTGCAGAAGAAATTTGATCTTGGAGATTTTCTGCCCCAACAGATGTTATATGATTTTCTGAAAACTTATAATCAATTCTAGATCTAAATTCCGTTACAGCATTATCAGTTCTCTGTTGTGAATCTAAATCATCAGCTTTACGTTGGTCAGTAGTATACAAATCTTGAAATCTGGAATAATTGGCATTAAGATTTAAGTTAATTTTTTGAGATGCCGCCCAATCTACGTTAAAAGCACCCATAAAATCATGTGTTTTATTTCTCCTATCATATACTGTCCTAGGAAGAGTTGCATCAACTGCCGATTGGTCCAAATGCCGATAATAAAATTGACCTGTCAATGTCAGTGAGTCTGTAGCTCGATAAACCGTTTTGTTCGATAGATTCATGTCCTGAAATGCACTTCCAGAAGTTGATTCTAAAGGAGGAGTGTAACCTGGGAAACGAGTAGCCAAAATGTATTGGTTCACAAGTGGGATTTCGTTTGGGTAAGGATTATATCCAGGTGCAAGTGACGCATAACGTCCATTTCGTGGTCCATTAGTGGCATCTGGAGTGAGGTCATAACCTTCCCCTTTATGCCATCCGACTGTAAACAAAGTAGAAAGTTTATCTGACTTGGCACCAACAGAAGCATAATTACGAAATTCCATATAAGGGCCAAAGTATCTTTCACTTCCAGAACCACCTAAAGATCGAAATTCTGCATAAAGTGGGTCTTGTGCTTCCTTCGTTATTATATTGATCACTCCCGCAATCGCATCAGAGCCATAAATTGCAGATGAAGCACCTTTTACAATTTCAATACGTTCAATATCTTCTACTTTGAATCGAGTAAGATCAATGGATCCACTAAATCGTCCGGTTGTCCTTTGGCCATCCACTAGAATCAAAACATTTTGAGCAGATAACCCTTGCAATCGAACAGTTTGACCTCTTTCCCCTGATTGTGCAGGCCTCACCTCAATACCAGGAACATTGCCTAACGTTTGTGATAAGTCCCTGGCACCCATATCATCTATATCTTTTTTAGTGATCACTTCAGTGGTAATTGTTGAATCTTTTAGTAAATTTTTCCGCCTTGTGCCCGTTACAGTAATCATATTCGATCGATCCAATTTATCTAAATTCGGTTGTTCTCCACTGACTCCATGTTTCGGTTTTTCGTTTTTATTTGAACTTTTTGAGTTCAGATCTTTTTCTCCAGAAATCTCCGATAACGATTGTGGGTATAAGTTATTAAAGAAAATAAAACATACAACCAACCCGAAGAAAAAAAATCTGAACATACGTTCTAAATAATGAAACGCTGAAAGAAATTTCACAATTTTTTCCACTGAAACTTTGGATAGCCAGATGTTCCAGCTACACTATAATAATCTAAAAATTGGATAGCATACTTAGAACCATCACTACCTGTGATTATGTATACTTTTGTCTTTGCTGTTAAAATTCCATTTGAATAGGAATACCAAGTGCCATATCCAGATGGCATAGGAGACAAATCCAATGGTGCTGCCATCACTGGATTGATACTTTCTGAAGAAGCAGATACAGGACCTCCACCAGCACTTGATAATTTTACATCAACAATATTGGTGCATTCTGAACCATTGAATGTATTAGAAAAGTTTGTTGATCCAGAATCACATGCTCCTCCAGACCCAGACCCACTTGTCCCACCATTTGTTGCCACATTGTAACGTTTGAATGTAATATCCCATTGGTTAGTAGCTTCAGTTAGAACACCATTTGATTTCAAACTCACATAGACCCAAACACATGCCGAGGATGCATTCGCAGATGTGGTAAAAGAACCCGTCGTGACTACTGCATTATTTGGAACTGCAGTGCATGGTAAATTGTTTGTATTCTCACCAGATAACAAAAACAATAAAGCTGCCGAACTATCCTCTGATTTAGGATTCATGGAACAAAAACTTTGAAAAAAACCTAAAAAGATTACAAAGGAAATTCTAATTAAATTATTAAAATTGATATTAAACATAATGTTTCTCTTATAAAAGTTTAGTGCCGGAACAATGGTGTTGGTCCGGCAAAATTGTAATTAAAGTATACTTTCAGAATAAACTACGATTTTAGAAGCTTTGAGCAGGCTCGTATTACTAAATCGGAAATATGATTGGTTATTCGAATTTAAAACATTCGCAGAATTTGGCCAAGCAGAGTAATTGACTACTGCATTCTCTTTTTGCAATGACGATCGAATTTTACAATTCGCACTATTGACTCCAGTGACCCATAAGTAGGTTGTTGGTGCAGTAGAGGTTCCTGAGAAGGAAATACATATTTCTTGGTCACTCGAAAGAGAAAAGGAAGTTGGGTTTGCTCCACTATCAGCTTGCCCACCCTGATAATTACCATATTCTAAATTGCGAAACCATACATAGGGATTTGCACTCGATACAGACTTACCAGCGACAAAAGAATATTGTCCGGATGCATTCGGAGTTGAAGAAGTTGGTGTTTGCGAATAACCTAAGAAAAGATAAAAATAACCGTTATCCCCTAAAGCTTTCATACCTTCAAAAATAAAAAACCGACCAGGTCCTGATTGTGGCGTGCATAACTGCGCATAAGAACCTGAAGTGTAAGTTGCATCAATTACCGTTTCACATTTTTTACTAGCTTCAGAAGCAGCTAACAATCCTAAGAAAATTGTATTCTCATTTTGAGAATCCGTTTGTTCACAATGGAACGTTAGAAAACTAATACTGACGATAAGTCCTATTTTTAAAATTTGATTGAGCAGTTTCATAGATGCTCTCCTTTTCTAAATGATTCTTAGTCTCAAAAACTAGGACCCCAGCCTGGCGTCAATTATTATTTTGAGTCTCATTCTCATTAATCTTGACAAAGAGAGAACCTAGATCCAATCTTGCCCCATGAAACTACTTACGCTTAGATACATTGTCCCTAATCGGACTTCCCTCTCCAATAGCCTTCTCTTAACATCCTTTCTATTCAGTTTCACATTATTTGCAGAAACAAAAGATAGAATTGTCTCAGTCAATGGCACAGTGACAGAAATCATCTATGCATTACAAGTGAATCCATTACTCGTTGCTGTTGACTCTACTTCTTATTACCCTAAAGAAACTTCTTCGTTACCTAACGTTGGTTACCAAAGGACATTAACAACAGAAGGAATCTTAAGTTTTAAACCAACATTCCTTATCGGGTTGGAAACGGCTGGTCCAAAACAAACCATCCAAAACCTACGCGATACAAACATTAAAGTTACTTTATTTGCAGATGAATACCAATTGGATACACCTGCGAAACGAGTATTAGAAATTGGAAAATTATTTGGGAAAGAAAAAGAAGCAGAGACCCTTGCCAAACAAATTCGAACACAAATCCAATCATTAAAATTGAAAAAAACAAACGTCAAAGTTTTGTTTATTTATTCACGTAATCCAAGTTCTGTTTTTATTTCAGGCACTGGCACTGCTGCTCATTCAATGATTGAGTTATCTGGGGCAAAAAATGCAATCACTGAATTTATTGAGTATAAACCTTTAACCACAGAAGCCTTAGTAAAAGCAAATCCAGATATCATCTTAATGCCTGAAAAATCAGCAGAAGGATTTGGTGGAACAAATGCAATCTGGGGAATTCAAGGTATAGAACTTACTAGAGCCGGAAAAGAAAAAAACTTAATTTTAGTCGATGATTTACTTTTGTTAGGCTTTGGCCCGAGACTCCCAATTGTTTTAAAAACTTTAAATGAAAAATGGAAACAAATGGAATGATGAAGCAAAAATTCTTCATTCTACTCTGCGTTTTATTTACAATTGTTTCTGCCTTTCTCTCTTCAACTTTAGGAGCAATGGAAATCCAATGGAAAGAACTTTTATCATTTGGTTCCATTGAATCAAAGGTATTTTTTGAAATCCGAATCCCTAGAATATTATTAGGGATTTTAGTTGGCGGATCACTTGCTTGGTCTGGCGCTCTGGCACAAGGATTATTCAGAAATCCAATTGTAGATCCTGGTTTGATCGGTATCACAGCAGGATGTTCTTTGTTTGCTGCTATTGCAATCGTATTAGGTAGTTCAATACCATTACTCCACTCTATTTGGAGTGTAGTACTTTTTTCATTTATCGGAGGAATCTTATCTTGTTTGATCATATTCTTTTTTGCAAAATCAAAAGGCAAAACAGATATCGAATCCATTTTGTTATCTGGCATTGCAGTAAATGCAATATGTTTCTCAGCAATTGGAATATTAAGTTACATTGCGAGTGAAGCTCAATTAAGAAATTTATCAATTTGGAATATGGGAAGTTTAGGTGGAGCTTCTTGGACTTTGATCAAATCCTTTTCTTTTTTCTATTTATTTCCTCTCGTTGCGAGTCCATTTTTAGCATCCCAACTTAATGTCCTCATTCTTGGCGAACGTGAAGCGAATCATTTGGGAATCCATATAGAATTCCTAAAAACATTATTAATTGTATTGATTGGGATAAGCGTTGGATCTTGCATTTCGATTGTTGGCAATATTGGATTTATAGGATTAGCAGTACCTCATATTGTTCGCATGGTCATCGGGCAAAACTATAAATATTTGTTATATGCGTCCTACTTTCTTGGAGGTGGTTTGTTATGTTTTGCAGACGCGATTTGTAGAGTCATTATCGCTCCTTCTGAAATTCCAGTTGGAATCGTCACAGCTCTACTTGGAGCACCATTTTTCATGAATTTGATTCTAAAAAGGAAACAACATATATGAGTATATCAGCTAAAAATCTAAGTTATGTTATAGGGAACAAACAGATATTATCAAACGTAAACATTGATATAATACCAGGCGAACTCCACGTTCTCATCGGACGTAATGGTGCCGGGAAATCCACGTTATTCCACTTATTATGTGGTGATACAAAACCCCAATCAGGAAATGTATTTTATAATGAACTTGATATCTCGAATTATTCAAAAGTGGAACTTGCAAGAACGAGAGCTGTTCTCACACAAGAAAGTTCAATTACATTTCCTATCTCATCCGAACAAGTGATCGGACTTGGACGGTTTCCGCACAACACAAACAAATCGACAAACGAGGAAATTGTAAATACATGTTTTAAGATAACACATTCCTCTCAATTTAAAAAACAAAGTTATCCTACATTATCAGGTGGAGAAAAACAAAAAATCAATTTTGGTAGGATACTCGCTCAAGTTTGGGAAACACCACCACGGTATATTTTTTTGGACGAACCAGTCTCTGCTTTGGATATTCCTAACCAATACCAAACGTTAAACATCTGTCGCCACATGGCAGACAAAGGTTATGCAGTTTTTATGATCTTACACGATCTAAACCTAGCCTCGCAATATGCAGACAAAATCACCCTACTCAATCATGGGAAAATTATCGAATCAGGTAATCCAAAAGAGGTATTAACGATGAAAAATCTAGAAACCACTTTTGGGATTAAGACAAAAATACTCAAAACAAATGAAGTCAATTTTATCATACCGGAGATCATAGGAGGTCCAATATGAACGAAACACTAAAACAAAAATGGGAAAACTTGAAAAATGAAATTCCAAATCTTAGAATTAGAGATGCGGCAAAACACTTAAAGGTAAGCGAAGTAGAACTTCTTGCCACAAAAATTGGCGAAACAACCAGTCCACTTAAACCTAATTTTGCAGAATTTCTGATGAACACACCAAATCTAGGCTATGTTATGGCTTTAACCAGAAACGAATCTTGTGTTCACGAAAGGAAAGGAGTCTATAAAAATTTATCCGTAAATGGACAAACCGCTTTGGCAGTAGGTGAAGACATAGATTTGAGAATTTTTTTAAAAGATTGGAAATTCGGATTTTATGTTGAGGATATAAGTCACGGAAAAATCACAGAAAGTTTCCAATTCTTTGATCATTCAGGAGATGCGGTTCACAAAATCTACAAAACAGATTCTTCATCAATTGAAGGATGGGAGAATGTAAAGAAAACATTTATAGATGAAACAATAACATTCAATAATGAAATAGAAGTTAGAATTCCAAAAAAAGAATCAAATGTTGAATCGAAAATTCCAAACTTTTTAGAAGAATGGACAAACTTAGAAGATACTCACGATTTTTTTACTATGTTACGAAAATATGATTATTCCCGTGAGTTTGCCTTGTTTGTTGCTAAAGGTAAATTTGCGTTTCTCATTTCACAGAATGACTTTACCTTACTCCTTCACCAAGTAAGCAAAATGGACCTTGATATCATGATATTTGTTGGAAATCCTGGTATGATCCAAATTCATACAGGTAAAATTCACAAATTAGAAACCATGGGGCCTTGGTTTAATGTATTAGATCCAGAGTTCAACTTACATTTAAGAACCGATATGATCCACAATGTGTGGGTTGTAGACAAACCCACAAAAGATGGCATGGTTACCTCATTAGAACTATTTGACAATGAAGGCAATTTGATTTTACAAATGTTTGGAAAACGAAAACCAGGCATCCCTCAGTCAAAAGTTTGGCAAGAGTTAGTGCATGGTTATGTTTCAAAAGACAATAACTTAAACCCTTCTTTTGTATAAATTATTTGGAAAATCAAACTTTAAATAAAAACCTTGAGTACCATCAATACTCAAGGTCCCTCCCATTTGTTTCTCTGCGATAATCTTCGATAAATTCAAACCCAACTTTTTTTGTTCGTGAATATCAAATTCCTTTGGCAATCCTATCCCATTGTCTCTGTATTCAAAATGTGAACGATCTCCGTTGATTTCAAATTTGATAGTGATCTTGCCATGACCAGAATTTGGAAACGCATACTTCAGACTGTTTGACAATAACTCAGTATAGATGAGCCCTAATGGAACGGCTGTATCTAATAGTAAAACACCATGGTTTGATTCTAATTGTATATCGATGCCATTTCCTAATTGTGGGAAAGTTGATTTCACAAGTTCAGTCAAAGACAAAAGATAATCCGAAACTTGGATTTCACTTAAATCTTTGTTTTGGTATAATTGATCGTGTACAAGCGACATGGTTTGAATTTTGATCGAAGTATCTTCTACAATCGATTGGATATTTTTATCATCGGGGAAACTAGATGCTTGAATCATGAGCAATGAACGCACAAGCTCGATCGAATTTTTTGTCCTATGGAAAATTTCGCCGATTAAATTCTCTTTTTCTTTTAAAGACTTCTGGATCAGGATAGAATTTTTTTCATTTTCCTCAATCTCTTCTAAAAGTAATGAATTCGAATGAATCAACTTTTCGTAAGGTTCGTTAATTGCAGATACAAAAACTGCCATATAAATCATCTGGAAAGCAGCAACTTTATAAATATGACCTATGACATTAAACACATCAAACACACTAGTATACACTGCAAATACCAATTCGCTAAAAAAACATACGATGAATGCACCTAAAAAAAATTGTTTTTGTTTATCTGAATGGAGTGATTTCGAAAAGGCATACATCAAAATAGCAATCACCAACAATGCCATAATCACCAGTTCAGCATTCTTTTTGAATGCCGTCAAACCTACTCCATGTACATACGTATCAGGTATAATATGTGAATTATAAATAACCAATTGATAGACAAACCCAACGAATAACAAAGCTAAAATGACAAACAGACCTTCTTTCATTGAAGTATATTTTTTATTTGGTTTTATATAGAGCGCAATGATAAAGACTAAAGAAGTGATAAACCTTGAGATGATCCAAAACTGCGTAGATTTATTTCCTGTATTTGGCGTAACAAAATCGGGCATACCCTTATATCCCAAAGTATGCATAATATCTATCAGACCAATGATCAAAAAACCTATACTTAATAAAAATGTTTGTGCATTTTTACTTTGTGGATAGGAATAATACCCAAGGCCAAAAATCGAAAAGGATACAATCACACTGAAAATTTCAGTAATATTATGGAATACAATAAAGGATTCTATCGGATATTCTCGATAGAAAGTTTCAGGAAACAATCCAATACAAAAAAGTGGAACTACACATAAAAACAATAATACACTATAAAACTGGATTTGTTTTGGTTCACTGATAGAAGAGATATTTCGCATATTGTCCGTTAAAATTCTAAGAGAGTTTCTTAGCAAATCCTTGGACAAGCAATCAAAAAAGTAAAATGAATCGGAAAATACCCGACCAATACGATTAGGTGATGTCGAGAGAAATGAGGGTAATATCGTCTTTTAAAATGATTCTAAGAAGCGATAGTCGTTCTAATAACTTTTGGTGGAACTCATTTTGGTCCAACATTAAGATCGGCTGGATTTCAGGGAATAAAATCGAATAAGGTTCTTCATTCGGTTTTAGATTTTCATACAATCCATCTGTAAAAATCAAAATACGATCCCCTTTTTCTAAACTGAATTCTTTTTGTTCATATACAAATTCAGGTTTCACACCAAGTAACAAACCCGGGCATTCCAATGATTGGATGTTATGTTTTCTGATTAGGATGAGTGGTGGATTCCCTGCAGAACTGAAACACAATTTCATTTTATCAAAATCAAAATAGAAGTATGCGGCACTGACAAACCTAGCATTCAAACTGGTGCATAAAAACTGATTCATTGCAGCCATCAATTCTTTTGGAGAATGCATATATTCTTTCGCATTTCGAAAAGCAATTTTAACGGTTGAAGAATCGAGTGCTGCACTCACTCCATGCCCTGTCACATCTGCGATGACAATACCCAATTCGTTCGAGTTAGAATCAAAATAATCATAAAAATCTCCGCCTACATCATATAAAGGTAGGTAGGATACGATTGCAGATAAACGTTCAAACTTGGGAAGTTTCCCTGGAAGAATCCTCATTTGAATCCTGCGAGCTATTTCCAAATCTTTTCGTATTGCAGAAAGTTGGTTTTGCGCTGACAAATTTTCTTCTAATAAAAATCGTAACCTTCGACCAAGGGCTAAAGAAAACAAAATAACTTCCAATGCTGTACCAATTTGTACACCATAACGACCGAAAGTTGTAGATGGTAAAATAGATGCTTTTGTTAAAGAATCTACAATGACACCAGCAAACAAAGTAATCCATGCAAACACAAAAAAGAAGGAGGATTTTACACCTTTCCAATAAGAATAAATTCCAGATGAAACAAGTAAAAGGATGATATAGGGAAATGTATAGATAAATGAAATTTCCATCCAATGGAATGGAATAAAAAAGGATAAAGAGGAAAGGACTCCGAAAAAAGCTACGCTAAGTAATATCATCCGATCCAATCTTGGATTCAAATTTTTTAAGTTCAAAAATGTTAACGAAAACAAACCAACAAATACCAACGAAGCATTGACAGAAAAATACAAAAACGGTTTTACATTGATAATCGACTCAGGAATGATTAATTGTTTAAAAAATCCACCTAATAATGAATAGTTTACCATCAATGTCGTTAAGTATAAGCAGTAAAATACGTAAGCCTTTTCTTTTACGCTGATAAAAATCAAAATGTTATAGAGCAACAAAGCAAAAATTATTCCAAAATAAATTCCATTGGCTATATAATCTCTTTCGACACGGTCAAAAAATGAACTGCTTTTCCAAATTCGCACGGGAGCGGAAAGAATGCCAAAGTTAGAAATTCTTAGATATATTGTTCTTGTTTCTTTTGCTTTAAGATCAAATTCGTAAACAGGATTTCGATGTGGTATCTCTCTGACTTCGTGGGAGTCAGTCCCTTTGTATAGTTTGGTTTTTAAAACTCCTTCTTCGTTCCAACCTAAAAATACTTCGTCCACCCAAGGTGATTCTAGTTCAAAAATAAAATTGGCTTGTGCCTCAGATGGATTTATGACATCAAATTTTACCCAAACAAATCTTTTCCAATAACCGAAGTTATATTTCAATTCTTCTGGTTTAGACCACTTGGTATCGCCCTTTAGAACTTGTTCCCAAGTTAAATCTTCAAAACTATATTGGATGATTGGTCTTTCTGGTATTTTTGATGTACAATTGGTGGATAAAAATAGTAAAAAAAGTAGGAAACCAATTTTGTTTAATGCACCCAAATTCATTTGTTTTCCTTACTGGTTTCCTATTCTATTGGATGAAATTTTTTGCCTTCCTTCAATGGAAAATCGAAAAGAAAACTTCATTGCCAGAAAATTTAGGAATATGATAAACTTGCCTTTCCAAGGAGATACGTACATGTCAGCAAAATTTGAAATTTACAAAGACAAAGCAGGTGAATTCCGTTTTCGATTAAAAGCCGCCAACGGTGAGATCATCGCTTCTAGTGAAGGTTATTCTTCAAAACAAGCCTGTGAAAACGGCATCAATTCGGTAAAAAACAATGCCGCATCAGCTGAGACCGTCGATCAAACGTAAGAGCAACAATAGTCTGTTACTGTTTCAATTTTTAATTTAAACTTGGATCCGGCAGGGACTTCAAATGTAGCCTGACCGTTAATTTGTAACCATGTTTCGGATCCAGGCAATAATACAGATAATTTCCCAGATTGGATTTCCATAATTTCTTTCACATCAGTTCCAAATTCATACTCACCAGGCATCATGATACCGAGTGTTTTTTTCTCACCATTTGCGAAAAGGACGGTACGGCTTGTCACCTTACCATCAAAGTAAATGTTTGCAGGTTTTAGTACTGTTACGGAAGTAAATGAACTCATACTGACCAGATTTTGTAGGATTGTGAGGCTTCCAAGTGATTTCTAATCCGTTTTGTCATGGAAATGAGTCCAAAAAGTGTTTGCGAAATTCCAAATAACAGGAAGGGTGATGCCAGTGCCACAAAAGATACCCAATAAATCCGAAAACAAAAAACAACAGGCGAGGGAGAGGTCCATTGAAAGGATATTGGCTTCCGCAATTGTTCTTTTTTCAAAACACGGATTTTCTCAAACCACAATGGAAATGATTGCCAACCATGCAAAAATCTCCAAAGGGTTAGCTTACAATTATTTCAAAAGTAAAAACCAAATATTTGAACAAATCATTGATTCCCATTTAGCAAAACAGGAACGTTTTTATAATCATATCCCACCTAACTTATCTGCAAAGGAATATGTTCGAGAATTTTTCTTGCGTTCCATTCAATTTGCAAGGGAAGAAAGAAAAACGATGATTTTGATCTCGGTTTGCCTCTTCCAACCTAGTGCTGTTTCCCTTTCCAAAAAAATGATCGAAAACGTAGAAAGACGTTTTGCACCATTCAAAGAAACAATGCGCGAACGATTCAAAATTTACGGAATCAAAGACCCTGATAAAGAGATGATATTCATCAAAACGTTCTTACATGGTGTGATCATGAGCCAACATTTTAATGATACAACAATCTGTACTCCAACCATAATCGAAATGGTTTTAGAACGTTATGATGCCAAATAATCTATACTGATTCCCCTACCCCACCAGGAATTTTCAAAATCAATAAATTGGTTGTGGCAGTTGCCAATAATTTATCCTTTTCTGTCCTCATTTCACCAACCATATGAATCGTTGAAAACCCTTTTGCTTCGATCGTTGCTTTGACAATTACCTTCTGATCAACTGCAACTCCCCGAATGTATTGGATGTTCATATCAATGGTTGTAGTGGGTCGTTTTGCCACAAGGTAACTAAGTGGTCCAAATGCATTGTCAAATGCTGCCGCAATAACTCCTCCCTGCATCATTCCCATAGGATTTGTTTGGTCTAATGAAACTGGAAACGAAACAGTTATACTTTTCCCTTTTGTGTATGAAATAATTTCTGCTTTCATAGCGAGAAAAATGGGAGGAGGTACTGTGATTTTTCTACCACCATGATTAAAATTTTCAGTCATTTCTTTCAGAATTAATTCTGTTTCTTGGGTGCTGAGTGTTTGCATAAAATCCCCTGCCTATGTTACCACTAGTAACATTTTCTCTAAAAAAGGCAATAAAAAATGTTGCCAACGGTAACATAATTTCTAAATTTACGTTGTGAAAAAAAACACATACCACCACGGAGATTTGAAAAATTCTATTATCAAATCTTGTCACAAATTACTCCAAAAAAAAGGTGTTACCGATTTTTCACTACGAGAGGTTGCTACTTTGTCAGGAGTCTCTCATGCCGCTGTTTATAGGCATTTCCAACATAAAGATGAGGTCCTAGAAATTTTATCATCGATTGGATTTGATCGATTAAAGTCCTTACAAAAAAAAGTATCAAAAGACTCAAAAAATCCAGACGAATATTTTGTAAAATTGGGACTTGTGTACATTCAATTTGCACTTAAAAATCCAAATTATTATAAACTGATGTTCCAAACCAAACGGGAAAAAGAATCTAACCAATTAAAACAATCCAAATTAAGGTCTTATGCAGTTCTCGTACACGGATGTCGTTTTTACCTAAAAACAAAAAAACGTAAAGAAAACCACCGTAGTTTTGCTCTTATGGCCTGGTCACTTGTTCATGGATTCAGCAACTTAAGTCTTGAAACTAATTTTCCAGAAACAGAAGGAAAACGTATGGACCAAAGTCAAATCCAATTGGCAGAAACTATTTTACGGTATTCAATTTAGTTTTTAATTGATCTCAAATCAAATTTATGGAAATACAACAGGTTCAAACTTTTCTAAAAATTCTGATTTTTCCCTTACAAACTTAAGTGGATTTTCCTTTCCGTATTCACAGTAATAAAACATACGTTGGCCATCATTTGCATTCGTACAATTTTTCACGTCTTCGATTACTAAATACAGATTCCCTGTTTTTTTATGTCGAAACAACTTCATACACTAACCACTTGAAATTGTCTGTTGATTGGAAATGTTTTATTACACCATTGTTTCCAAATTTTTTGTAAACTGTCTTCCATAAGGTCAGGTGAAGTTAGGTTGGAAATTTTAGAATGGGTGGAGGTTGATAAACTAATTTCAGTCCATTTTTTGAATTCTTCAAATGGGTTTAATGTATGTAGATTTTTCTTTATTTGTACTGTACTACTAGGACCGGTTGGAGATTCCAATGCTGGTTTGGATTTTTTTTCGGTTCCGCCTAGGTTTTTGGGGACATTCATTTCTGGGTTCTGCATTGGAAAAATTTCCAATGTGTCTGACTGTATTTTTAGAATTGGTTTTAAAAATCGCCTTCTTCCATCAAAACCAGTTTGTTCTAGGATTCCCAATTTTTTCAGCGAAGTGATGATTCTTGAAATTGTATCTGCTTTGAGTCCAAGTATTTCACTGAAATATCGATTTGATGCAAAACAACCTCCGTTGTCGTGTAACGATACGATTTCGGCAAAAAGTTTTGTCTGACTATGGGAAAGGTTTAAATTTTCAATCCAAACAGGGATCCAAATTCCTTTTCGATTTGTTTTCATTTTAGGTTCCTTTTCCAAACCCACACATCTCCGGCTACGAGTGTTTGGTTATATTTAGCCTATGCACCATTAAGATGCATTCTCCCCTACTCTCATATCCACAAGTTCATTCAGATTACGAATAAACCTTCGGTCAAAGAAAGAAGATCATTTTGGAAGTTCTTACGAACGTCCGTCGGAACTTTTTTTAAAATTCCGGATTGAACAATTACGGCATTGGTGGTAGAGCCGTGTTCGGTTGTGTGACCCGAACGTTCCCTAGATGTACAGAACTCTGGATTTTGTCAACGGAAAAAATGAGACATAATTCGACGCTTGTCTCATTGTATCTCTGACCATTGTTTGGGAGTTTTTCTGACTTGGGGATTTTAATTACATGAAGGGTGAAAATTCCCTGGGTTGCTACCACACTTCCCAGGGTTTTTGTTCAATCCAGTGAAGGATTGATAACAATCTAAACGAAATCGGATTTCAGTACAAGTTTTTTTTGCCAATTGAGTGGAAAAAATCAATCCACCCTAATGGTAAATTTTTCGATTTAGAGATTATTTTTTAAACTTTCGAATGGTTTCTTCCAATTGAATTTTTTCGTTTTGTAATTGGGATATTTTTTCTTTTATTTTAGCCAATTTTGATTTTAGGTCTTTTAATTCGAGGTGATTGAGTTTAGGTTTTGATTTAACTTGTTTTGTTGGTTTTAAAGGACGGACATACTCTCTAAGATCGTTTCGAGATGGAAAATCTCCTCTTTTTTCTAATCCTTTTAATAAATAATCGATCGCCTTTTTTCTATTTGAAACATCTAAAGGAGCAATTTCAGTAAATAGGCTAGTTGGGATTTGGTAAATCGGATGGGATTTATCTACATTATTGTTTTGGTTTGTTTCTTTTAAGATTTCTGCATGTGTAATTTTAGTTTTTACCCATTGGCCTGATTTGTTGATTCGTTTCGCTAACTGTTCGTTTGTTTCTTTGTGCCGATTTTTTAATTCCTGGAGAGATAAAGCGAGGTCAGCTTCAGAAAGATCTTCCCTCTGAAGGTTTTCAACCAATTTGATTTCTGGTAATTTTGTAACATCAATTTGTTCGACATTTTTTACAATGGCTGGAATTGTTTTTGATTTCAGAAGTTTATGTGCACGAAAACGTCTCTCTCCATTGATGAGTTCGTACTTACCGGCTTTTTTTCTAACTACAATTGGTTGCAAAAGACCATATTGCGAAATAGAGTCCGCCAGTTCTCGAATGCTCAATTCGTTAAAAGTTTTCCTTGGATTGTTTTCTGTTATGATTTGGTCCATTGGAATGTCTATAGTTTGGTGGTTATTTGTATTTTCAGAACTAAGGAAAGGATTGATAGTCGATGTACGATTTGCGGCTTTGGATAGAATATCTGCCGGGTTATAACTTGTTTTGTGTTTCATAAAAAGTGGTAAAGTACGCCAGCGTACTTTATTTCAAAATCTCCGCTAAATTTTCAAAAGTTTTCCAAGGAGCACTTCCTTCTTGAAGAGGTTTCCCAGTCTCTGTACGGTCCCGAATACTTTCATTTTTTGGGATTGGTTCTAAAATTTTTAAGGATTTTATGTTTTTAAGTTTGTCGAGTAAGTCCATTTGTTTTTGGGAAGTTCCCCATTGAGAGGGTAGAATCATTACAGATTTTTTTTTGCTCTGTTCGTCGAATCTTTCTGCTTCATTTACCTTTTTTAATACTTGGGCCACTGTACGGACTGCCCATTTTGATGGAGTGACTGGCACTAAAATCACTGATGCTGGTAAATAAGAGGTAATGTTTTCTGAGGATCCTGAGCCTGGGGTATCGATAACAACATAGTCATACTTGGTTTTTGACAGTACGTTTTTTAATCGTGGAATGATTGAAAAGTCCTTTGAGGCCAGATAACTCAAATCGGATAACTCAATGATTGAAGGGAGTACATCCACATTATTAGATCTTTTTACCGATTCACTTAACGTAGTTTCTGCATTTAATACAGACAAAGTGTTGCCTGTATCGAAAAATTCAACTGGTTCCTCGGGGAAAAAGAAGTCCGAAAGGTCAGCTTGTGGATCCATATCGATCGCAAGTGTTGATCCTTTTTTGGATAAAGCTAGAGCAAGATGAATTGCTGTGGTGGATTTTGATGTTCCACCTTTGATATTGGCAACCGTAATGATTTTCATTGCAGATTTATTTTTTAAGAACCACATTCTGCTGCAATGAAAATTAGAAAATTGAGATTAATTTTTAAAAAGTACGCCGGCGTACCTTACCAAAAAGAAGTTTTTGGAGTTTGGAATATTAACAAAATCCCGCGCAAAGGATCGAAGTGGAAATCGAAGCCCGTAGGGTGAGATTGGAGCGGAGAGCCTGGTCGTTGGTATAAAATTTTAGGATATTTTGCAGATTCGATGCGCCCAAATCAAATTAAAAAAACAGATTTTAATTCAGAAAAATTCTTGTACTATTTTTTGTATTATGAATGATGAAGTTAACCCTCTTACTGGGTGATGTAAACTTTCTGGATTGTGTGGAAGCAGTCCAGAAAGACTTCCTTCCCTCCCCTATCAAAACAAATCTGAGTTTGCCTAAAAAATTAGCCTCTTTTTCTCTATAAATATTATGTCACATTAGAGTTGACAAAAAAAACCAATCTGGTGATTGGAAGTAAGAGTAGGGGAGGTGTTCCTCGGCTCTACTAAAGCGGTCTTCCACAATTATACCGCTACATACATCACCTGGAATTCCATTTGGATTCCAATTATGGACGTTTGTTAAAACTTCCAAATCGATTTGCGATGCGTTAGCTATGTCTATCAACAATCGCAAAAAAACCAGAAAGCAGAAATGTTTTTTGGACACCGAAGGTCTCTGTTGGATATGGAGAGGGAAAATGAAGGTTAAAGAAAGAACGGGAGTTTGGGTTCCACAATGGATATATGAATTGGACTTGAATCCAAACCAAATTCGGTTGTATGCAGAAATTGTATCCTTAGATTCTAAAGATGGGTGTTATGCATCCAATGAATATTTAGCAAAGGTCTTGCGATTAAAACAAGATACTGTATCGCGATTGGTCTCACAATTAAAACAGAAAGGGCTCCTTGTCCAAACTAAGTTTGATGGAAGGAGACGTTTTTTGAAACCAATTTTACCAATTGTAAAATCTGAAGCCACGTACATGGATCCGAATCAAAAAGCGAAAAATGTTACGGAAGAGAGTGGGGGGTTTGGAAGTAAATCCAAAGCAGGATTGTATGAGAAGGCGACTCCTTATCCTATATACCAAAAACAGAATAATATACAATTTAAAGCAAACAAATCGGATGAGATAGAAAATTGGAAAACATTTTTGAGTTGGTCATCTGGTAAATTGTCTGAATCGACAAGAATATCAATGCTTGCGTTAGAGGGACCAGAAGAACTTTCGGGGTTACAGCGAAGGTATTGGGAACAATGGCTCGTAACCCCTGGTTCTTAACTGATCTATTTCACTTGGACCAGGTCCTTGCGAAATTGTGCCCTTCCACCTGGGTATTCGATGGTATAAAGGCATTGGCAATTTTCCCAAGCGGGGCTCGAAAGGAAAAAACCACCTTCTTCGGATTGGCAGGAATCTTGTTTGGGTTTAATTTTATGAGCGGAGATGAGACGGGCTAAGTCCTTCATTTCGGTTTCAGTGAGTTCAACCGACTCCTGTTCTAACAAAATGTTTGTTAGTTTGGGTGATGTAGATAATAGGTTTGTAGCATTTACGCAGGTGGTTCGTCGCATCGCAAGACTTCCTGATTCGATTGCTTGAGCACTTGCTTTAGCTGAAACTGCCGCATAAAATACTTCGATGCCGTCCTTTTGTTTCCATTCGGATTTCCATGGGGAATAGGTTTGGCATGTGATCAGGAAAAATAGGAGTAGAATCGGGGAATATTTCATACAGGAATTTTAGCCGATAGGAAAAGTTTGTCAACGGAAAGAGGTCCATTTCAAAATGGAGTTGGATAATTTATTGAAAAATAACTCTTTTGATCAAGAATAGGATGGAATCAAGATGAGTTTGTTTAAACCTATTCCTTTCTTTTCGGGCCCGATGGTGCAATCATTTCTGGCTTCCTTCAAGTCGAATTCAGACAAATTGTATGGGAAAAATCACAATGGTATTTGGAAGTCTATCAAAACAAAAGAAGGAGTTACCTTACTTGCAAAGGTTCATGAGGTAACGAATCCAAAAGGGATTGTGATCTTGGTCCATGGGTGGGAAGGGAGTATCAATTCTAGTTATATCATCCGTACCACCAAACATTTTTTAGCAAAAGATTTTTCAGTCTATCGTTTGAATTTAAGAGACCATGGAGACACTCACCATTTAAATGAAGGGATATTTAATGGGAGTTTACTTGCGGAAACTTATGATGGTGTTCTTGATTTATCAAAATCAAATAAAACGAAATTACCAATATACTTAGCTGGATTTTCACTCGGTGGAAACTTTGTATTACGGATGGCGAGTCGACATTCATCTGCAAAAGCAGATAATAAAATTCCAGGATTAAAACATTGTTTTGCTTTTAGTCCCGCTTTGGATCCAAAACGAGCTACCATTAAAATGGATGAACATCCTTTTCTACGGAAATATTTTTTGAAGTCTTGGAAATCTTCCTTAGTAAAAAAAGGAGAATTGTTTCCTCATTTGTACTCTTTCCATGATTTGGATCGATACCAAACGGTGATGGATTTAACGGATAAAATGGTAAAAGAATTTTCTAAGTTTGGTTCTGTTGATGAATATTTTAATTCTTATACATTGAATGATTTGTTTTTCAAATCGATACAAGTTCCAACTACGATTCTAACATCGATGGATGATCCAGTGATCCCATGGAAAGAATTCACTGAAATTCCAAGTTCTGCTTTTCTTGAAGTAGTGATTGAATCAAAAGGTGGACATTGTGGTTTTATCGAAGATTGGAAACGGTCCTCTTATTACTGGAGGATTATGGAAAAGAAGATGGGTTGATTTCTTTCCAAATTTGTTTCCAATATGGCCCCCAATTCGATTTTTCGGAACTCCAAAATTGAGTATAAAATAAATCTAACAATTCTCGGTTGGATAGTATGTTGAGAAGTTTTTTTCGATCCAAATATTCTGGGCCTTTTTTCAGCAATCGTTCAAAATCTATAGTATTGGATTTGGATAGTTTCGAAATATAAGATTTATTTCCTTGGAGTTGTTTGTGTTTTTGGTGAAACTTAGGATGGACAAGAGCATAAAATATTTCTTTTCCTTCAATATTTATGTTATGATTCAATTTTAGATTTTCCTTTAATTGGTGGAACAGTTCTGTATTTGGATTCCAATACGAGAGATCAAAGAATCGGTTTAGTTTTTTTTGTTCTTTTCCTGTGAAAATGACAAGGGGAATGGATAAAGCCCAACCAATCCAGATGGGCAAAGTCAAAAAGAATAACATTAGTGAATATGTATAACTTATATAAGCAGAAACAATTCCGAGGATTGTGATTCCAAAGAATGAAGACAAAATGTAGGAAATGGGATAACTGGTTTCCGCATCCCTGTTTTGAGGTCCCCAGGAAATCTTTTTATTTAATAAAATGGAAACTACAAATATACTATGGTATATCATATAAATTGGTGCGATAAGAATTGAAAAAAAAGTTTCCAAGAAAAACGCAGGGAACTTGCTGAAAATCTGTTTGATAGGTAAAGAAATATAACTCAAAACTCTTGGCAAAAATAAAAGTATTAATGATAAATACAAAAGTTTTAAATATAACGGGTCATAAATCTGAGCTTTGAAGTATTCAAATTCCTCAGGTAACATAGAGTAATTTAGGAATTTACTATCTTCTAAGTAGTTCCACAAACTTAAAAGAATATAACAAAACCAAATTGGCGAATTTAGGTAAGATAAAATTCCACTCAAGATATGGATTCTATTAATAAATGGTATTTTTTTACCGAATAAAAACCAAAAGTGTTGGAGGTTCCCTTGGCACCATCTTTGGTCTCGTTTTAAGACGTCGATGATATTTGGGGGATTTTCTTCGTAACTACCTTCTAATTCATAAGCACACAAAACATCATAACCAGCTTTTCGCATGAGACTTGCTTCCACCGTATCATGGCTTAGGATTTTGCCACCTAACCCACCGTATTCTGGTAAGTGGGGGAGTGCACAATATTCCATAAAAGGTTTGATTCGAAGGATTGCGTTGTGACCCCAATAACTATTGGAATTGATCTGCCAAAAACTTGCACCTTTTAGGAAAAAAGAACTAAATAAATAGGAGGAAAACTCAGTTATTTTTTGGAATAGAGTAGTAGAACGAAATAATTTTGAATTAGTTTGGATGATTCCTGCATTTGGATTAATTTGCATTAATGCGATAAGTTGTATGATAGTATCTCCACTCATTAAACTATCCGCATCCAATATGATCATGTATTCATATTGATTTCCCCATCTCCTGCAAAAATCTGCAATGTTCCCACTTTTTCCATTGAGATTACTTTTTCGCCTGCGGTAGTGGAATTTTGTAAAATTTTTCGTAGATTCACATAATTGAAGATAGGCGGATTCCTCTTTGATCCATTTTTCAGGTGTTCGAGTGTCACTTAATATAAAAAAATCTAGTTTGGGTAAACTATGAAATTTTTCTAAAGATTCATAGATGACTTTGATCCTTGCAAAAATCGAAACTTCGTTTTCTTCGTAGACAGGCATTACAAGTGCGACAGGCACAGATTCGAGCTTTGCAAAATTAAGTTCTGCTGTTGGAATTTTTTTTGCTCTTAAAAACGGGTCACCTTTTTTGAAAAAGGATAAGATAAACCCAAATAATGAGGTTGTAGCTCCATAAGATAACATCGGTAGCAGAAAAAGTAAGGTTATGAATTGGTAATATTCAGTGAGTTCGATACCTCCAAAAGAGATAATTTCAGAAAACGTTGTCAGACCAATCACGATCGGAATCATAAAAACGAAAAAAAATAAACTTCGGTGTAAATATATCATAACAACCTAAAAATGATTAAATAATACAAAGCGCTCCATATAAAAATTGAAGCAATGATAAAGAAAGGTTTAAATGAACTGATCAAGGAGTCTCTTGATTTTTTTGATTCTCTTTTCCATTCGGATTCTTTCGGTACCATTGATCCAAATTGCCAGGAACGATCAGGGAACGGAAGTTTGTGGTTTTGCATGAGATCTGTTTTGAAAGTATATTGGATCCACATAGACCAGTCTTTTTCCCAATTGTGAGAGATTTGGTTTAAACTCAAAAAATTTGTAATTGTGTTTGCGATGGAAAACTCGTTTTGAATTCCATTTAACAACAAATAAGTTCTTATTCGTTCACTAAACTCTATCTCATACTCAGTTTTATTTTGAAATTCCATCTCGATAAATCCATGTTTCTGTAATTTTTTCTTGGTTATGTTCTAGATACACTTCCCATTCTGAAATTTCTATACTGGAAGAATGCCAAATTTGTAATCTCCACTGATCCAATTCAGGTATCTTTTCGATTTTGTATCGAATGGATTCGGGTGGAATTAAACTATTTCTTATATTGGCTGTTAGTAGAGTTTTCGGATCCAAAGATTTCAAATTCTCACCAGTAAAATACAAGGTTAACATTTTTTCTTTTGGAAATAATGGATCAATTCCTTTGTAATAAGAAGATGATTTTCCAAGTGTATGGTTGCCTGGAGATTTTTCTGTATAACTAAGTTTGTATTGGATTTCGTATCCTTCATTTAGATTCGGTGGAATCACGGGTTCCCAGAATATTGTAACGTTATCATCGGAATCCAAATTAGTTGTAAATTCAAGTAAGTATAAATTTCCTTTGCCCCAATCTCCTTTAGGTTCCACCCACAAACTGGGTCTTAGGTGGTATTTTAGCTTTTCATCTTGGTAACTTTTGAATTTTCGGTCTCGTTGTATGAGGCCAAAACCAACTGGATGATTTAAAGGGATTTTTGTGAGTTGTGTTTTTTTCGGATTGATTAAGGGTCTCCATTCCCAATTGTTTTCACCTAAATATGTGAGAAGTCCATCGGAGTCATGGATTTCGGGATGTATGTTTCCTAAAATTGGAATATTAGATTCACCATAGAGGAACATTGATGTAATAGGAGAGAATCCGAGGCGTTTGATTTTTTTTCTTAAGTAAATTTTCGCACGTATGTCAATGGTCGTCACTTCTCCTGGTAAAATATAAAATTCATAAGCTCCTACCACAGAGACACTATTCATAATTGCGTAAATGGTGATCGCTTTGTCATTTTTTTCTGGTCGTTTGATGTAAAAACTTTCAAAGATTGGGAATTCTTCTTTGTTATCTGGTCCAGTATTGATCGCAAGTCCCCTTCCTGAAAGTCCGTAAACTTGGTTTTTTGACAATGCACGAAAATAAGAAGAACCTTGGAAAACCAAAAATTCTTCTAAGGCTTCTTTATGATTGATTGGATAATGTACTCTGAACCCAGTGTATTGGAGTTTTTTACTTAATTCAAAAAAATCATCAGTTAAAGGTAAGTTACCAAAATTGAATCGTGAAGAATCATAGGGAATTTCTACTGGTTTTTCTTCTATTATTTCGTAAATTTTGATCCCGTTGCTATAGATATGACCTGGATGGAAAAAATGAAGTTGATAGGGTAGGGCAAGATTTTTCCAGATAGCAACATCTGGTTTGTATTCGATTTGTCTATAGTCTTCAAAACTAATCCCATCTAGTCCTGGGATTTTATATTCGGGAGTGGCGGTAAACTTTGTGTTTAATTTTTGTTTTACCAAATGGTCTAGGGTATTAAAATCAAAAATTTCGGATTTTGGTGAAATGGCAAATAATGAAACAAGTTTGTTGAAACTAAGATCGTTTCTTCTAATGATAACCAAAACACATAATACAATGGCAATGATTGCAAAGTATATGTTTAATTTTTTCATGTGTTAAGTATTTGAAAATACCAGGATAGGTCATTCAATTTCTGGAATGTAGTAAATTTGTTTCACTAAACATGGATTAAGCAATATTGGGATTTTTTTAAGTTGCATGAAACATTTCATTCTCTAATGTTCTCACAACTTATGAAGTTCCAATTGAATCGATTTTATTGTATTTTGTTACTATTATTTTCCGTTTTCTCCAATTGTTTAGGAAAACAAAAATCCGAAAAGGTATTCGGTGAATCCGTTATTTCCGCTAACAAACCACAGACTTTTAAAAAAATAGCACCATTAACTGCAAATTCCATTGGTTCGAGGAAAAATTTATACGAACATGGTTGGGCTGTTATCCCTTCGGGAAAAAAAGGGATCGATCTAACGAAAGACAATCTAATGAGTGCCAATGTTGCTAGAGCGATGGTACTCGTAAAATTGAAGAAGCGGAGTGTAGATTTTCCTGGAAAACTTGGGAATACCATGGACGCAGTTGTCAATTGGACAAAGGAAGGGTATACTGAGTCAGGGCAAAGAACTGAAGATATTTATGATGCAGGGTTACAACTTTCAAAAGAAGAATGGAAATTATCAAAGTATAGTTTTAATGAAGCTGGTGATCGGTTTGTATTAGGATATGTTTATTTAGTACCTAGGGTAAAATCAGATTTTGACATTCTAGACAAAGAACTAGATCGATATGCTGACTCTAGGGACAAAAAGTCTTCGCAATTAAATCAGTTATTTGTATCTACTCTTAAGAATAATTCTAACAATATTATGGATTCTTGGGGTAATTCATTTCGAAAAGCATCTGATGAATTTTCACGAAATTATGAAGAATCAGGCGAAAGAGACAATTCCTTACTTGCGCTAATCGATATTTTTCAGGGATATTCCATCGCATTGAAAGAAGTCGTTTTATCTCCTGTAACAAAAACAACTGTCAATACTGGCGAGATATTGATGGTCAATGGAGTTTATGTTCCTCTTTCACAAGGAATGAACTTTTCTTCAAATGCATTAGTTTCAACTGGATTGGTTTTTTATTATGGAACTAAATCAGGATACAGAGTTTTTTCTCCAACTTTGGAAGCAGGTTTGTTTAGCTCTATGGGAATCTTATCGGCATCTGCAACTCTCCCCACATACACGTCAGGAACATCCCTTGCTCTATTCAATCAGGTGACTTCCGTTGCCGCTACAACAGCAAGTGGTGCTATTGGGACTACTGGAGGGTTGGGATATGAGTCGGCAGCATATGCAACTGGAATGACTTACGATTTAACTACCGGTGTTGCAGAGGCTGGTATGTATACCATGAGTTCTGGAGTTGTATTAAGTTATACGGCTCTCACTGCATTACCACCGCAAATCCTCCTCACTGCTGTTGATGGTACAATTCTCATTACCTATGATGGCCCAAGAATCGTAATTGCAGTTGTAAAAGGAAATTATGTTGGTGATGAAGATATTCCAACAGGGACTGTAGTCAATTTAGAAGAAGCAAAAAAACAAGGGCGAGTAAAAGTTTTAACTGCAGATCCTAAAATTATAAAAAAAGTATTGGATGCCGAAATGTCTGAACAATTAAAACGTTCCGAAAAAAAGAAGGTAGAATCTAAATGAATTTTTATCGTGTTTATCAATACAGCAAACAAATACTTCTATTCGCTTTTTTAGTCTCGTGTTCTGGATCGGACAAAAGGGCGGAAGATCCACTGAAGAATACGAAAAAATTGGTAATAGAAGGTCACTCTTCTTTGTATTACCAAGGTGCTTTACCTGTAAAAGGTACAAGTATAAAATTTATTCCTCCGATGGAAGAAGCAACCATTTCGATTTTAGGAAAAAGATATGATTTTGCTGCGGAACAATTTTCGAAATCAATGATTAAAGCCAGTGAATCGGTCGTCATTGTCAAAGAAGGATCAAAGATGAGCTGGAAAACCGCTGGGAATATAAATGCCAAAGGTGAAGCAGTTCGTCAGTATTTAAGTGAGAATGCAACTAAACCTGGTTTGTTTATTATGTATGCTTCAGTTGCAGAATCGTATGGATTGATTGGTTCTTCCTTTGATCGAGGAAAACAAAGCCACCAAGCAGTGATTGATAAATCTGTTGAAATTCGGAAAGAATGGGACGAATGGGCTGACATGCAACTCAATCGAGAAATGCCAAAAGACAATTCGCCTTCTGCAAAAAAAAGATTTCAAAAATACCAAGAAAATTTTCAAAAAGATTTTGAATCAACGGTATATGGATATATTGATTTAGATGATGCATTAAAATCCTCTTGGAATGAATCTTATGAAGATTTTAGAAAGGGTGGATTTTTTAGCCGTAATACAGAAATCAATGATATAAGATCATCTGTTTCTGAATCAATCTTTGGTAGTTGGAAAGAAACAATTTTCCAATATGGAAAAGATACAAACGAGGAATTAAAAAAAGCTAAAGGTGAAATTGAAGCGATAGCAGATAAGGATGAAGGGGTTCCAACTGCTTTGTTAAAATCATTTTCAAGAGCTGCAAAGGCCATCCTTTATGATAGTATCATCAAACCTGTTGGAAAAATGGCATTATTGTCTGTTGGTTATGTGACTTGGAATGGATTGATTTATCCTGTTGCCTTGGGTGCAAATGCAGCTGGAACAACTATGTATGGTCTTGTTGAAACTATCACTTTAACAGGAAAAGGTGTTGTATATTTAACTGCCCCGAGCATTGAACTTGTGTTAGGATCAATTATCAATAGTACTGAAGTTGTGCTTCATGAGTCCATTCAATCGATGGATAAAAGTGCAAAAATAACATCTGCAATGTCAAGGAAATCGTCTGCTTACTCTGTAAAATCAGCAGCATTTGTAACTGAATCTTCAGGAAAATATATTTTAGCTCCCATGAGTTATGTCGGCGTTACAACGGGACAAACGGTATTAGGAGGGGGACTTGCTGTCACTGGTACTGTGGCTGGTGGTGCAATCGCTACTACTTCTGCATCGACAGAAGTTGT